>JAYVYJ010000051.1:0-38825 GCA_043784465.1 Hyphomicrobiales bacterium
CGGCGGCGCCTCCCGGCTCGTGGCGACCCATGTGATTGAACATATCGCCCCGGCGGCGCTGGAAGCCCGGGTTTTGCCCCACTGGCGCTCGCGTCTGGCAAGTGGGGGCGAACTTGTCGTGGTGACGCTTGACGGTCCAGCTTTTCTGGCCGATCTCGCCGCGCGCGCCGATTTCGCGCTCTGGCGCGAACGCCTGTTCGGAGAGGGCGCCCGCGCGTTGCGCAACCTGCTCGACGCGTCTGCGCTCGTCACGCTTCTGGCTCGCGCGGGCTTCACGCCCGAACCGCCCACGCAAAGCGAAGGCTTCCTCCTTCGCATCGTCGCCCGCGCGTGAAGGGTCCGACCTTTTCGGTCGTCATCTGCTCAGACGGACGCCTCCCCTTTCTCAAGGCGACGCTCCGGGCGCTGCGGGGCGTCGATCCTGCGCCCTTCGAACTTGTGCTGGTGGCGGGGCCTAGCCCCGACGGTACGCGCGAATTCGTGGAGACGCTGGGCGATGCCGTCAAGATGACGACCTGCCCGGAGCGCAATCTGTCGCGCGCGCGCAATCTCGGGCTTGCCCTTGCGGCGGGGGAGATCGTCGTCTTTCTCGACGACGACGCGCTACCCGAGGCGGAATGGCTCACCGATCTCGCGGCGGCCT
Source organism: Hyphomicrobiales bacterium (assembly GCA_043784465.1). Taxonomy (GTDB): domain Bacteria; phylum Pseudomonadota; class Alphaproteobacteria; order Rhizobiales; family Beijerinckiaceae; genus Roseiarcus. Next base: position 644 of record JAYVYJ010000051.1, read on the forward strand.
ACGAGGCCGAGCCTGACCTCTCGGCGGCGGGGGGCATCGTCTACGATCCCTCGGGCGTGACGCTTCAGGCGCGCTACGTCACTCTCGACCGTTTAGGCTATCCCCACGAATTATGGCGCGCCCCAGCGCCGGAGCTGAACTACCCGTTCTCGGCGGAATTTCCGCATCTGCTGGGCGCGAATTGCTCGTTCCGCCGGGAGGCGCTGCTGTCGATTGGCGGGTTCGACGAGGAATACGAGTTCTTCCTCGACGAGAGCGACGTTTTCGCGCGGCTCAACGACGCGGGCGGCCGCATCGCGCAATTGCAGCGGGCGGCGGTGCACCACAAATCCGCGGCGAGTGCGGATCGCAGCGCCCGGCGCGTCTACCGCCATTGGCGCCCGCTCATCAAGAACCGCGTGTATTTCGGCTTGCGCAACGGCGCTCACCATCACACGCCGTTCGAAATCCTGCGTGCGGCGCTCGACGACGCCGAGCTATGGCGCGTCGGCGTCGCCAACGACGTGGCGCGAGGCGACCTCACCGCCGCCGACGCCGAGCGCTTCGAGCGGGAGGCGATCGACGGCATCGCGGCGGGGCTGGCGGCGGGACGCGCGCCCCGGCGCAAGCTGATGACCCCCGCGCCGCCGCCCCCCCCGTTTCGCCCCTTCCCCCTGATTCGGTCTCACGGCGCGAGGCTTTGCATCGCGCTGGTCAGCCAGGACTATCCTCCTGGCCACAATGGCGGCATCGCGCGCAACACGGCCGAACTCGCCTCCGCCTGGGCGGCGCTCGGCCACGAGGTCCACGTTTTTACCCGCGCCCGCGCCGAGCCAAGCCTCGATTACGAGGACGGAGTCTGGGTCCACCGCGCCGCGCTGGTTGCGGGCGGGCGTCCGCCCGATCTCGGCCTTGGGGAGGAAATTCCGCAAGAAATCTGGGACCATTCCGCGACGATGCGTGTTGAAGTCGAGGCGCTGGCGGCGCGCCGCCACGTCGATTTCGTCTATGCGCCGCTGTGGGACGCCGAGCCTGTCGCGTTTCTGGCGAACCCCGGGGTTTTTGTGGTGTGCGCATTGCAGACCACCATGGATTTCTGGTTGGACTCCCAGCCGCAACGCCGCAGCGACCCCGAATGGATGCGCCTGCGAGGGCGTCCGATCCTCGCGCTCGAAAGCTGGTGCCTGCGCAACGCGCCGCTGCTGCACGCCAACAGCCGCGCCATCGTCGAGGACATCGCCCTGCGCTACAGCCTCACGCTCGAGTCGGAGCGCCTGGTCTATGCGCCGCACGGGCTGGCGAACGTTCCCGCCTCAGCCCCGCCACCCTCGAAGGGCCTGCGGTTTCTGTTCGTCGGGCGGCTCGAAAGCCGAAAGGGCATTGATGTGCTGCTCGCCGCCGCGCCCGATGTGCTGCGCCAGCTACCCGAAGCTCGGCTCGATATCGTCGGTGACGATTCCATTCGTGACGACGGCGGCGCGACGATCCGCGAACGCTTCGAGGCAGGCGCCGAAGTCGCGGCCCGCATCGTGTTTCACGGGCGCGTCGAGGAAGCGGCATTGGCGGCGCATTACGCCGCTTGCGACGTGCTGGTGGCCCCCTCGCGCTACGAATCTTTCGGCCTCGTCTATGCCGAAGGCCTGCGGGCGGGAAAGCCTGTCATCGCGGGGCAAGGCGGGGGAGGCCCCGAGGTGGTCGAGGTTGGCGTGAGCGGTCTTCTGGTCCCTCCGGGCGACGTTGCGGCCTTGACGGAGGCGATGCTGTCGCTCGGACGGGACGCCGACCTCCGGCGCGAGATGGGCGCGGCTGGACGGCGGCGTTACGAGGCGTGCTTCACCGCCGAAGTCGCGGCCCGAACGCTGCTTGACGCGATCAGGGCGCGAACGCCGCCTGTATGACGGGAACCTGAGCGAGCGACAGCGCCGCCATGCCGTCAAAGCCGTCGGCGCGCGCAGCCCGCGCTTCAGCGCGTAACCCCGCAAGACCGTCAAAGGGCGCATCCAGCGCGATGACGCCCGCCGCCCTCGCGGCAAGCAAAGCGAGATCGCGGGCGAGCCGGACAGGGCGGCTGTCGGGCGCCGCGCGTAAGCTCTCGGCAAGGGCGGCGCGGGTCACGACCAGCCCCGCCAACCGGTCCGAAGCGCCGCGATAGCTGGGCAACCCCAGCACCGCTTCCGGCGTCTGGGTGGCGAAGGCGAGAATGCGCACGGCCCCATCCGCCAGCCCTTGCCGCGCTTCCGCTACCGCGAGCCGCGCGCCAAGCCGCTGTACATCCGCCCCGCCCGACGCGCTCGCCATCGCGACCCCAGCTGGCCTCAACCGCACCGCCTCCGCGAGATCGTCGAGCGCAAGGGGATCGTCGAGCGGACGCACGCGCAGGTAAAGCGCCGGTCCCTGCCCGCGCCACGCCGCCGCCGCCGCCGAATCGGCCAACAGGGCGTCCGCCCCACTCGCCAGCCCCAACGCGAAGGCCGCCGCGTCGCCCTCACGCACGATCAGCAGCGCGCGCATGGCTCACACAGCGATCGTCGTGGCCGGGCGGGCGCGCATGAAGGCGGTGCGCTTGCACTCGGCCACCAGCTTGCCGTCCTGCTTGAACGCGCGGTGCAGGAATTCGACCAGCCCTGCGTCGGGGCGCGATTTCGACATGCGCGCGCTGAGGATTTCGGACGTCGCGCGCACTGTGTCGCCCTCGAACAGCGGGTTGGGAAAGCGCACTTCAGTCATGCCGAGATTGGCGATCGTGGTGCCGACCGTCAGATCGTTGACCGACATGCCGATCATCAGGCCCAACGTGAACAGCGAGTTCATGAGCGGCTGGCCCCATTCGGTTTCGTTGGCGCAAAAGTCGGCGTCGATATGGAGCGGCTGGGGGTTCAGGGTCATGTTGGAGAACAGCATGTTGTCCATTTGGGTCACCGTGCGCCGCAATTTGTGCTCGAAACGCGCGCCGATTTGAAAATCTTCGAAATAATAGCCGCCGCGAGCGTGCGGTTTGCGTCCTTCGATCATGATTTCGTTTCCCTTTCGCTGCGCGTTAAGCCGCCGTTTACCCTAACGGCCGGATAGTAAGACAGAATTTACCAACGAGCGGACACCGCCGTGAACGCGCCCATCCTTGCCGAACCTTCCACTCCGGACGCCTACGCCCTGCGGCGGCTTATGGCCGCATGGCCGCACGCCTATACGAGCGAACGCGCCGACGTCGTCAATGCGCTCGCGCGCGCCTATCTCCACGCCGACCTCAGTGCGGAGGCGCGCATCGACGCCGAAGTCGCACTGACCCGAGCGCTCGACGATCCCGAGCCGCGCGTACGCCGGGCGCTCGCCCAGGCGCTCGCCGCGTCGCGCGCCGCCCCGCGGCATGTCGTGTTGGCCTTGGCCGCAGACGCGGCCAACGTCGCGCGCATCGTGCTGTCCGCCTCGCCCTTGCTGACGGACGAGGACTTGATCGAGGCCGTCGCCACAGGCGAGGTCGAGGCGCAGATCGCCGTCGCGCGGCGCCCGCGTCTCCCCGCCGCCGTCGCCGCCGCGCTCGCCGAGGTCGCCGAGCGCCCGGCGGCGCTGGCGCTTTTGGACAATGTCGGCGCGGAGATCGGCGAGGCCGCGCTGTGGCGTCTTTACGACCGGTTCGCCGACGACGAGGAGGCGCGCACGCGCTTCGCCGCGCGTCCAGGCCTCACGGCGGCGTTGCGCGCCGCGCTCGCCGCCGCGACGGTGGAGGCCTGCGCGGCGGAAATCGACCGCTTCGAGCCGCGCCAGGCAAGCCGAATGGCGCGAGACGGACGCGAGCAGGCGTTCGTCGCCATCGCAGGAGACTGCCGTCCCGATCAACTCGTCGGTCTCGTCGAATGGCTGCGGCGGCGCAACTATCTTACCGTGAGCCTGCTGGTGCGGGCGCTTGCGGGGGGCGACGTCGGACTGACGGGCGAAAGCCTCGCACAGATGGCGCGCATCCCCCGCCGCCGCGTGGCGGCCCTGATGCGCGCGCCGCGCGGCCACGGATTTGGCGCGCTATGGAGGCGCGCGGCCATGCCGGCGTCGTTGCTGCCCGCTTTCCGCATCGCCGTCGAGAGCGCGGGGGCCGCAGGACCGGCGGTCGGCGTCAATCCTGCGCTAACGAGGGGGATGGTGCGCGACATCGAGGCGCTGGGCGACGCTGCGCTGCGGCCTGTCGTCGCCAAACTCTGGCGCCTCGCCGCCGAGGGCGCCCGCGCCGACGCGCGCGAACTTAAAGCCTCCGAAGCCGACTACGTCGAGATCGCCGAGCCGGAGTTCGAGAGCGTTGCGCCGCCGCTACGCCTCGGCGCGCCCCCCGGCAACGAAAATTTCGCGCCCGCGATCATGCTCGATCTCGACGTCGAGGACGCGCTCGCGGCGTGAGGCGCTGGCGCCGCGAAGCTGGGGCGCCTATCTGGAGGCGTCTCACGAGGATTGCTTCCCATGGTCAATGCGGCCGCCGACCTTATGCCGCCTCGTCTCAACCCGGACGAAATGGCCGACCTTTCCGAGGCCGCGCGCCTCCTTGAAGCCGACGGCTTCGCCTCGCGGCTTTCGCGGGTCGTTGGCGGGCAGTTGCGGCGGGTGGGTCGCGCGCTGCCCGCGCCCGCGCGGCACGCGGTGGCGGTCGCCGCCGACACGGCGCTGAAGGTCGCCTTTCGCGTTGCGCTGAGTTCGCTGAGCAGGACCGGCTCGCCCGCCCCGCGCAACCGTCTCCATCAGGCCGCCGCCGCCGCGACCGGGGCCATCGGCGGCGCCTTCGGGTTTTCCTCCACGCTCGCCGAATTGCCGATTTCCACCGCAATCCTGCTGCGCTCGGTCGCCGAAATCGCCCGCGCGCAGGGCGAGGACCTTGCGAATCCGGAAACTGCGCTCGCCTGCATGGACGTGCTGGGACTGGGAGCGGAGCGCGCCGACGCGCAAGCGGGCCGCAGCCGCTACTATCTGGCGCGCGAGCAACTCCGTCAGGGCTTGGGCGACGTCGATTTCGTGCTCGTCAAACAGGGCGTAGCGTCGGAAATCGCACCGATGCTGGCGGGCTATCTGCGCGCGCTCGGAGCGCGGTTTGGCGTCGTGGTGAGCGAAAAGATCGCTGCGCAGGCCATTCCCGTCATCGGCGCCCTGGGCGGGGCGGCGGTCAACGCGGCCTTCGCCCAGCATTTTCAGGCGATGGCGCGCGGCCATTTCACCGTGCGGCGGCTGGAGCGCAAGCACGGCGCGGAGACGGTGCGGTTGGAGTATGAGCGGCTGAGGGGCGAAATGCGGGTGTGAGGGGCGCGGTGCGCCCCTCACACCGTATGATGTTTTGTCAACCAACCAAGCATGGCTGCCTGCACGAACGGCTGGAAAGCTCGGAGCTTCCAACCAATCGTCGATTGGTGGTGAGCGACCAGCGCGAAGCGTCGTCATCGCCGGGCCTGTCCCTGCCCTCCAAGCCCCTCAGCATCTATCCGGTTGCGGGATTGCCATTCCACATCGCGTGAAAGCCGCGGCAAAACTTTCGAGGCTTGCAGTTCGCTCGGCGGCGTGGACGGCCGGGACAAGGCCGGCCATAACGGTGGGGATGAACCGCGCTTTTCGATCTTTGCTAGGGTCGCGACCTGCGTAAGGCGAGCTTGGCTGGTCATGACGTCCGCTCCGCCCTCAGACCTGCTCCAGTTCAATCAACGTGCCGCCAAAGTCCTTGGGGTGCAGGAACAACACGGGCTTGCCATGCGCGCCGATTTTGGGCTCGCCGTCGCCCAGCACGCGCGCCCCCGTCGCATGAAGCGCGTCGCGCGCGGCGCGGAGGTCGTCGACCTCGAAACAAAGATGATGCATACCCCCGTCGGGGTTCTTTTCCAGAAACCTGGCGATTGGCGAGCCCGCCCCCAACGGATGCAGCAACTCGATCTTGCTGTTGGCCGTCTCCACGAACACCACCGTCACGCCGTGCTCAGGCAACGACGTCGGCGCCGACACTTTCGCGCCAAGGCTGTCGCGATAAAGTCGGCTCGACTTTTCGAGGTCGGGCGTCGCGATGGCGACGTGGTTGAGCCTTCCGATCATGTCTCAAGTCTCCACGATCAGCACATGCACGGTCGGGCGCTTGCCCCAGGCCGCATTGATGGAATTGCGCACCGCGCGCTCGACGGCGCCGGCGACGAAATCCGAATCGCGCCGCTTGGCGCGCGGCAGGCTCTCCACCGTCTCGAAAATGGCGGAATCGACCAAGGCGTCGAAATCGGCGCCGTCGCGCGTGACTTTTGGCAAACCCGAGATCATCACGTCGGGATCGCCGACGAAATCGCCTTTTTCGGTCAGCGCGAGCGCGATCGAGACGATGCCCGCGACCGACAGCCGCTTGCGCTCGTTGACGCAATCGTCGCCCGCTGGCAGCAAAATGTCGCCGTCCTTGTATCGCCGCCCGATTTCGACGCGTCCGACCCGCACCGCGCCCTGCGCAGAAAGCCCGACCAGATCGCCATCGAAGGCGCGCAGCACATGCGGCACGCCCTGCGCTTTGGCGAAGGCGACGTGCACGCTCAGATGCAGCGGCTCGCCGTGCACGGGAACCGCGATCTGCGGCCGTGTCCATTCGTACATGCGCTGCATTTCCCCGCGGCGCGGATGGCCCGAGACATGGACGAGATGCGTGCGGTCGGTGATGACCTCGATGTTCTGCTCGACGAGGCCATTGATGGTGGCGCCTACCGCCTTCTCGTTGCCCGGAATCGTGCGCGAGGAGAAGATCACGCGATCGCCAGGGCTCAGCGTCGCGCGCTGATGATCGTTCTCGGCCATGCGCGCGATGGCCGCGCGCGGCTCGCCCTGGCTGCCGGTGGCGATGGCCAGCACCTGAGCGCGCGGCAGCCGCTCGAACGCGTCTATGCCCAGAAACGGCGGCAGACCGTCGAGATAGCCGCATTCACGCGCGACCGAGACGACGCGCTCCATCGCCCGGCCCATCACCAGAACCTGACGCCCATTGGCCAAGCCCGCCTCGGCGGCGGCGCGCAGGCGCGCGACGTTGGAGGCGAAAGTCGTGACGATGACGCGGCCTTTCGCCTCGGCGACCAGGCCTTTCAATGTGCGCGCGACATCGGCCTCCGACGGGCTTTCGCCGTCGCGCACGACATTGGTGCTATCGCAGATCAATGCGAGGATGCCCTCGTCGCCCAGCGCGCGCAGCCGCGCTTCGTCGGTCGGACGCCCGACGCCCGGCGTCGGATCGATCTTCCAGTCGCCGGTGTGCAGCACTAGACCGGACGGGGTGCGGATCGCCAGCGCCGTGCTCTCGGGAATCGAATGCGCGACGGGGATGAACTCCACGTCGAACGGGCCGATCGGCACGCGTCCGCCTAGCGGCACGACGCGGATTGGGATTTTCGGCGCGCCGGGCTCGCTGAGGCGGCGCGCTTCGGCCAGCCCCGCCGCGAAGCGCGTCATGTAGACGGGCACGCCGACGCTTGGCCACAATTCGGCCAGCGCACCGATGTGGTCCTCATGCGCGTGGGTGATGACGAGGCCGACGAGATCGCGCTTGATCTTCTGCACGAAGGCGAGGTCGGGCATGACGAGATCGACGCCCGGCGCCTCGTCGCCGGCGAAGGCGAGGCCGAGATCGACCATCAGCCATTTGCGCGACTTCGCCGGGCCAATGCCGTAAAGCGCGCAATTCATGCCGATTTCGCGCAGGCCCCCGAGGCCTACGAAGACCAGTTCCGCATCATCCTTCATTTTAACTCGAACTTTCTCCGCCAGGGGCCTCGTGAAGCAAAGCGATATCGGCAGATTCTACGGTCTCTATCGCGTCTTGAACGCGCAAAAGCAAACGTCCGCGCGCGTCGAGCCCCACGAACAGGCCCTCCCGAACGCCCGCAGCTGTGGTCGCGCGCAGGGAACGCCCCAGCCCCGCCGCGCCCTCCAGCCAGCGCGCGCGCACCTGCGCAAAACCTTGGCCGCGCGCGAACAGCGCGAGCGCTTCGTCAAACCGCACGGCCAGCCGCTCAACGAACTCCCGCACCGCAACGGGCCGTCCGGCGAGTTCGGCCAGATGCGTCGCGCGATAAGGCAAATCGGGCGGGTGCTCGGCCAAATTGACCCCGACGCCCACGGCGACCGCATAATGCGGTCCGACATTCCACGCTTCCAGCAGGACGCCTGACAATTTGGCGCCGTCGACCAGCAGATCGTTAGGCCATTTGAGCTGCGCGGCGACGCCGAAATCGCCGACCGCAGCCTGCGTCGCCACCCCTGCGACAAACCCCAGTTCCGCGCCTTCCGAAATGGCGCAGGGGTCGACCAGCAGTGCGCTGCCGAAGAAATTGCCGCGCGGCGAGCGCCACGCGCGGCCATGGCGCCCCCGCCCCGCCGTCTGGGTCTCCGCGACGATCCAGAGTCGCCCGGGATCGCCGCCAAGCGCGCGACGCTTCGCCTCTTCGCTGGTGCTGTCGAGCGCGTCGTGGCGCTCGATGCGCCAACCGTTGAAGGTGAAGCGGCGGATGTCCGACAAGGCGCGCGTCAAAACAGGCTTTTGGCCGCCGCCGCCGCCGCCGCTGTGAGGCTGGCGGGCGCGAGCGTGCCCAGAATGACGAGCAACGCGCAAACGCCCAGCACCAGACGAGGCGCGGTGATCCCGGCGTCGAACGCGGCCGCCGGCTCATCGAAATACATGATCTTGACGATGCGCAGATAGTAATAAGCGCCGACCGCGCTCGTGAGCACGCCGATGACGCTCAGCCCATAGAGCCCAGCATTGACCGCAGCGGCGAACACGTAGAATTTGGCGAAGAAACCGAGCAACGGCGGGATGCCCGCGAGCGAAAACATCATCGCGGCGAGAAAAAACGCCATCGTCGGGCTGGTGCGCGAGAGGCCCGCCAGATCGTCGATGTTTTCGACATATTGCCCGCCGCGCCGCATCGACAGGATGCCGCCAAACGTGCCCAGAGTCATCACGACATAGATCGCCATATACATGGCGACGCCCTGCGCACCCTCGGGCCCGCCTGCAGCGACCCCGACGAGCGCGAAGCCCATGTGGCCGATGGAGGAATAGGCCATCAGCCGCTTGATGTTGGTCTGGCCGATGGCGGCAAAGGCGCCGAGCGCCATCGAGGCGATGGAGACGAAGCCGACGATCTGGCGCCATTCGCCAGCCACCCCCGGCAGCGCCACCATCAAAACGCGTACGACGATCGCCATCGCCGCCATTTTGGGCGCGCTGGCGAAGAAGGCGGTGACGGGAGTTGGCGCACCCTCGTAGACGTCGGGCGTCCACATATGAAACGGCACGGCGGAAATCTTGAACGCCAGCCCCGCGATGACGAACACGAGGCCAAACACCACGCCAATGCCCGCGTGGCCCTGTAGCGCCTCGGCGACCGCCTTGAAGTTGACCGAGCCCGAGAAGCCGTAGATCAGCGAAACACCATAAAGCAGCATCCCGGAAGATAACGCACCCAGCACGAAATATTTAAGCCCCGCCTCCGAGGCTTTCAGATCGTCGCGACGATAGGCGGCGATGACATAAAGCGCGAGGCTCATCAATTCCAGGCCGAGATAGAGCGCGATAAAGTCGCTGGCCGAAATCAGCATCATCATGCCGACCGTCGAAAGTAGCAACAAGATGGGAAACTCGAAGCCGCCGAACTTGTGTTCTTTCAGATAATCGAGCGAGAGGATCAGCGAGACGAGCGATCCCGTCAGCGCCAGCGCCTTCATGAAGCGCGCGAAGGCGTCGTTGGTGAAGGCGCCGTAAAACGTGACGCCTTCGCTGCGTTTGTCGAACATCACCACGATCAGCGCGACCCCGAGCAGCGCGACAGCGATTTCGCAAACGAGCCAGCCCGATTTGTCGCCACGCAACGCGCCCAGCAGCACGAGGCCGAGCGCGCCGATCGACAGGATCAGTTCCGGGGCGATGACGGAGATCGAGAGAGCGGTGGGGTTCATGTCTCTCTCCGGGTCAAAGCGCCGCCGCCTTCGAAGCGGCCAGCGCGTGCTGCATGCCATGCAGCAGCGCCTCCACCGACGCCCCGCTGGCGTCAAGGATCGGCTGCGGATGCAAGCCGTAATAGATCGTCAGCAGCAGCAGCGGGACCAGCAACAGTTGCTCGCGAAACGTCAGATCCTCGATGGTCAGCAGGCTCGACTTCTCCAGCGCGCCGAAGACGACCCGGCGATAGAGATAAAGCGCGTAGGCCGCCGAAAGGATGACCCCGGTGGTGGCGACCAGCGCGACCCACGTGTTGGCCTCGAACGCGCCGAGCAACGTAAGGAATTCGCCGACGAAGCCGGATGTGCCCGGAAGACCCACATTCGCCATCGTGAACACCAGAAACGCCGTCGCATAACGCGGCATCCGGTTGACCAACCCGCCATAGGCCGCGATTTCGCGCGTGTGCATCCGGTCGTAGACCACGCCGACGCACAGAAACAACGCGCCCGAAACCAGACCATGGCTCACCATCTGGAACACGGCGCCCTGCACGCCCTGCGTGTTTGCGCTGAACAGCCCCATCGTCACGAAGCCCATGTGGGCGACAGAGGAATAGGCGATCAGCTTCTTGATGTCCTCCTGCACCAGCGCGACGAGCGATGTGTAGACGATGGCGATCACCGAGAGCGCGAACACCAAAGGCGCGAAATAGGCGCTGGCGTCGGGAAACATCGGCAGCGAGAAGCGCAGGAAGCCGTAGCCGCCCATCTTCAACAGGATGCCCGCCAGGATGACGGAGCCCGCCGTGGGCGCCTCGACATGCGCGTCCGGCAACCAGGTATGGACCGGCCACATCGGCATCTTCACCGCAAAGGAGGCGAAAAAAGCCAACCACAGCCAAAACTGCACATTGGGCGCGAACGGCGTATGCAGCAACTTCTCGATATCGGTGGTCCCGGCGGTCCAGTACATCGCCATGATGCCGAGAAGCATCAGCAGCGAACCGGCCAGCGTGTAAAGAAAGAATTTAAACGCCGCATAGACGCGCCGCTTCCCTCCCCACACGCCGATGATGAGAAACATCGGGATCAGGCCGCCCTCGAAGAACACGTAGAACATCAAGAGATCCAGCGCCTCGAACACGCCGAGCATCAGCGTTTCCAGGATCAGGAAGGCGATCAGATAGGCTTTCACGCGCGTTTTGATCGAGCGCCACGAGGCGAGGATGCAGAATGGCATGAGAAACGTCGTCAGCAGCACGAATGGCATGGAAATGCCGTCGACCCCGAGTTTGTAAAGAATGGCGTCCGAGAACCAGTTCGATTGCTCGACCAGTTGGAAGCCAGGGTTGGCGGTGTCGAACTGCGTCCAGCCGTAGAGGCTGACGAAGAAGGTGATGAGCGTCGTCCACAGCGCGATCCATTTGGCGTTGCGCAGCGTCGCCTTGTCCTCGCCGCGCAGCAGACCGATGAGGACGGCTCCGACGACGGGCAGAACGAGCAGCGTCGAGAGCACCCATTGACCCGACATCAGCGCACCCCTGCGAACAGATACCATGTCGCGATGGCCGAGACGCCGATCAGCATGGCGAAGGCGTAATGATAGACATAACCGGTCTGAAGCCTGACGACATTGCGCGACACGTCGAACACCCGCGCCGCAATCCCGTCTGGCCCGATTCCGTCGATTATCCGCCCGTCGCCGCCCTTCCAGAACAATCGGCCGACCCAGAAGGCGGGGCGTACGAACAGGAAGTCGTAAAGCTCGTCGAAATACCACTTGTTGTAGAGAAACTTGTAGAGAAGCGGATTGGCTTCGGCGATCCGGTCCGGCGCCGTCTTGTCCACGACATACATCCTGTAGGCGACGAAGAAACCGCCAGCCATCATCAGGAATGGCAGCAGCGACACCAACCACGGCGCCCTTTCCATGTCCTCAAGGATCGTGTTGCCTTTGGCGAGAAACAAACTATCTTTCCAGAAGCCCTCAAAGCCCGATCCGATAAACCAACGCCGGTAGAACATGCCGGCGAACACCGCGCCAAACGCCAGCACGCCCAGCGGGATCAACATGACGATGGGGGACTCGTGCGCGGGAGCGTCGTGATCGTGGCCGTGTCCATGAACGTCGTGCCCGTGGTGCCCGTGCTGCCCGTCATGGGGCAGCCAGCGCGCATATTCGCCGCGCTTGCCAAAGAACGTCATGAACGCCAGCCGCCAGGAATAGAAAGACGTCAGGCCCGCCGCGACCGTAACGCACAGGAACGCGTAGGCCGCCGCGGGGCGATGCGAAACGTAAGCCGCCTCTATGATCGCGTCCTTCGACACATAGCCTGCGAAGCCCAGCGAAGTGAACGGCAGGCCGACGCCGGTGAGGGCCAGCGTGCCGATGATCATCATCCAAAACGTGAACGGAATCTCTTGCCTGAGCCCGCCCATGCGGCGCATGTCCTGCTCGTGGTGCATCGCGTGGATGACGGAGCCGGCGCCAAGGAACAACAACGCCTTGAAGAACGCGTGCGTGAACAGATGAAACACGCCCGCGCCATAGGCCCCCACCCCTTCGGCGACGAACATGTAACCAAGCTGGGAGCAGGTGGAATAGGCGATGACGCGCTTGATGTCGTATTGCACGAGGCCGACGGTGGCGGCGAAGAGCGCCGTCGTCGCGCCGACGATCAGCACGAAGTTATCGGCGACCGGCGCGAGGTCGAACAGGAACGACAGCCGCGCCACCATGAACACGCCCGCCGTCACCATCGTCGCGGCGTGGATCAGCGCGGACACCGGCGTCGGACCCTCCATCGCGTCCGGCAACCAGGTGTGCAGCAGGAACTGCGCCGATTTGCCCATGGCGCCCATGAACAGCAACAGACAGGTGATCGTCAGCGCGTCGCCGACGAAGCCGAACACATGAATGTTCTGGCCCACCAGACTTGGCGCCGCCGCGCGGATCGCGTCGAGCGACACGGAGCCGGTGAGGCGGAAGGTAAGGAAGATGCCGAGCGCGAAGCCGAAATCGCCGACCCGGTTGACGACGAACGCCTTCATCGCCGCCTTGTTGGCGGAGGGCTTCTGATACCAGAAGCCGATCAGCAGATAGGACGCGAGGCCGACGCCCTCCCAGCCAAAAAACATCTGCACGAGATTGTCCGCCGTCACCAACATCAGCATGGCGAAGGTGAACAGCGATAGATAGGCGAAGAAGCGCGGGCGGCTGTCGTCCTGGTGCATATAGCCGATGGAATAAAGGTGAACGAGAAACGACACTGTGTTGACGACGACGAACATCACGGTCGTCAACGCATCGACGCGCAGCGACCACGCCACCGCAAGCTTGCCCACATGCATCCAGTTGGCGACGGTCACGATCACCGGCTCGGGATCGGACGAAAAGGCGAACCCAAAGAACGCGATCCACGAAAACAACGCACTGGCGCCAAGCAGCGAAGTCGTCACGATCTCCGACCGGCGCGGGTCGTGCCTGCGGCCCAACAGCGCCGCATAGAGAAAGCCGACGAGCGGCAGGAAGACGATGAGGGCGTACATCATGTCCCGCTCAGCCTTTCAGCGAATTGATGTCTTCGACCGCAATCGACCCGCGATTTCGATAATACGTCACGAGGATCGCCAGCCCGATGGCCGCCTCCGCCGCCGCGACGGTGAGGATGAACAGCGCGAACACCTGCCCCGTCAGATCGCCCGAGAAGGTCGAGAACGAAACGAGGTTGATGTTGACGGAGAGCAGGATCAACTCGACCGACATCAAGATGATGATGATGTTCTTGTGGTTGAGGATGATGCCCGCAACGCCAATGGTGAACAGGATCGCCGCCAGCGAAAGATAATGCGTGAGGCCGATGACCATGATGGGCTCCTCAAATGCCGGCGCGCGAGGCGACCTTGCGCAACTCGACCGCCGTGGCCGGAGTGCGCGAAACCTGGGCCTCGACGTTCTGCCGCTTGACGCCCACCTTATGGCGCAGAGTCAGCACGATAGCGCCGATCATCGCAGTCAGCAGGATAAGGCCGCAGGCCTCGAAGAAATAGAAATATCGCGTATAGATCACGAGCCCGAGCGCGCGCGTATTGGCGATGCTGCCCGCCGGAGCCGCCGCAGCGGCGGCGTTCGGCGAGGGCGCAAAGCCCGAGGTCACAAACCAAAGCTCCAGCCCGACGACAAGCGCAATCAAGCCCGCGACCGGCACATATTGCACAAATCCCTGCTTCAATTCCGTGAAATCGACGTCGAGCAACATGACGACGAACAGGAACAGCACCGCCACCGCGCCTACATAAACGACGATCAGCATCATCGCCAAGAATTCCGCGCCCAGCAACAGGAACACCCCCGCCGCCGCGACGAAGGCGAGTATGAGGAACAGCACGGAATGCACCGGGTTGCGCGCCGTGACGACCGCGAGCGCGGACACCACCAGGATGGCGGCGAAGATCCAGAAAAAGATGGCCTGTCCCAACATGCTTGGTCCCTCAGCGGCCCCTCAACGGTAGGGCGCGTCCATCTTGATGTTGCGCGCCAGCTCCCGCTCCCAGCGGTCGCCGTTCGCGATGAGCCGTTCCTTGTCGTAGAACAGTTCCTCGCGCGTCTCGGTGGCGAACTCGAAGTTGGGCCCCTCGACGATGGCGTCCACCGGGCAGGCTTCCTGACACATGCCGCAGTAGATGCATTTGGTCATGTCGATATCGTAGCGCGTAGTGCGGCGCGTGCCGTCGTTGCGGCGCGGCCCCGCCTCGATGGTGATCGCCTGCGCGGGGCAGATCGCCTCGCAAAGCTTGCACGCGATGCAGCGCTCCTCGCCATTGGGATATCGCCGCAAAGCGTGCTCGCCGCGAAAGCGGGGCGAGAGCGGCGATTTTTCATGCGGATAGTTGAGCGTAACCTTCGGCTTGAACATGTAGCGAATCCCCAGCGCGAAAGCGCCGATGAATTCAGTCAAAAAAAGCGAGCGCGCGGCCTGATCCAGCTTCATCGCCTCACCTCGCCACGTTGCCAAAGATCTCGATGACGCTCGCGACCACGAACACCATCACCAGGGAAATCGGGAGGAACACTTTCCAGCCCAGCCGCATCAACTGATCGTAGCGATAACGCGGAACGACCGCCTTGGTCATCGAGAACAGGAACACAATCCCCCACGCTTTGATGAGGAACCAGATCACGCCCGGCACCCAAGTAAAGGGCGCAAACGGGATCGGCGACAGCCAGCCCCCGAGAAACAGCAGCGCCGTCATGGACGACATCGCCAGAATCGCCACCAGTTCGGCAAGAAACTGCAAAAGGAACAGCGAAGCCGAGTACTCGACCTGATAGCCCGCGACAAGCTCCGATTCCGCCTCCACCAGATCGAACGGCGGCCGGTTGGTCTCCGCCAGCGCGGACACGAAGAAAATCACGCACATCGGCAGCAGACGCAGCCAGTACCAGCCGAACGCGCCGGCCCACGTATCCTGCGCGCGAACGATTTCGGTGAGATTGAGCGAACCCGCGCACAACAACACCGTGACGAGGACGAAACCGATGGAGACCTCGTAGGAAACCATCTGCGCGGCGGAGCGCAGCGAGGAAAGAAACGCGTATTTGGAATTGGACGCCCAACCCGCCATGATGATGCCATAGACGCCAAGCGACGACACCGCGAACAGATAGAGTACGCCGACATTGATGTCGCCAACCACCCAGCCTTCCGCGACCGGGATAACCGCCCAAGACGCCATGGCGAGCACGACTCCAACCAAAGGCGCCAGCAGGAACACGCCCTTGTTGGCGCCGGAGGGGATAATCGGCTCTTTAAGGATGAACTTCAGAAAATCCGCGAAGGGTTGAAGCGTTCCCCACGGCCCCACGACATTGGGGCCGCGCCGGATATGCACAGCGGCCCAAACCTTGCGCTCGCCATAGATGAGGATCGCGGTGGAGATCAACACGGCGACCAGCATCAGCAGGCTTTCCACCGCATAACGGGCGATCACGCCAAGCGTCGTCGCCATCGTCCAATGGCCCAGAGCGGCCCCCCAGCCGCCGCCGACAAAGCCATAGAGAAGCCCCGCGAGCACAGCGACCACCGCGAAAGCGGCGACGCCGCCGACGAGGGCGAACGAGCGATCCGGCCTTGAAGCGTTGAGCGAGGTCATGACCTATTCCGCAGCCTGAGCGAGCCGGGCGCTCGCCAAAGCCGAGCACTCGGCCATCACGAGCGAGGCGCGCGCGATGGGGTTGGTGAGATAAAAATCATGAACCGGCGATACGAAGGCCTCGTTGGTCGGCTGGCCAGAGGCCGCAATCTCAGTGAAGGCCCCCGGCGTCACGAAGTCATATTTGACGAGATGCGGATAGGCCTTCGCCAGCGCCGCGCGCAAGCCTACGAGACTGTCATAAGACAGCTTCACGCCAAGCCGTTCAGACAAGGCGCGCAAAATCGCCCAGTCCTCGCGCGCCTCTCCCGGAGGGAATACCGCACGCTCGGCGAATTGCGGGCGACCTTCCGTGTTCACGTAAATGCCTGTCTTTTCGGTGTAGGCCGCGCCGGGCAAAATCACGTCCGCGCGATGCGCGCCCTTGTCGCCATGCGTCCCGATGTAAACGACGAGCGCGCCAGGCGCGATGTCGATTTCATCCGCACCAAGGTTGAAGATCAGGTCGAGCCCGCCCTTCGCCATCGCGGGCGCGTCGAGCCCGCCCTCTCCCGGCACGAGGCCGAGGTCCAACCCGCCGACGCGGCTCGCCGCATGGTGCAGCACGTTGAAACCGTTCCAGGCTTCCTTGACGGCCCCCAGCGCGTTCGCCGCCTTTAACGCCAACGCCAGCACGGCCTCGCCGTCGGGCCGCGCGAACGCCCCGGCGCCGAGGATGAACATCGGCCTTTCTTTGTTGGCGGGCGGATGGTCGGCGAACCGCGCGAGGCTCTCCGGCCCGGCGCCGAGATACGCATAGGGATAGGTCAGATCCGCCTGCGGCCCCAGCGCGCCAATCAGGCAATCGCCGCGCAGCCAGCGCTTGCGAATGCGCGCGTTGAGGACCGGCGCTTCGACGCGCGGATTGGCGCCGATCACCATGATCGCGTCGGCCTCGTCGATGCCCGCGACGGTTGAGTTGAACAGATACGAAGCTCTACCGAATTTCGGATGCAGCTTCGAACCGTCCTGGCGGCAATCGACATTCGGCGAGGAGAGTTTGCCCATCAATTCCTTTAGCGCGAACATTTCCTCCACCGTCGCAAGATCGCCCACGAGCGCGCCGATCTTGTCAGGCATGGTCGCCTTCGCCTTCTCGGCGATGGCTGCGAACGCCTGTGGCCATGTCGCCGCCGCCAGCTTGCCGTTGAACCGCACGTAGGGCTGATCGAGCCGTTGCACCTTGAGACCGTCAACTACGTGCCGCGTCTTGTCGGAAATCCACTCCTCGTTGACCGCCTCATTCACGCGCGGAATAATGCGGATCACCTCTCTGCCGCGCGAGTCGACGCGGATCGCCGAGCCGAGCGCGTCCATGACGTCAACCGACTCGGTTTTGATATATTCCCAAGGCCGCGCATGAAATTCGGTCGGCTTGCACGTCAATGCGCCGACGGGGCAGAGATCGACGATATTGCCCTGCAATTCCGACGACAGCGCCTTCTCCAGGTAGGACGTGATCTCCATGTCCTCGCCGCGCCCGGTCGCGCCCATCTCGGCGACGCCGGCGACTTCCGTGATGAAGCGGACGCAGCGCGTGCAATGGATGCAGCGATTCATCGAAGTCTTGACCAACGCGCCGATATATTTGTTCTCCACCGCGCGCTTGTTCTCGTGATAACGGGAGGTGTCGACGCCATAGGCCATCGCCTGATCCTGCAAATCGCATTCGCCGCCCTGATCGCAAATGGGGCAATCGAGCGGATGGTTGATGAGCAGGAACTCCATGACGCCCTGCCGCGCCTTGCGCGC
This sequence comes from Hyphomicrobiales bacterium, assembly GCA_043784465.1. GTDB lineage: Bacteria > Pseudomonadota > Alphaproteobacteria > Rhizobiales > Beijerinckiaceae > Roseiarcus. The sequence continues at coordinate 18,488 of JAYVYJ010000051.1, forward strand.
CATCGGCGAATTGGTCTCCACAGCGGGCGGCTCGCCCTTGGGGCCGGGGCGCAGGTCGCGAACCGCCATCGCGCAGGACGCGGTCGGCTTGGGCGGTCCACCCTTCACTTCAACCAGACACATGCGGCAATTGCCCGCGATCGACAGCCTCTCATGAAAGCAGAACCGCGGCACTTCCGCGCCCGCCGCCTCGCAGGCTTGCAAAAGCGTGTACTCGGCAGGGACGTCAATCTCCTTGCCGTCGATGACGATTCTAGTCATTTCGCCTCTTCCAGCGCTTCGACGCGCTTTCGCGGCCCCGCAGAGCCCCCCAACTCAGCCAAGCCATCGGGCGATGTGGGGCAGAGCGCGCATTCCCGTACCGAGGCCGACGGCTTCCCTTCGTGCACCGCCAAAAAGCGCTCCCACGTTTCATCCGAAGACTTGAAAGTAGATTTCGCGTTCATCGCCCTACTCCGCCGCCACGCGCACGGGATCGCTGTGCGGGTTGGCCGCATACTGATCGATACGTCGCTCGATCTCGGGTCGGAAATGCGCGATCAAACCCTGAATAGGCCAAGCCGCAGCGTCGCCGAGCGCGCAGATCGTGTGACCCTCAACTTGTTTGGTCACGTCCAGCAGCATGTCGATCTCACGTCGGCTCGACCTGCCCTCCGCCATCCTTGTCATCACGCGCCACATCCAGCCCGTGCCTTCGCGGCAGGGCGTACATTGGCCGCAACTTTCGTGCTTGTAGAAATACGACAGCCGCGCGATGGCGCGAACGATGTCGGTCGATTTGTCCATCACGATCACCGCCGCCGTGCCCAGGCCCGAGCGCAGCTTCGACAGCGAGTCGAAATCCAGCGGCGTGTCGATGATCTGCGCGGCGGGCACCATGCGCACCGACGAGCCGCCGGGGATGACGGCCAACAGGTTGTCCCACCCGCCGCGAACGCCGCCGCAATGGCGCTCGATCAACTCGCGGAACGGGATCGACATCGCCTCTTCGATATTGCACGGATTGTTGACGTGCCCCGATACGCAAAACAGCTTGGTTCCCGAATTGTTGGGCGCGCCGAAGCTGGAGAACCAAGCTGCGCCGCGCCGAAGAATCGTCGGGGCCACAGCAATAGATTCGACATTGTTCACGGTCGTTGGGCACCCGTACAGCCCCACGTTGGCGGGGAACGGCGGCTTCATGCGCGGCTGGCCCTTTTTGCCTTCCAGGCTTTCCAGCATCGCCGTTTCTTCGCCGCAGATGTACGCGCCGGCGCCGTGGTGAACGTAGAGATCGAACGGCCAGCCGTGGATATTGTCCTTGCCGATCAACCTGGCTTCGTAGGCCTCGTCCACTGCCTGCTGGAGCCGCTCGCGCTCCAGAATATATTCCCCGCGCACATAGATATAGCAGGCGTTCGCCCCCATCGCGAAGGCGGCGATCAACGCGCCTTCAACCAGCATGTGCGGCTCGTTACGCAGGATTTCACGATCCTTGCAGGTGCCCGGCTCCGATTCGTCGGCGTTGATGACCAGATAGCTTGGCCGCTTGGGGTCCGGGTTCTTGGGCATGAACGACCATTTGAGACCCGTCGAAAACCCTGCCCCGCCGCGCCCGCGCAGCCCGGAGGTCTTCATTTCGTTGACGATGCCCTCGCGGCCCTTCTCCAGCAGCGCCTTGGTTCCGTCCCACTGCCCGCGCGCACGCGCGCCTTTCAGCGAGCGGTCACCCAGGCCGTAGATGTTGGTGAAGATGCGGTCCTTGTCCTCAAGCATCCGCTTTTTCCTTCAACCCCTTGCCGTCCTCGCCATAGAGCGTCGTCAGCGCCGTCAGCTTCCCGACCGGTTCCGAGCCCACACGCCCAATTTGCGAGCCGACGCGGACCTCACGCCCTGCCGCAAGATCATCAAGCAGCGCGGCGAAATTTTCTGGCGTCAAGTCTTCGTAATAATCGTCGTTGATCTGCACCATCGGCGCGTTGCAACAAGCGCCCAGGCATTCGACCTCCAACCAAGAGAAAACCCCGTCCGCCGAACGATGGCCCGGCTCGCCGATCTTGGCGTGACAAACCTGTTTGATCGCCTCGGCCCCGCGCAGCATGCAGGGCGTCGTTCCGCACAATTGAACGTGAAACTTACCAACCGGCTCCAGATTGAACATCGTGTAGAAGGTAGCGACCTCCAGCACGCGGATGTAGGGCATATCCAGCATACGGCCGACGAGTTCGATTGCCGGGCGGGTCAGCCAATAATTGTTCTGCTTCTGTGCCCGCCACAGCAGCGAGATGACGGCGGAGGCCTGACGCCCTTCCGGATATTTGGCAATCTCAGTTTTCGCCCACGCTTCGCTTTCGGGCGTAAAGACAAAACTTTCAGGCTGGCGGTCGGCGAGGCGACGGACGGACATAGCTCCCCCTTACCGGTCGACTTCGCCGAACACGATGTCGAGCGAACCCAAAATCGCGCCGACGTCGGCCAGCATATGTTTGCGGCACATGAAATCCATCGCCTGCAAATGCGCGAACCCGGGGGCGCGCAATTTGACGCGATAAGGCTTGTTGGTCCCATCCGACACGAGATAGACGCCAAACTCGCCTTTGGGCGCCTCGACGCAGGCGTAAATTTCGCCTGCGGGCACCTTGTAGCCTTCGGTGTAAAGCTTGAAGTGATGGATGAGCGCCTCCATCGACGCCTTCATGTCGCCGCGCTTAGGGGGCGCGATCTTGCCGTCGTCGGTGGTCACCGGCCCCTCGCCGCCCGGCGTGTTCAGCTTTTCGCACGCCTGCCTCATGATGCGGATCGACTGACGCATCTCCTCCATGCGGATCAGATAGCGGTCGTAGCAATCGCCGTTCTTGCCTACGGGAATATCGAACTCGAACTCCTCATAGCACTCGTAGGGCTGCGACTTTCGCAAGTCCCACGCTGCGCCCGAGCCGCGCACCATCACGCCCGAAAACCCCCATTTGAAGCAATCCTCTAGCGACACCACGCCGATATCGACGTTGCGCTGTTTGAAAATGCGGTTGCCCGTCAGCAATGTCTCCAGATCGTCGCACACTTTCAGGAACGGATCGCAGAATGCGTAAATGTCGTCGATCAGCTGACGCGGCAGATCCTGATGAACGCCGCCCGGCCGGAAATACGCCGCGTGCATCCGCGAGCCGCTGGCGCGCTCGTAAAACACCATCAGCTTCTCGCGCTCTTCAAATCCCCAGAGCGGCGGCGTCAGCGCGCCGACGTCCATCGCCTGCGTGGTGACGTTCAGCATGTGCGAAAGCAGGCGCCCGATTTCACAATAGAGCACGCGGATCAACTGGGCGCGCCGCGGAATGGTCACGCCGACAAGGCGCTCCACCGCCAGCGCATAGGCGTGTTCCTGGTTCATCGGCGCGACATAGTCGAGCCGGTCCAGATAGGGCACGTTCTGCAAATAGGTGCGCGCTTCCATCAGCTTCTCGGTGCCGCGATGCAGCAGGCCGATATGCGGATCGACGCGCTCGACCACTTCGCCGTCCAGTTCCAGCACGAGTCGCAACACGCCGTGCGCGGCAGGATGCTGCGGCCCGAAGTTGATCGAGAAGTTTCGCAGGTTCTGTTGGGTCATTTGGACGCCTTCTCGTCGCCGGGCGGCGGCGGGCCTTCCCAGGGGCTTAAGAAATCGAAGCGACGATACTCCTGCGTAAGCTTGACGGGGTCGTAGCGCACGCGCTTCTCTTCCTCGTCGTAGCGGACTTCGACAAAGCCCGTCATCGGGAAATCCTTGCGCAAGGGATGGCCCTCGAAGCCATAGTCGGTCAGCAGGCGCCGCAGGTCCGGGTGGCCGTCGAACAGCACGCCGAACATGTCGTAGACTTCGCGCTCGTACCAGTCGGCGGCGGGAAACACGGGGATCGCCGAGGGCACCGGCGTGTCCTCGTCTGTCTCGACCTTCACGCGCACGCGCGCGTTCTTGTAGGGCGACAGCAGGTGGTAGACGACCTCGAACCGTTTGGCGCGCGAGGGATAATCCGCCGCGGTGATGTCGATGAAACAAACAAACCGCTCGGCGTCGCGCAGATGCGTCAGCACTTCGACGATGCGCTCCCCCGGCGCCAGCAGCGTCAGTTCGCCATGGCTGAACCGCGCTTCGACGCCGGAAATCGCCGCCGCGACGCCTTGCAGGGTCTCGCTCATCGCTCGATCGTCCCGGTGCGTCGGATGCGCTTTTGCAACATCAGCACACCATAGAGCAGCGCCTCCGCCGTGGGCGGGCAGCCCGGCACGTAGATGTCGACCGGCACGATGCGGTCGCAGCCACGCACCACCGAATAGCTGTAGTGATAATAGCCGCCGCCATTGGCGCAGGAGCCCATCGAAATCACGTAGCGCGGCTCGGGCATCTGGTCGTAAACCTTGCGCAACGCCGGCGCCATCTTGTTGGTCAGCGTGCCCGCCACGATCATCACGTCGGACTGGCGCGGCGAGGCGCGCGGCGCGAAGCCGAAGCGCTCGACGTCAAAACGGGGCATCGAAAGCTGCATCATCTCGACCGCACAACAAGCCAGGCCGAACGTCATCCACATCAACGAGCCTGTGCGCGCCCATTGGATGAGATCGTCGGAGGCGGCGACGAAAAAGCCCTTGTCGGCGAGATGGTCGCTGACGCCGCCAAAAAACGCATCGTCGGCGCCGACCGGCTTCCCCGTCGCGGGGTCGAGAACGCCGCGCGGAGCGGGCGCGACCAGCGGGTTCAGTCCCATTCCAAGGCTCCCTTCTTCCATTCGTAGACGAAGCCGACGGTCAGCACCCCCAGGAACACGATCATCGACCAGAATCCGAAGCGCCCGATCTCCCGGAACGCCACCGCCCAAGGAAACAGAAACGCCACCTCGAGATCGAAGATTATGAACAGCAGCGACACCAGATAAAACCGCACGTCGAACTTCATGCGCGCGTCGTCGAACGGGTTGAACCCGCATTCGTAGGCCGACAGCTTCTCCGAATCGGGATGGCGGTAGGCGACGAGAAAGGGCGCGACGAGCAGCGCCGAAGAGATCGCGGCCGCCAGGACGATGAAGATGAGCAGCGGCAGATAGTCGGATATCAGACTGGGCACAGGGCCTCCGCTTTCAGGTCCGACCGGCGCTCGGCTTCGACGCCGCGCCCGACGCGCGTCTCAGGCGACGGCGGGGGAACGGAAACGTCAAAGCGTCGGGGGCCAGCCGTCCCGCACATTCGCGCGCGCGAGATCGCGGCGGACGAGTATCGCAGCGCAGCGAAGCATGCAACGGTCTAGCGTGTCGCACAGCGCCGAAATCTGGACGATTTCAGCGCGGGCCGGCTCCAGGATTTGCAGAATAATCTGCGAGGGATTGGCGAGAGAGACGGGACTTGAACCCGCGACCTCCGGCGTGACAGGCCGGCGCTCTAACCAACTGAGCTACTCCCCCGCGGCGTTGCGGCGATTAAGCCGCCGCCGCCCGCAAGTCAAGCCGCTTCACAGCTTGGGGGACGCCAGCCGCCAGCGCCGCATCTCGCCCGGACTTAGCATCTGGATATGGTCGGGATCGCCACGCTCGGCCTGGCGCACCACCTCCGGGCTGACCCCCATCTGCCGCGCGTAATTGGCGACGACGTCGACCAGCCGTCCATCCGCGAGCCGGCGCGAGACGCCGCCGGGGCGGCCGCGCGTCGGCGTCTCGGACTGGCTGACCGACATGCGATGCAGCGCCACGCGGCTCTGCTGGGGCGCGACGCGCCGAATCGCGCCCATCAGCGCGTAGACGCACGCGGAGACGCATTCGCCCGCCGTCGGCCCCCCGCGCATGCCGTCAAATCCATAGCCCGCCACGATCGCCGCCATGCCCAGTTCGCGCAGTCGGGCGCCGAACTCCATCGACGCGACGACATTGCCGCCCGGCGAGTTGATGAGCATCACGCTTTTGAGGTTCTGCGTACGGGCCGCCTCGCGAGCAAAATTAATGAACGCCTGCGGCGTGTCCGGCTCGATGACGCCGTCGGCGATCAGCACGTTGGGACAACGCGCGCCGCAGCTGTCGCTCGTCAGCGGCGCAACGCGAAACTGCATGGGTTGCGACCCGGCCCACGCGGACCCGCCCAGACAGAGCCACACGGCGCCCGCCGCCATGGCGCGCTGGAGACCGGAAACACTGCGTACAAAGGTCATCGCGCCAACCGCCAGGTATGAGTGGTGGGCGGTGACGGGCTCGAACCGCCGACCCTCTCGGTGTAAACGAGATGCTCTACCAACTGAGCTAACCGCCCGGCCAGGGGCGTCGTGCCCCGGTGATCGCAGAGTACCGCGTCGCGGACTCGCTGCCAAGGCGCGAAAAGCGGCAAGCAGTGGGCATGGACGCCTGCGGTCCCAAAAACGCCCACAATGCGAACGCGACGCGTGGCGCCGGCGTTTGAAAACAAAGGCGGCGCCGCCCGACGGCGGCGCTACCCAACTTGGTTTTCGGGGTCGACTGACGGCGGCCCCGAGGAAAAGCGATCAGGCCTTCTCCTTCTTGGCGGCCTTCTTGACCACGTTGAGGCTCGCCTTCAGCGCCGCGCCAGCCTTGAAGCGGGCGTTCTTCGACGCGGCGATCTTGATCTCCTTGCCGGTCGCCGGGTTGCGGCCTTTGCCGGCGGCGCGCTCGCGCACCGAGAAGGTGCCAAAGCCGACAAGGCGCACTTCGTCGCCCTTCTTGAGCGCCTTTCCGATGCCGTCGAGAACGGCTTCGAGCGCGGAAGCGGCGCTGACCTTGGTGAGTTCCGCCTCGGTGGCGATGTGCTCGACGAGTTCGAGTTTGTTCATGGGCCTCTCCTGTTCCTTGGATTACATGGGTTGGACACGCCGGCGTCTCCCCGGAAACCGGCGCCTTCGCCCCGCATTGAGACGTCCGCGCAGGCGAATCGGCGCCTGTGCTGTTCAATTGCTCGCCAAAAACCTCAAGGAACGCAAGGCGTACACCGCGCTGAACGTCGAAAAAGCCCGGTTTTTCCGCCCTTTTCCAACTTATTCAACGAAGTAAGGCCGCGTCCGGCGTCGCCGGGCGCGGCCCTCGCCGCTTTCAAACAACCTTGACGTCGGTCAGTGCGCGACCATTCCGCTGGAATCGTCGTCGCCCGACCGCTTCACCGGCGTCGTCGTATCCTCTTCCCACTCGATGGGAGTCGGCTGGCGCACCAACGCATGGAGCAACACTTCGTCCATCCGCCCCACCGGCACGATCTCCAGCCCGTTCTTCACGGAGGCCGGAATGTCGGCGAGGTCCTTGGCGTTGTCGGCCGGGATCAACACTTTCTTGATCCCCCCGCGCAACGCCGCGAGCAGCTTCTCCTTGAGCCCGCCGATGGGCAGCACCCGCCCTCGCAACGTGATCTCACCCGTCATCGCCACGTCGCGCTTGACCGGAATTCCGGTCAACATCGACACGATGACCGTCGCCATCGCGACGCCCGCGCTCGGCCCGTCCTTCGGGGTCGCCCCTTCCGGCACATGGACGTGGATGTCGCGCCGGTCGAAGCGCGGTGGCTCCACGCCATAGTCGAGCGCCCGCGAGCGCACATAGGACGCCGCCGCCGAGATCGACTCTTTCATCACTTCGCGCAAGTTGCCGGTGACGGTCATGCGCCCCTTGCCCGGCAGCATCACGCCCTCGATGGTCAGCAACTCGCCGCCAACCTCCGTCCAGGCGAGGCCGGTGACGAGGCCCACCTGATCGACCTCCTCGATTTCTCCGTAGCGATATTTCGGCACGCCGAGGAAGTCCGACACGTTCTTGAGCGTGACGGCGATGCGCTTCTTCTTGGACAGCAAAATCTCCTTGACCGCCTTGCGGCAAAGGTTAGAAATTTCGCGTTCCAGATTGCGCACGCCCGCCTCGCGCGTGTAGCGCCGGATCAATTCCATCAGCGCGGCGTCGTCGACGTCGAACTCCTTTTTGTCGAGCCCGTGCTTGCCCATAGCGTTGGGCATCAGATGGCGCTTGGCGATCTCCAGTTTCTCATCCTCGGTGTAACCGGCGATGCGAATGATCTCCATGCGGTCCATCAGAGGCGCCGGGATATTGAGCGTGTTGGCCGTCGTCACGAACATCACGTTGGAAAGGTCGTAATCGACTTCCAGGTAATGGTCGTTGAACGAGCCGTTCTGCTCGGGGTCCAGCACTTCCAACAGAGCCGACGACGGATCGCCGCGGAAATCCTGGCCCATCTTGTCGATCTCGTCGAGAAGGAACAGCGGGTTAGAAGTCTTGGCCTTGCGCATCGACTGGATGACCTTGCCGGGCATCGAGCCGATGTACGTGCGCCGGTGACCTCGGATTTCCGCCTCGTCGCGCACCCCGCCAAGCGACATGCGTACGAACTCTCGGCCCGTCGCCTTGGCGATGGACTTGCCCAGCGAGGTCTTGCCGACTCCCGGCGGCCCGACGAGGCACAGGATCGGCCCAGTCAGCTTGTTGGCGCGCTGCTGCACCGCCAGATATTCGATGATGCGCTCCTTGACCTTGTCAAGACCAAAATGGTCGTTGTCGAGCAGCGCCTGCGCGCCGGGCAAATCCTTCTTGATTTTGGAGCGGCGCGACCACGGGATCGACAGCATCCAGTCGAGATAATTGCGCACGACGGTCGCTTCCGCCGACATAGGCGACATCTGGCGGAGCTTCTTCAGTTCGGCGAGCGCCTTGTCGCGCGCCTCTTTGGTGAACTTGGTCGCCTTGATGCGGTTCTCCAGCTCGGACATTTCGTCCTTGCCATCCTCGTCGCCCAGTTCCTTCTGGATCGCCTTCATCTGCTCGTTGAGGTAATATTCGCGCTGGGTCTTTTCCATCTGGCGTTTGACGCGCGAGCGGATGCGCTTCTCGACCTGCAACACCGAGATCTCGCCTTCCATCAACGCAAGGCACTTCTCGAAGCGCTTGGCGATGGAATGGATTTCCAGAATCGCCTGCTTATCCGAGAGCTTGACCGCCAGATGAGAGGCGATGGTGTCCGAGAGCTTGCCGTAATCGTCGATCTGCGTGACCGCAGCGACAACCTCGGGCGAGATCTTCTTGTTGAGCTTGACGTAATTCTCGAACTCCGACAGCACCGAGCGCGACAGCGCCTCGGCCTCGATCGGTTCTATCGCGTCGTCGGCCACCGCCTGCGCCTCGGCGATGTAATAGCCCTCCGTCTGAACGTACCTGCGGATGCGCGCGCGACTCGCCCCCTCGACCAGCACCTTCACGGTGCCATCGGGCAGCTTCAGCAATTGCAGCACCCGCGCGAGCGTGCCGTTTTCGAAGATGGCTTCGGGCGATGGATCGTCGTCGGCGGCGTTGCGCTGCGTGGCGAGCAGGATCGGCTTGTCGGCGCGCATGACTTCCTCAAGCGCCTTGATCGACTTCTCGCGGCCCACGAAAAGCGGCACGATCATGTGCGGGAAAACGACGATATCGCGCAGCGGCAAAACGGGATACGCGTCGGACGAGCCGGAAACGATGGGCTTGCGTGACGTTGTCATGATTTTCCTGTCCAGTGTCGCCCGGGCGTCGGTATCACCCGCCCCGGGCTCCAAGCTTTGAAATGCCGACGCCAGGCAAGCTTCTGAGAAGCCTCGCCCCGCGCCTCCGGCCACGAATCGGGAAAAACACTACTCACCCCGCCATGACGCAAAGCTTAGCCGCCTTCGACGATCCTGTCCCGTCGTCTCTGAGCCGCCGAGTCCAAAATGGAGGTTCGGTTCCCCGCTTTCAAGCGGCGTTGCGTCGGAGCGGCAAAATGCGTGGCGAGGGATGGCGAGAGGCGCTGGGCGGCATAAGAAACGTCATGCGCAGGAAGATTAGAGCTGGGTCCTGAACAGGCCGTTACGCTCGCCGGTCGCCTTTGAAAACGCATTGCCACTTAAAGCCGGAACGCCTGCGGCCCGTCAGGACAAGCCGAACACAGGCGTTCAGCCGCATATTATTGCCCGACCCAGCGTCAAGCGCCAATGTCCTCGCCGCCTCAATCGTATTGCGAGCGCAGCGGCGGACGCCGCCGCCGTTGGAGTCGCCGCCTGGACCGTCGTAAAAAAGAAAAACCTCGGCCGCAAGGCCGAGGTCAAACTTTACGGCAGGAGGTAAACGATCAGCCCGCCTTCTCCGCGCGCTCCGAGTAGATGTAAAGCGGCCGCGCCTTGCCCTCGATCACCTCCGGCCCGATCACCACCTGTTCGACCCCGTCGAGGCCCGGCAGGTCGAACATCGTGTCGAGCAGAATAGCCTCCATGATGGAGCGCAGGCCGCGCGCGCCGGTGCGCCGTTCGATGGCCTTCTTGGCGATCACCGTCAGCGCTTCGTCCTGGAACGTTAGGTCCGTGTTCTCCATCTCAAACAGCCGCTGATATTGCTTGACCAGCGCGTTCTTGGGCTCGGTCAGGATCTTCTTGAGCGCCTCCTCGTCGAGATCCTCCAGCGTCGCGATGACGGGCAGACGGCCGACAAACTCGGGGATCAGGCCGAATTTGAGCAGATCCTCGGGTTCGACCTTGCGGAATACCTCGCCCGTGCGCCGGTCGTCGGGCGACTGCACTTTTGCCGCAAAGCCGATCGACGTACCCTTCCCGCGCGCGGAAATGATGCGTTCCAGCCCCGCGAAGGCGCCGCCGCAGATGAACAGAATGTTGGTGGTGTCGACTTGCAAAAACTCCTGCTGGGGATGCTTACGCCCGCCCTGCGGCGGCACGCTCGCCACCGTGCCTTCCATGATCTTCAGCAGCGCCTGCTGCACGCCCTCGCCCGACACGTCGCGGGTGATCGACGGGTTGTCCGACTTACGGCTGATCTTGTCGATCTCGTCGATGTAGACGATGCCGCGCTGGGCGCGCTCCACATTGTAGTCGGACGCCTGGAGAAGTTTGAGAATGATGTTCTCGACGTCCTCGCCGACGTAACCGGCTTCCGTCAGCGTCGTCGCGTCCGCCATCGTGAACGGCACGTCGAGGATGCGGGCCAGCGTCTGCGCAAGCAACGTCTTGCCCGAGCCCGTCGGCCCGATCAGCAAGATGTTGGATTTCGCCAGTTCCACGTCCGAATGTTTCGTCGCATGGTTAAGGCGCTTATAATGATTATGCACCGCGACCGACAGCACGCGCTTGGCCTGTGGCTGGCCGATCACGTAATCGTCGAGCACCTTGCAAATTTCGCGCGGGGTCGGAATACCGTCCTTCGACTTCACGAGGGCGGTCTTGCTCTCCTCGCGAATAATATCCATGCACAACTCGACGCATTCATCGCAGATGAACACGGTAGGGCCGGCGATCAGCTTGCGAACCTCGTGCTGGCTTTTGCCGCAGAACGAGCAATACAGGGTGTTCTTGGCGTCGCCTTCGGCCTTGGCCATAATCTTTTCTCCTTCCGGCCGAACAACCGATCGCGATTCGGGCGGCAATCGGTCACCGAGCCTAGATGTCACGCCCTAAGAAACGGTAGCCGCACCCCAAAGCGCCGTCCTTCGCGAATCCCGCGCCCGGGCCGGGCGCGGCTCGCCAGTCTCGATCCGCGCCCAACGGAGCGCAGGCCTGAAGCAATCCACCACTAAACCGCTTAACAAATCAAGCTATCTCGTTTTTCAAAGCGGCTTGGGCGGCTCCGGATCATCGCCGGAACGCTTCGACACCACCTCGTCGATGATCCCAAACGCCTTGGATTCCTCGGCGGACATGAAATGGTCGCGGTCGAGAGTTCGCTCGATCTTCTCGTAAGTCTGGCCCGTGTGCTTCACGTAAATCTCGTTGAGACGCCGCTTGACCTTCATGATGTCCTCGGCGTGGCGCTCGATGTCGGAAGCCATACCCTGAAATCCGCCCGAGGGCTGGTGCATCATGATGCGCGAGTTCGGCAGGCTGTAACGATGGCCCTTCTCGCCCGCGCACAGCAGGAGCGATCCCATCGAGGCCGCCTGACCGATCACCATGGTCGACACGGTGGGGCGCACGAACTGCATGGTATCGTAGATCGACAGGCCCGCCGTCACGACCCCGCCCGGCGAGTTGATATACATCGCAATCTCTTTCTTGGGATTGTCCGCCTCCAGAAAGAGCAGCTGCGCCACGACCAGCGAAGCCGAGCCGTCGTCGACCGGTCCGATCATGAAAATGATGCGCTCGCGCAGCAAGCGCGAGAAGATGTCGAAAGAACGCTCGCCGCGAGCCGACTGCTCGATGACCATCGGCACGAGATTATTTGTGTAGTAGCTGACGGGATCGCGCATGGGGTCCTTCGAGCTTGCGGGAATCGCCCCGCGGTTGCCAACGCCAACATAGGCGCCCTTCCCCGTTAGGAAAAGAGGCGCCCCGCAATCGAAGGTCAAGCCGCCGCGGCTTCGTCCTCTTCCGCCTTCATCAGTTCTTCCGGAGACACCTTGCGGTCCTCCACCTTGGCCAGGCCAAGCACATGGTCCACCGCCTTTTCCTCGAAGATCGGCGCGCGCAGTTCGGCGAGCGCGCCCTGATTCGAACGGTAATAGTTCCAGACTTCCTGCTCCTGCCCCGGGAAAGCGCGCGCGCGTTCTATCAGCGCGCGCGTCAGCTCCTCCTCGGTGATCTGCACGTTGGCCGTGCGGCCGACTTCCGCCAGCACCAGCCCGAGCCGCACGCGGCGCCTGGCGATGTCGACATATTCGGCGCGGGACTTCTCCTCGGTCGTGTTCTCGTCCTCGAAGCTCTTGCCGGACGCCTTGCGCTCCTGCTCGACCTGCGACCAGATCTGGCCGAACTCCTGATCGACGAGGCCCTGCGGCACTTCGAAGCTGTAGCGCTTGGCGAGGGCGTCGAGCAGACGGCGCTTGACGCGCTCGCGGGAGAATTTGGCGTAATCGCCCTCCAGCCGTTCGCGGATGCCCTTTCGCATCGCCTCGACCGATTCGAAGCCCAGCGTCTTGGCGAACTCGTCGTCCATGACCAGATCTTCGGGCTTGCCTATCTTCTTCACGGTCGTCTCCAGCACGGCGTCCTTGCCGGCCAGCGCGGGGCTTGCATAATTATCGGGGAAGCGCGCCTCGACCGCCTTGAACTCCCCGGCCTTGACGCCGATCAGCGCCTCCTCGAAGCCGGGAATGAACGATTTCGAGCCGATAATCGCCTCGATGTCGGTCGCCGTGCCGCCCTCGAACGTCTCCCCGTTGATCTTGCCGATGAAATCCACCGTCAGCTTGTCGCCCGCTTCAGCCGCCTCGCCCTCGGCGCGATCGACAAACTTGCGACGCTGGTCGGCCATGCGCTTGACGAACAGTTCGACTTCCTCGTCCGTCACCTCCGCGACGGGGCGTTCCAGAGAAAGATCGTCGAACACGCCCAGTTCGAACTGCGGCAGCACCTCAAGCTCGATCTTGAAAGCAAGATCGCCCTTGGCCTCCAGCGCCGCGTCGATCTCGGCCTGTTCCTTGGCGAATTCGATTTTGGGCTGCATCGCAAGGCGCAGGCCGCCGTCGTCGACGATCTTCTTGTTGGCCGCCTCGATCTGCTTCTGCACGAGATCGGCCATGACCGAGCGGCCATAAAGGCGCTTCAGGTGACCCATCGGCACTTTGCCGGGACGGAAACCGTTGATCCGGACCTTACCTTTGAGGTCGGTCAGTTCGCTGTCGAGCCGCGCGGCAAGATCGCTCGCGGGGATCACGACGTCATAGGCCCGCTTGAGCCCGTCGCTCAGCGTCTCCGTCACCTGCATTTTCTCGTCCCATCGTCCCGCGGCGCGCCTTGAGCGGAGCGGCGCAAATAACACAAAGCGGTCCCACGCCTCGCCGGCGCCGGCCGCGGCAAAATTTGGTGCGGGCGAAGGGACTCGAACCCCCACGATTGCTCGCTGGAACCTAAATCCAGTGCGTCTACCAGTTCCGCCACGCCCGCGCGGGGCCGCTCTTCCGACCGGCCCGGTTCGGAGCGGGGTCTATAAAGGGCTCGTCAAGCCCGCGCCAGCGAAAAATCCTGCCGCTTGCGGGGCCTCGCCGAATGAGGCGTCCGCCGCAACGCGGGTGACCGCGTTGTTGGCGCGCGCCGTCCGTTCGGATAGAAGTTCGTGGCTCCCCGCCAGAACGAGCGCGGCGAACACCGCCGCCAATCCCGCCAGCAAGTTCAATCCGCGCATGCGTCCCGCTCCGATCCCGGTCGATCCTATGATCCCTTCCCGCGCAAACCCGGGGCCACAAATAGCGTGTCATGCTGGTACGTTGACTCGCCGGGCGCTCCTCGGGGGCGTCCTGGCGTCGACGCTTTGGCCCTTTTCGGGACAAGCGAGCGAGGTGCGGGAAGCGGGCAAGCTCGCGACAGGGGGTCTAGGCTACGGCGGCGTCTCGCCGGGCGCGGTGCTGCGCGGCCAGATTGGCCAGCCCTTTCAACTGACGCTCGCCAACGCTCTGGAAACCCCGACCTCGTTTGCGCTGCACGGGCTGCGCGTCGATCGCGACCCTGGCTTTCCAGGTTTGGGCGCAACAGGAATCGCGCCGGGCGAACGCCGCGCCCTCGCCTTCACGCCCTGGGAGGCGGGATTTGCGCTCTACGGCGCTTATGGACCAGGAGCGGACGGCTTGTTGGGGGCCATCGTGGTTCCCGAGGCGGCCCCGCCTGCGGTCGACCTCGAGGCGGTGGTCGTTTTCTCCGGCGACCCCGTCCCGCCGCGCGCCAACGGCGCCCCCCTTCCCCTGATGCTTACGGCGCCGCCGGGCGGGCGCGTCCGGCTTCGGCTCGCCAACGCCTCATACGAGGCGCTGCTGGGACTATCGACGACGACCATGGTGCAGGTGATCGCCATTGACGGCCAGCCCTGCGAGATATTCGCGCCCCGCGCGGGCGACCTTCCGCTGTGCCCGACCGCGCGGCTCGACCTCATCTTCGACCTCGGCGAGGGCGAAGTGGAATTCGCGCTGGGCGGGGCGCCGGCGCTGCGGATCGTCACGGCGGGCGAGCGGGCCGCCCCAAGGCCAGCAATAACCGCGCTGCCCGCCAATCCCCGCCTTCCGCAGGCGATCGCGCTGGAGCGCGCCGTGCGCGCGACCTTTCGGTTGACAGGACGCGGCGCTGGCGCCGCCAGCGCCGCGGATTGGCCCAAAAAGCCGCTGTTTGAGGCCAAGCGCGGCCAGCCGGTCGCGCTGACGCTGACCAACGCTACGCCGCAGGCGCAGACGCTGCGGCTGGAAGGCCACTGCGCGAGGATGCTCCACAGGCTCGACGACGGCTGGGACCCCTATTGGCGCGACGCGCTCTACATCGGACCCGGCCAGACGCTGCATGTAGCCTTCGTCGCCGACAATCCCGGCAAATGGCCGCTCGCCTCCCCCTCGTCCGCGAAGCGGTCGCAAGGGATGGCGGCGTGGTTTCAGGTCAACTAGCCTGCCCCGCCAGCCCCCGCTTGCGCAGCAGCGCGGCGGGATCGGGCGCGCGGCCACGAAACGACGCGTAGAGCGCGTCCGCCTCGCCCGTTCCGCCCGCCGCATAGACGAACTTTCTCAACCGCGCGGCCAGTTCGGGATCAAACACGTCGCCCGTTTCCACGAACGCCTCGAACGCGTCGGCGTCGAGCACCTCCGACCACAGGTAGCTGTAATAGCCCGCGCTGTACCCGTCGCCGGAGAACACGTGGGCGAAGTGCGGCGCCGCGTGGCGCGGCGCTATGGCGCCCGGCATGCCGATGCTTCGCAGCGTCTCGGCCTCGAACGCGCGCATGTCGGAAACCTCTTTCTCCGTATGCGCGCCCATATCGGTGAGCGCGGAGGCGAGAAATTCCACCGTCTGATGCGCCTGTCCATGCGCGCGCACGGCGTGAAGCTGGCGGACGAGCGCATCGGGGATCGGCAAGCCGGTCTTGTGATGGCGGGCGAAAAGCGAGATCACCTCCGGGCGGTCGAACCAGTGTTCGTAAAGCTGCGAGGGCAATTCCACAAAATCGCGATCCACGCTGGTGCCGGAGAGATAGGGATAGGTCACGTCCGACAGCAGCCCATGCAACCCATGGCCGAATTCGTGGAACAGCGTGCGCGCCTCGTCATAGGACAGCAGCGCAGGTTCGCCGGGCGCGCCGCGCGCGGCGTTGAGCACGTTGAGGATGATCGGGGCCGCGCCGCCGTCGAGCTTATGCTGGTCGCGGAAGGCGTTCATCCACGCGCCGCTGCGCTTTTCCGAGCGCGCGAAGAAATCCCCGATGAACAGACCCCTATGCCGCCCCTGCGCGTCCTTCGCCTCCCAGGCGCGTGCGTCCGGATGGGCGAGATCGATGTCGGCGCGTTCCTCGAACTTCAGCCCGAACAGCCGTTCGGCCACGTAGAACGCAGCGGCTAGCACGTTGTCGAGCGGCAGATGGGCGCGCAATTCGCCCTCGTCGAAGCGATAGAGCGTCGCGCGGCGCTTCTCAGCGTAGTAACGCCAGTCCCACGCCTGAAGTTCGAAATCCCCACCTTCGTCGGCGATCATCGCCTGCAACGCCTTGCCTTCCTCCAGCGCCGCCGCGCGCGCGGGCGCCCAGACGCGGTTCAGCAGGTCGAACACGTTTGAAGGCTTCTTCGCCATGGTGTCGGCGAGCTTGAAATCGGCGAAAGTCTCATAACCCAGCAGCCGCGCCGTCTCCGCCCGCAGCGCCAAGGTCTCCGTCATGACGGGTCCGTTGTCGCGCGCGCCCGCGCCGCGCCCGACGAACGCCCGCCACACCTGCTCGCGCAGGTCGCGCCGCGCGGCGAATTGCAGAAACGGCTCGACCGAGGATCGCGACAGCGTGATCGCATAGGCGCCCTTGCGCCCGCGCTCGTCCGCCGCCTGCGCGGCGGCGGCGACCGCCGCCTCGGGCAGGCCTTCGAGATCGCCGCGGTTCCGCAGGATCAGCGCGTAATCGCGCTCGTCGCCCAGCACGTTCTGGCTGAACGCGGCGCCCAGCGCGCCCAGCCGCTCGGCGATATCGGCAAGCCGCTGCTTTGCGGGCGCGGGCAAGCCCGCCCCCGCCCGCTTGAACGCAAGCCAACGACGCTCCACCAGCCGTTTCGCTTCCGCGTCGAACGCGTCGCGCCCCTGCTGCACCACGTCCACCTTGGCGAACAGCGCATCGTCGAGCATTACGTCGGCGTAGACCCGCGCGAGCCTCGGCTGGATTTCGCGCTGGAGGGTCTCGATCCCCTCGTTCGAGGCGGTGCCGACGAGGTGATAAAACACGCGCTCGACCCGGTCGAGCGCGCGCCCCGCCCTCTCCAGCCCTAGAATTGTCGACTCAAACCCCGCCGGCGCCGCCTTGATCGCATCGAGTTCGACGGCCCATTCGGTCAGCGCCGTTTCGAAGGCGGGCCGAAAATGTTCGAGCCTGATCTTGGAGAACGGCGGCTCGCCGAAAGCGGTGGTCCAGGGGGCCAGAAGCGGATTGTCGGTCAAGGGCGGAGCCTTCGCAGCGAGGGAATGGGTCGAACCTACCACAAGGTGCGCAACGCGCGCGCGTCCCCCCCCATCGTGACGAAAAAGGGGTCGACTTCGGCGGTTCGCACCTATTAGCTAGCCCCGATGACCGGACCAGCGCCTGCCCCCGCCCGCGTCGCGATCTGCACGGTTCTACGCAACGAACGTCGCTATATTCTGGAATGGATCGCCCATCACCGCCTGCTCGGGGTGGAGCGGTTTTTGGTCTTCGACAACGAGAGCGACGACGGCTCCGGGCCGCTTCTCGCGGCGCTACAGGCGCGCGGCCTCGCGACCGTCGTGTACTGGCCGGGTCGGGGAATGGCGCGCCAGCTAGCCGCCTTCGAAGCGGGCGCGGCCGCCCTATCTTTCCAGAGCGATTTCGTCGCCTTCCTCGACCTCGACGAATTTCTGCTGACCGACGACGGCGAGAGCCTGCCTGGCGTGCTGGCGCGCCTACCCGCCGACGTCGGGGGGCTCGCCGTATGCCAAAGAGTATTCGGCTCGGGCGCCCAGCAGGCTTTCGAGCCCGGGCTGGTTACGGCCCGTTTCACCCGGCGCGCCGCCGACGATCGCGACGAGCATCGCTGGGTTAAGGCCATCTTGCGGCCGGAGTTCGTGAGGCATTTCACGTCGCCGCACTCGGCGGCGCTATCTTTCGGGCGCACGATCATGACCGACGGCGCCTCCTTTGTCGCATCCGGCTACCCCGGATCGGCGGACCGAATTCGCCACGGCGGAGTCCGCCTCAACCATTATATGCTTAAGTCGCGCGAGGAATTCGCCGCCAAGCAGCGCCGCGGCGGCTTCTCGGACACGGCGGCGGCGCCACGCTTCACGGACGAATACTTTACCGCGCGAGATCCCGCCTGCAACGAAGTGACCGATAGACAGGCGGCGGCCCGGGCGGGCGAGGTGCGCGCAGAAATGGCGCGGATGATCGAAGGTTTTTCCGACGAGGTGAGGCGTGGAATCGAGGAGGACGTCGGAATTATAGGGCGGGAGCCGTTAGGCGCCGCCACGCCGCCTATTCCAAAACCAAAACAGCGCGAAAATCGTTGACGTTGGTTAGCGTCGGCCCGGTCATCACCAGCCCGCCCGAGGCGGCGAAAACCCCATAAGCGTCATTGCCGTCGAGGGCGCGCCGCGCGTCGAGACCCGAGCGCGCAATCGTGTCGGGCGCGACGTAGGCGCCGGCGTTGTCCTCGCTGCCGTCGATCCCGTCCGTGTCGCCCGCCAGCGCATAAATCCCCGGCGCCCCGTCGAGCGCCAGCGCCAGCGCCAGGGCGAACTCCGCGTTGCGCCCGCCCCGGCCCTTTCCGCGCACCGTCACCGTCGTTTCGCCGCCCGACAGCAGCACACACGGCGCGGCCAAAGGCTCGCCATGACGCCGGCACGAGAGCGCGATCCCAGCAAAAACCCTCGCGACTTCCCGCGCCTCGCCCTCTATGGCGTCGCCCAGCACGAGCGGCGTCACCCCCGCCGACCGCGCCGCCTCGGCGGCCGCGCGCAGCGATTGCAGCGGCGAGGCGATCAGCCGGTTTTCCACGCGCGCGAACCGCGCGTCGCCAGGCTTGGGCGTCTCGCTGGCCGGGCTTTCCAGATGCGCGCGCACGGCCAGGGGAATTTCGATGCCGTATCGCGCCAGCGTGGTCAGCGCTTGCGCCGAGGTCGTGGAATCGGGAACCGTCGGCCCCGAACCGATGACCGAGAGATCGTCGCCCGGCACATCGGAGACGATCAGGCTCACCACGTGCGCCG
Source organism: Hyphomicrobiales bacterium (assembly GCA_043784465.1). Lineage (GTDB taxonomy): Bacteria > Pseudomonadota > Alphaproteobacteria > Rhizobiales > Beijerinckiaceae > Roseiarcus. Next base: position 37,608 of record JAYVYJ010000051.1, read on the forward strand.
GCCACGCCGCCGCCGCCAGCCGCCCGCCCTTGACGGCGGAGAGATGCTTGCGAACGCAGTTCATTTCGGCGATGCCCGCCCCGCTCGCCAACAGCGCCTTGTTGATCGCGCGCTTGTCGGCGAGCGTCAGCCCCGGCGCGGGCGCGGCGAGCAGCGCCGAGGCGCCGCCCGACATCAGGCACAGCACGAGATCGTCGGCGCTCAGCCCCCGCACCCGCGCCAGCATCCGCGCCGCCGCCTGCTCGCCCGCTTCGTCAGGCACCGGGTGGGACGCCTCGACGACCTCGATGCGCGAGGTCGGCGCGCCATGGCCGTAGCGCGTGACGACCAGCCCCTCCAGCGGCCCGTCCCACGCGGCCTCGACCGCCCGCGCCATCGCCGCCGCTGCCTTGCCCGCACCCACGACCAATGTGCGGCCCCTAGGACGCTCCGGCAGAAACCGCGCCAGCGTCGCCTCAGGCCGCGCGGCGTCGATGGCGCTCTGGAACAGGCGAGTGAGAAAATCGCGGGGGTCCGACACGGTGCTTCTCCTGACGACCGCATCGTTAAGGTCGCGGCGGCGTCCTCGCAAGCTTAACCAAACGTAAAGTTTCGTCCCTCGCCCCGCCAAGGAAGGGTTATGATTGAGTCATGTTGCAGGGCGAAGCTGCCCACAATTTTTTGAGGACGTCGCCAATGACCACGATCACCAAAAGCAACAGCTTCGTCGCCATCGGCTCCTACGCCGACGACACGGTCGTGGGCAGCAACAACCTTATCTCCATCGTCGGCCTCGGGACGCGCCTCACGGTTCGGGGGACCAACAACCAAGTGACGGTGACCGGCACGAGCCAATTCGCCCCCGACAGCCAATACGACGTCATCCTGTTCCAGCCCGGCGCCCTGACGCCCTATGGCACGGTGGTCGTGGACGCCTACAACCGCGTCGCCGTGTACGGCGACGACATCACGGCCACGCTGGTCGGCAACGACACGTTCAGCCTGTTCGGGTCGATCAACACAATCTACGCCAACGGAACCAACGACGCGGTCTACGTCGGCGGCAACGGCTTCGGCGCCACGGGCGCCAGCGTAGACGTGGTCAAGGGCCTCACCAACGGCGCGCTTTACGAGCAGGCTAATTCCAGCGTGTTCGTCTATGGAAAGGACTATTGTGCGACGCTTGTGGGCGACGACACGCTAACTGTCAGCGGCCAAGGCGCCCATGTCAGCGCCTAC
>JAYVYJ010000052.1:0-4370 GCA_043784465.1 Hyphomicrobiales bacterium
TCCTGGCCTGGGCCGGCGGCAGCCCGGCGCGCGCAGCCGCCGCCAACGGCGCCGTCTTGATGACCCGACAGGCGATCTCGCCGCGATTGGCGATCAGGATCTTCTTGAACATGCGCTTCCTCGGACGGACGGGATCGCCCGGTTCATAGGCGACGCGCGAGCGTGCGTAAATGCACGTGGGCCCAGGCGCAGGGATCGCTCTCGCCACGACAGGAAAGGGATCGGCGGGGGCGGCTCTACGCGAGACTCCGCTCCGAAAAGAATGAGCCACCGCTTTCCACACAAATTGTCTGCGTTTTTAAGCAACTTATCCCACATGTACACACGACTGTTCCGAAATTCGAATAAAAAATTTCTGTGATCGTGCGAATTAGTGGGTTAAACTTTCATTAACTCAAATTTTTCCTTCAGTGTGCTTTGTTACATGTCGTGCGCTACGTTTAGTTAGCCAACGGAGCTAGCCATGTTCAATGTCGGTATTCCTACATACTTCATGGGCCGGACTAGAAAGGCTTGGAGAGACGCAGGGTTCGCATGCTTGACCGGATCTCTCGTGGTCCATGTCGGCGGCTCGGAAGCGACGGCGGCGCTCGCAGCCGCCACCGTGCTTCTTCCCTCTATGGTCGCCGCCGTCGACGCGCATCGGGAGCGTAATGGCGACAAGTCGCCTCTCCCGACGTCGATCGGCGCCGACGGCGACAAGGCGCGCGAACGCCGCGTTTTTGAAACCTCGGCTTTCTATCGCGCCGTCAACAAGGTGAAAGCCCAGCTTTCGTTTGAGGACTTCGTGACCGAAATGGCCAATTGCAGCAATGTGTATGGTCGGCGATTTTCCGTCACTTGCGTCAGGATCGCAGGCCTCACCGAGTGCAGGAGAACCGAGATCGCCGATCTTCTGCGCAAGACCGTGCGCGCCTCCGACGAAATCAGGCTCATGAACGACGAGGAATTTCTGGTTTGCACGCCGCTTCTGAGCGACGCGAAGGACGCTGATCTGGTTCTCAATCGCCTTCGCCGCGCGCTGCTCGCTTCGCAACTTCTAGAGGATCCTTCGACGCTAAGTCTGGGCCGCGCGCTGCACCCGCTAGACGGCTATAGCGGCCGGGATCTCATCGAAGCGGCGCGCAACAACTGTCGCCCGTCGGCTCCCGACGCGCGCGTCGAAGAGAAGGCGAAGTCTCCGTCGGCATGAAAGTCCGACCCGAACTGCATTCGGCGACGATTTTCGCCCTTTCCCATCGCCAAGCCAATCGTCAGTCCGCTTGACCAGCGTCGCGTAGATGCGCTTCGTTTCGAACACCCCGCCTCGGCGCCTCGCTTACCCTCCACGTCACAAGCCATTTTCACCCACGGGCGCTGGCGCCAGACGGCTATGCGCAATGGTGCGAGCGCGTCGCGGTCATGCACGTTGGCGACGATGATCTTGTGTTCAATGGGAAGTCCGAGAGTATCGAGGGGCAGAGGCGCTTGCGGCCCTTGATACTCTTGCCCGCGTCGAAATCGCCGAGACCGTCAACTTTGGTCGCTTTGATGGAATGGGTGTCGACGACCACGGCAGCGGGCGTGGCTTCGCGCCGCTCCGCCTTGCGGGCGCCCCGCAAGAAAACCGCGAGGATTTTCGCCCATAGTTCTCTGTTGCGAAACTTTTAAAACGTCAGTGTTTCGCTCTAAATGAATACATACAAGTCAATCATCAGCGCGGCTTTCCCCGTCGGCCGCCGCAAGCGGGCGACAAAAGGGATGGCGATCTCCAAACAATTAACTGTCGATCAAACCTTATTTGCTTCCGGCGCCGAAAATGACAAGCGCCGCTTCAGGTTCCCCGCCGGCCTCAAGGGTTTGAAACATCTCTTGGCCCGAAGACGCAAGCGCGTCTCGCCTCGATCCTTCTGACCCGGCCTCTCAATCGCGCACGAATGCGAACCTGTCTACGTCCACGAGTCCCCGATCCGTGATCTTGAGATGGGGAATGACGGGCAGCGGCAGGAAGGCGACCTGGAGGAAAGGTTCCGCCATCTTCACCCCCAGACCCTTGGCCGCCGCGCGTAGCGGGATCAGCGCCCGGCGCACGTCGTCGAAACTCATCAGGCTCATCAGTCCCGCCACCGGCAGCGCCAGTTCCGCGATCACGCGGCCCCCCTCGACGACCGCAAAGCCCCCTTCGATCTCCCCCAGCCGATTGACCGCGACCGCCATGTCGGCGTCGTCCGCCCCGACCACTGTGATGTTATGGCAATCGTGGCCGACCGAGGAGGCGATGGCCCCACGTTTCATGCCGAAGCCGTGCACGAAGGCGACGCCGATGTTGTCGTTGACCCCATGCCGCGCCACCACGGCCACTTTCAACATGTCCTGCGCCAGATCGACCTCGCGCAGGCCGTTCGCATAGGGCAGGGTCACCGGGACGCGCTGGGTGATGATCTTGCCCGGCACGACCCCGATGGCCTGCGTCGACGGCCCCTGTCCGCGCGCGGCGAAGTCGTCTCCCGTCACCCGCCGCGCCTTGACGCTCCGCCGCCCGACCGGGGCCACGCGCGCCCGTCCGGCGAACAAAGCCTCATCCACGACCCGGCCCGCCGAGAGCACCATCGAGACGTGGCAACTTTCCAGCGCGTCGATCACCACGAGATCGGCCCGCCAGCCTGGCGCAACCAGCCCCCGGTCGTGCAGCCCGAAGATTCGCGCCGCCGAGATGCTGGCCATGCGATAGGCCGCCAGCGGCGGGGCGCCCAACGCGATGGCGGTGCGGATCGCATGATCGAGGTGCCCTTCCTCCGCGATGTCGAGCGGGTTGCGGTCGTCGGTGCAGAAGGCGAGGAAGGGCGAGTTGCGCTCCGTGATGATCGACGCCAGCGCGTGCAGGTCTTTCGACACCGACCCTTCGCGCACCAGGATCTGCATGCCTTTGGAGAGCTTCTCCAGCGCCTCTTCGGCGGTGGTGGTTTCATGGTCGGTGCGCACGCCCGCCGAGAGGTAGCCATTGAGGTCGAGCCCGCGCAACAGCGGAGCATGGCCGTCGATGCGCCGTTTCTGAAATGCGCTGAGTTTCGCCATTAACCCGGGATCGCCGCCCAGCACGCCGGGAAAGTTCATCACCTCCGCCAGTCCCAGCACTCTGGGGTGATGCGCGAACGGCGCTAAATCCTCGATCTCCAGCCGTGCGCCCGAGGTCTCCATCTCCGTCGCCGGAACGCAGCTTGAAAGCTGCACGTACAGGTCCATCGCCAACGTCGGCGCCGAATCAAGAAAATACCTCAAGCCCTCGACGCCCAGCACGTTGGCTATCTCGTGAGGATCGCAGATCGACGTCGTGACGCCCCGCGGCAGCACGCAGGCGTCGAATTCGGGCGGCGTCAGCAGCGAGGATTCGACGTGGCAGTGCGTATCGATAAAGCCGGGCGCGATCACCTTGCCGCGCACGTCGATCTCCCTGACGCCGCGATATTCTCCGCGCACGCCGACGATCCGGTCGCCGCAGACGGCGACGTCGCTGGCGACAAGCTCGCCCGAGACGAGGTCGAACACACGGCCCCCCTTCAGCACGAGATCGGCGGCGGCCGCGCCGCGCCCCTGGGCGATGGCGCGGGCGAGGAAGGCGGGGTCGGTCATGCGAGGCTCCTGGAAACGGGCGGACTCTAGCCGCCCGCGCCCAAGCGGCAACGTTTTTCCGCTTTCGCGACGAATCGGCTAAACCGACCCGGTCCGGTTTCGAGACGAGAGCGTTATATGGCGACCCTAGACGAAGCCCGGCTGCTGACTTCGCCAAAAATCTTTCTGGTCGGCATGGCGGCGTTTCTCGCCATCGTGGGGTTTGTCGCGCTCATCCTTTCCAGCCCTATCGCCATCGCGTTTCAGGCCAATCCCGGCCTCAACAGCCTGATCTTCGGCGTTTTGGGCATCGGCAGCGTGTTCGCCTTCCGGCAGGTGTTCCGGCTGTTCCGCGAGATCGACTGGGTCAATTCTCTGACCTCGGCGAACCCCGCTCAGGTCGCAACGCCGCTGCTGCTGGCCCCTATGGCGACGCTGCTCAACGCGGGCGCCGGGGCGCGCGGCCTCTCGACGCTGACGACGCGCTCGATCCTCGATTCGGTGGGCACAAGGCTCGACGAGGGGCGCGAACTCAACCGCTATCTCATCGGCCTTCTTGTGTTCCTCGGCCTGCTCGGCACCTTCTGGGGCCTGTTGCAGACCGTGCATTCGATCAGCGGCGTGATCGACGGCATGAAGACCGGCGCCAACACCGCGACTATGTTCGATGACCTCAAGACCGGCCTCTCGGCACCCATCGCGGGCATGAGCGTGTCGTTCACCTCCTCCCTGTTCGGCCTCGCGGGCTCGCTGATCCTAGGGTTCCTCGACCTTCAGGCGGG
>JAYVYJ010000053.1:0-9970 GCA_043784465.1 Hyphomicrobiales bacterium
CGCCGTGGCACAGGCCTTCGACGATTTCAAAAAGCACAACATTCTGACATTCGGCGCCATGCAGGGCGCGCTCGAAGCGCTGTTCGAGGACCTGGCGCCCGACAAGATCGAAAGCGCCCTTGGACCGGAGCGGGGTTTGGGCGCGGTGATGTCGTCCCGTAAGGCGCGATTGTGGGACGCCTATGCGGAACGATGGCGGGCCTTGACGAAGCGGGCGGACGGGCGGCTCAACGACGCCTTCATGAACTTGTTCGCCGAAGCCTACGACAAACTGGACGACAAGGGCGGCTAGAGCGAATATCTATCAAGATGAAACACCGTCGTCGCGGGCGAAGCGGAGCCATCGATGTATCCGCAGAATCGAACTCATACCTACGGACTGGCGGACCCGTCGTCGTCATGGCCGGGCTCGTCGCGGCGGTCACGCCGTCGCGCTGCGAGGCGTCTGAAACAAAAGGCTGAGACGTTGGGGACGATTTTCATAGCTCGCGAGAGCGGCGCGGCGCGGAATCCCCGGACAAGCCCGGGCATGACGCAGCAGCCTGGTGGGCCGGCAGGAACAGTCGATGGTCGTGCGAGCTCGGCGAGGTGGATGGCTTCGCTGCGCTCGCAATGACGGAATGCCGATTCTATTTGTTTGAAGCCGCTCCGAAGGTCGGAACCCAACAAGGACGTCATCAAACATGTCGTGGAGCGCGAAAGTTCACTGGACCGAGGGGTTGTTCCTGCGGCCCCACCATCTTCAGCAAGCCGACCGTTATAGCGAAAACGCGCTCGAAGCCCGCACCCGCCATGTCACGCCCTACCCCTACGGTTTCGCGGCGATAGAGATCGACCGCGATCTCGCCCAGCAGGGCAAGTTCGCGCTGCGTCGCGCCAGCGGCGTGATGCCCGACGGCGGCCTCATCGATTTTCCCGCCGACAGCCCGGCGCCCGCGCCCATCGACGTGCCGGAGTCGGCGGCGTTGCACACGATCTGGCTGACCGCCCCGGCGCGCGCGCAAAACGCCCGCGAGGTCGGCCCGCAGGCGTCGGAGAACGCGACGCGCTTCGTCATCGGCACGGAAACGGTGATCGACTCGACCTCGCATCTGCGCATCGAGGAGGAGATCGAGGTCGCCTATCCGCGCTTCGCCTACGAAATCCGCAAGACGCCCAAACCCGGCTTCGTCAGCCTATGCGTGGCGCGGCTGGTCGAGGTGCACGACAAGACGCTGGTGTTCGACGAGAAATTCGCGCCGCCCATGTTGCTGATCGCGGCGCACCCGACGACAGTCGGCTGGCTCGACAGCGTGATTGGCTGGATTTCTGCAAAGCTCGACGAACTCGCGCGTTACGCCAGCGACCCCACCGCCGGGGGCGGCTTGCAGAGCGCCGATTACCTGATGTTGCAAATGCTCAACCGCGTGACCCCCGCGCTCGCACATTACCGGCGCTCGCGCGCGGTCCATCCCGAGCGGCTTTATCTGGAGCTGCTGGGCATTGCCGGCGAACTCGCGACCTTCGCCACGCCCGAGCGGCGCGCGCGCGAATACGAGGCTTACGTCCACGACGATCTGGAGCGCTGCTTTGCGCCGGTGCTGCGCGACATTCAGAATTTCCTGTCCGCCCAACTCGACCGCCGCGCGATCCGGCTGGAGTTGATCGAGCGCGCCCCCAACTCGTTTATCTCGACGATCAAGGACCGCACGCTGTTCCGCAACGCGACCTTCATTCTGGAGGTGTCGGCGCGGCGTCCGCTCAGCGAGATCCAGCAAAGCCTGCCTGCCTATCTGAAGGTTGGCCCCAACACGAAGATGAACGAGATTGTTCATGCCGCGCTGCCCGGCGTGCCGCTGGTTCATCTGCCGACCCCGCCGCCGCAAATCCGCGCGATCACGGATCACGTCTATTTCTACCTCGACCGCACCTCGCCGCTTTGGCCCGAGTTCAGCGTCGCGAGCGCGGTCGGCATGCATTTCGCGGGCGATTGGCCGGAGCTTCAGCTTGAGTTCTGGGCGCTGCGGGAAGGCCGGCGATGAGCGGGGGCGACGATCCGTTCGGCCGCGCCGACCGGACGATCATCCGTCCCAATCCGGGCGGCCGCCTGCCGCAAACGCCCGCGCAACCCCCGCCCTACGCGCCGCCCCCTGCGGGCGGCGCGCCCCCGGCCTCGCGCCCGCAATCCGCCGTCGCCTATCCCGCAGCGGCGCCCCCCGAGGGCGACGCGTGGATGACGGGCCGCGCCGTCAATCCGTATCTGCCCACGAGCGCCGCGCCGCCGCCGATGACGCCGGCGCCCGTGTCGCCTCATGTCGCCGTCGATCTGGCGATGGTCGCCGACAATCCGCTGATGCGCGCCGCCGCCACGCTTCTTCTGGCGCTGGGCCGCTTGCGCGCCTCGCTGTCGCGCGCGGGCGCGGCGCCGCTAATGGATCAGGTGGCGCAGGCCATCGAAGGGTTCGAGCGCGACGCGCGCGCGGGCGGCGCGCCCGCCGATCAGGTGCAGGTCGCCAAATTCGCGCTCGCGGCGACCGCCGACGACATCGTGCAGAATTTGCCCAGCGACGACCGCCACGTCTGGACGCGCTACAGCATGCTCGTGCGTTTCTTCGGCGAGCGCAACGGCGGCTTGCAGTTCTTCGAGGAGCTTGACCGCGCCAAGAAGAACCCCGCCGTCAATCTCGGCCTGCTGGAGCTGATGCACGCCTGTTTGAGCTTAGGCTTCGAGGGCATGTATCGCGCCCACGGCGGCATGGGCGCGCTTCAGGGCCTGCGCCGCGATCTCTACGAGACCATCCGCCGCGCGTCGCCCAAGACCATCGAGGACCTGTCGCCCCATTGGCGCGGGCAGACCATCGGCTTGAGCGCCAACCGGCTGCAAATCCCGGCCTGGGCGGTGGCGGCGTTCGCGGGCGTGATGCTGCTGGGAGTTTATCTGTTCCTGCGCCATTTGCTGAGCGGACAGGCCGAGGCGCTGGCGCTCAAGATGGCGGCGGTCTTTCCGGAATCGAACATCGAACTGGTTCGCGAAGTCGCCGCTGCGCCCCCGCCCGACGCCAAGCCCACCCTTTCGCCGCAACTCATCTGCATCCGCAAAGCACTGGCGGCCGAAATCATGGCGGGCAAGGTGAGCGCGGACCAGACGCCAACCACGATCTTCGTGCGCGTCGGCAGCGTCGTGCTGTTTCCTTCCGGCGGCGCCAACGCCAACGCGTCTTTCGCCTCCATCGCCAAGAAGATCGCCGCCGTTCTCGACAAGGAGCCCGGCGACGTCACCGTGACCGGCTATACCGACGGCGACCCGATCAAGACGGTCGCCTATCCCTCCAATTTTGAATTGTCCGAAGCGCGCGCGCGCTCGGTCACGGCGATGCTGAAGCCCTCATTGAACGATCCCAAGCGCGCGGTGGCCAAAGGCAAGGGCGAGGCGGAGCCGGTCGCGCCCAACGATGTGGAGGCCAACAAATCGAAGAACCGGCGGGTTGAAATCTCCATTCCGCGCACCGACAGCCGGGTGTGCTCGTGACCTGGGCGTTCTGGCTCTGGATCGCGCTCAGCGTGTTGGGCGCATGGTTGCTTGCCGGGCTTGTTTGGTTCGCGGGTCCGCTGATCTCGGTGGCCGACTATACGCCGCTTGAGGGGACCGGCTTACGGCTCATCATCGTCGCCGTAATTTTCCTCGTCGTCGGCGCGCTCATCACGTGGCGCATCGTCGCCCGCTTGCGCGCCGTGGCTGCGCTGGAAAAGGCGATGACGGAGAGCGTGCAGGACGACAGCGACGCGCCCGTTCTCAAACAGAAGATGGAGGACGCTCTCCTCACGCTGAAGAATGCGGGCAAGGCGGACGGGCCGGCGCTTTATGACCTGCCATGGTATCTCATCATCGGCCCGCCGGGCGCGGGCAAAACGACGGCGCTCGTCAATTCCGGACTGCGCTTTCCCCTCGCGGTGGGGGGCGGGCCGCAGGCGGTCGCGGGGGTCGGGGGCACGCGCTATTGCGACTGGTGGTTCACCGACAAAGCCATCCTGATCGACACCGCCGGGCGCTACACGACGCAGGATTCCGACGCCAAGGCGGACAAGCGAAGCTGGCTCGCCTTCCTCGACCTCTTGCGCCGAAACCGTCCGCGCCAGCCGATCAACGGCGTGCTTGTCGCCATCTCCATCGCCGATCTGCTGACGCTCAGCGCCACCGACATCGCCGCGCACGCCGACGCGATCCGGCGCCGCCTCGACGAGCTGCACGAGCAATTGCGCATCAGCTTCCCGGTCTATGCGGTGTTCACCAAGCTGGACCTGATCGCGGGCTTCACTACCTACTTCGCCGATCTCGACGAGGCCGGACGAAACGTCGTGTGGGGCGCGACATTCCAGACCGCCAGCAAGACCGCCAACACGGTCGCCCAGGTTCCTGACGAGTTCGACCTTCTGGTCAAGCGCGTCTTCGAGCGCATGCCCGAGCGGTTGCAGGACGAACCCGACCCGCGCGCCCGCGCGACCTTGTTCGGCCTGCCCGCGCAGATGACGGCGATCCGTAAACCCATCGTCGAATTCCTCAACCGCGTGTTCGAGCCGACGCGCTACCAGACGACGGCGGCGCTGCGCGGATTCTATTTCACCTCCGGTATGCAGGAGGGCACGCCGCTCGACGCGGTCATCGGCGCGCTGCAACGCAGCTACGGCGTCGAAAGCTTTGGCGCGGCGGCCCATTCGGGGGTCGGCAAAAGTTTCTTCCTGCACGATCTGTTGACAAAAGTGATCTTCGCCGAGGCCGGCTGGGTGTCGGTCAACATGTCGGCGGTGCGACGCGCGCTGATCGTCCGCACGGCGGCGTTCGGCGCCATCGCGCTGGTGGCCGCCGGAGTGCTTGGCCTCTGGTGGGTCAGCTTCCTGGGCAACACGTCGCTCATCAAGTCGACCGACGTCGGCTTCGACAATTTCGCCGCCGCCGCCTCGCCGCTGATCAAACAGACAAGCGTCAATGAGCCCGACGTCCGGCCGGTCTATCAGTTGATCGGGGCGCTGCCGCCGCTGCCCTACGGTTACGACAATCGCGACGCGGCGACGCCTTTGAAAGACACCTTCGGCCTCAGCGAGCGCGGCCGCGTGCAGGATGCCTCCGTCACCGCCTATCAGACCGCGCTGGAGCGGCTGATGCGGCCCCGCCTCGTACTGAGCCTCGAACAGCAGATCGCCAAGAGCGTCAACGACCCAACCTATATCTACGAGGCGCTCAAGGTCTATCTGATGCTGGGCCATAAGGCACCGAGCGTCGACAAGACGCTGGTGCTCGACTGGTTCACCCACGAATGGGAGGACCGCGTGTTTCCCGGCGCGCCGTACGCGCAGGGTCGCGCGCTGTTGCGGGCGCACCTGAAAGCCATGCTCGACATGGACAATGGCGCGGCGCCGAAAGTGACGCTCAACGGCCCGCTGGTCGAACAGGCGCAGGCGACGCTAGCGCGCATGCGCGTCGCGCAGAGGGCCTATACGCTGCTGAAGTCGGAAGCGCGCAACGCTTTGGTTGAGGATTGGGTCGCCGCGCAGCGCGGCGGCCCGGATATGTCGCTGGTGTTCGAGGCGTCGAACGGCGCCAGCCTCGACAGCGTGCGCGTGCCCGGCTTCTTCACCTACAACGGCTTCTATCAGGCTTTGCTGGACCGTATGCCGACCATCGCGAGCGCCATCGCCGCCGACAAATGGGTGCTGGGCGCGTCGGGCGAGCAAGGCGCGGTGCAGAGCCAGTTCGAGCGGCTGTTTCCCGATATCCTCGACATCTACAGCGCCGAGTTCATCGCCGCTTGGGACACGGCGATCCGTAACCTCACGCTTCGCCCGCTGCTCGCCGACCGCAAGAAATTTCTGCCCCTGAGCGCGGCCTCGGCCCCGACGTCTCCCGTCAAACAAATCTTCGAGTCGATCCGCAACGAGACCGCGCTAACCCGCGCGCGCGCGGCGCCGCCGACGCCTGGCGTAGCGGGCGACGCCGCGAAGCTCGTCGCCAACAAAGCCGAGCAGCGGCTCTCCACCACCGCACGCGAGGCGGTCGATCTGGCCATGCGCGCCGAACGCCGCGCGGGCGAGCCGCTGCCTGCGACGCCCGGCGCCAATGTGGAGGCTTATTTTAAGCCGATTCAGGTTCTGTTCGACGGCGAGGCGGGTTCGCGACCGATGGACGCGCTGCTCGCCAATCTCAACGAGCTTTACCGCCAGCTCTCGCTCGCCGCGAGCAATCCGGCGCAATCCAAACGCGCTCTCGAACAACTGGACGTCGAGGTCGCGAGCCTGCGCTCCAACGTGACGCGGCTGCCCCAGCCGCTCGCGGGCATGATGAGCAAGGTCGCGCGCGACGCCGCGGGCGAGGGCAGCAGCCGCACCATCCAGCAACTCACCGACGACATGGCGCAAAACGTCACCGCGCCCTGTCAACAGATCGTCAGCAACCGCTATCCGGTCTCACGCTCGGACCGCGACATTCCGCTCGCCGATTTTGCGCGCCTGTTCGCGCCCAATGGGCTGATCGACAAATTTTTCGCCGCCAATCTCGCCGCGCTCGCCAACACGGGCGCGAAGCCGTGGACATGGCGCAGCGACACCAACATCACCCGGCCCCTCTCCACGACGACGTTGCGCCGTTTCCAGCAAGCGGCGGAAATCCGCGACGTGTTCTTTCCCACCGGCGGCGCCCAGCCCAACCTCGCCTTCACCGTCACGCCGCTGACCTTGAGCGGAGAAGCGCAGACGGCGACGCTCGCCGTCAACGGCGCCAATGTCGTCGCGCAGCAGGGCAGCGCCGCGCCGGGCGCCCTGCAATGGCCGGGGTCAGGAGCGGGCGCGGCGTCCATCACCATCGCGCCCGACATGCCCGACCGCAAATCGACGCTGGAGCGCACCGGCGCCTGGGCGTTCTTCCGCCTGGCCGACGCGGGCGCGATGATCCAGCGCGGGTCGGCGGTTAACGTCAGCTTCATCGTCGGGGGGCGGGAGGTGTCGTTTTCGTTTTCCTCCGCTTCGCTGGATAATCCTTTAAGTCTGGCGTCGCTTCGTCGTTTCGAGTGTCCCAACGGTCTGTGAGAGGCGCGCATGGCTGCGGGGTTCTTCGGCAAACTGCCCGCCAAACGCGACTTCGTCGCCTACCAGACCACGCGCCCCTTCCTCGACATGTGGGAGCCGTGGTTGCAGGCCAGCGTCGCGACCTCCCGGGTCGCGCTGGGCGAGCGTTGGCCGGAGGCTTACAACCGTATGCCGATCTGGCGCTTCTGGCTCGGAGCGCAATTTTGCGGCGAGGCGGTCGTCGGTGCTTTGATGGCCTCTGTGGACGGGGTCGGCCGCGCATTTCCCCTCGCCGTGTTTTGCGGCGAAGGCCAGTCGCTGTTGCCGCCGCCGGAAATGGAAGCCAACGCCGTCTGGTGCGAGGCGGCGGAACAGGCGCTGCTGGGCGCGCTCGCGCCCGACAAGGCGTTCGAGGATTTCGCGCGCGACGTGGACGCCCTGCCCGCGCCCGCGCTGCAAAGCCCGGTCGAGGAGATGGCCGGCGTCGAAATGCGCGGCGAGGGCGTAACGCTGGTGCGCGGCGTTGGAGCCGACCCAGCGCTCGCGTTCCGGGTCGCTCGGCGCTTTGGCCATCGCAGCGCGTTTGCGGGCCAGAGTTTCTGGTGGACGCTCGGAGGCGCTGGTTTCGAGCCGCTGGCGCTGGCGGTCGTCGGGCTGCCTGCGCCAGGGCTGTTCGCCGACATGGTGACGGGATCGTTCGGCGGAGGCGATGCCGATGGTTGAGGCGTCGATCCGCAGCGCCGGCGCCACTGACGTTGGGCGCAAGCGCGCGCGCAACGAGGACAGTTTTCTGATGCGGCCGGAGGCCGGCGTCTGGGCGGTCGCCGACGGCATGGGCGGGCACGGCGGCGGCGACGTCGCCAGCCGCATGGCGATTGACGCGCTCGCGCGGGCTCCTGTGGAAGGCGACGCGGCGGCGCGGCTGGCGGCGCTGGAGGCGGCGGTGGCGGCTTCGCACCACGAGATGCGCGCCTACGCGCAGGCGAACGGGCGCGACATCATGGGGACTACGCTGGTGGCGGTCCTGGTTTGTGGCGCGCATTTCGCTTGTCTATGGTGCGGCGACAGCCGAGTTTATCTGATGCGCGGCGGGGCGTTGCGCCAGCTTACGCGCGATCATTCCGAGACGCAGGCGCTGGTAGATCGCGGCGTGCTTAACGCGGAGGAGGCGAGGGTTTGGCCGCGCCGCAGCGTGCTGACGCGCGCGCTCGGCGCGACGGAGGAGGCCGCGCTCGACTATGTCAGCGACCGTCTCGCGGCTGGCGACATGCTGCTGCTGTGCAGCGACGGGCTGACGACGCATTGCGCCGACTCCGACATCGCCGCCGCCCTCAAAGACGCCGACCCGCAGGCGGCTTGCGCGGACCTGATCGCCCTGACGCTGCGCAGAGGCGCGAGCGACAACGTGACGGCGATAGCGCTGCGCTGCGACGGCGTCTCGCCTTAACGCGGTCCGTCGCGAGAACGTCGATTATCGCGTTGCTTAGCGCATGATATCTTTAGAAAAATACCCTGAATCCATCAGGTCGTTTGTGCATTCCTGGTCGATAGGTTCGTCGATTGATCTTTATGTCGCCTTGACGATTCGTTGGCAGGCCTTTCGCAGCCGGCCTTTCAGATTTGCGAAGACCTGTTCGATTGGTTATCGGTGCGACGATTGTTTCTCGATCCGCATTTTCACAAGTTACGACGACATCGTCGAGCATTGCTGCTTCAATGGGAACACACTCGTCGAATGGTCTCGCCTCATTATGTCCATCGGGACCGGCCAATGGGCTGATGGGTGCGGCATTTAAGCAATTGTAACCACCCGGCGCAACGAGCTTTACCCGCTTATCGCCAGCCTCGTCCGCGCGGAGCGCACCCACCGGACGGCGCGCTTGATCGGCTATCGCATAGCGAGCGCGAAGTTCCCAGTTCCCAAGGATATCGACACGTTCGCCTTCGCCGTACGCCAGTCGATGAAGGCCAAATTCGGGAACTCGGCCAGGGCGGTTTTCCCGACGCCAAGAGCAACGCGATCTTCATCGGCGGAGCCGGCTTTTCGCGACGTAGATTTGCCGTGAATATAATTGTCGACGACGAAGGACGCGACGAGAAAAGGCGCGAGGCGTCGTGCAGCGGCAAGCTGGTTTTCGTCGTACCGATGTTCGCCGTCGAGGATGTTCATGGAACTGAGCGTCCGCCCCGGCATCATGACCGGCACGTTGATCGTACAGGCCAGCCCGAGACGTTCGATGAGGTCATGGTCGCCAGGAAACGCCCATCGAACCCCACCTTGTCCCCGCCCAGAAAGGGGCGGCCCTGTGGCAAGACATGGTCGCCCGAGGCCGTCGAACCCAAGGCTTCGGCGGCCGCCAGCGGATAGTGGCGTTCGTTCGTCGTGAATATGCGCGTCATATGCTCGCCATCGACTTCGAGGCGGAGCATCGTGAGCTGGCTATAGCCGACGCGCTCGCGAACAAGCGTCGCGACGGCTGAAAACACGGCGGAGGATTCGCGGGCGGCGGCATGGGCGCCAGAGTGGCGCTCGTAGTCCTGGCTCGCAAAAATCGTCATCGTCCCACCGCATAGCCTTGCATGAACCGGGGCGTCGCGGCCGCCCGCAGCAGGCCGCCCGAGCGTTCCGCCGCGCAAACCCGCCCCAGCGACCAATCGCCCTCGACGGCGACGGCGTGACCGCGCTCGCGCAGCGCGGCGATGGTCGGGGCCGGAAAGCGTTGCTCGATCGTGACCTGGCTGGGGCCGCGCGAGCGGGGATAAAAGGAGGCTGGCCCATGTCGGGTGTGGAATTGCGGGGCGTCGATGGCCTCCTGCAAGTTCATACCGTGGTGCAGGCGACGCAGGAACACATTAAGCGTCCATTGGTCTTGCTGGTCGCCGCCGGGCGTGCCAAGCGCCAGCCAGGCTTCGCCGCCACGCCCGACCATCGTCG
>JAYVYJ010000054.1:0-17292 GCA_043784465.1 Hyphomicrobiales bacterium
TGGGCGTCGGCGAGGCGATGCTGGAACTGGCGCCCGTCAAGGACGGGCTCTACGCGCCGGGCTTTGCGGGGGACACCCTGAACACGATGTGGTATCTCAAGCGCCTGCTGGGCGACCGGGAACGCGTCGGCTATCTCACGCGCGTCGGCCGGGACTCGCTCTCGCAGCAATTTCTCGATTTTCTGCGCGACGCCGGCCTCGACGCGTCGCGTATCTCGCGCGACGCGGATCGCACGCTCGGCCTCTATCTCATCCGCCTGGAAGGCGCGGAGCGACACTTCGCCTATTGGCGAGGGCAATCGGCCGCTCGACGCATGGCCGACGATCTCGACGCCCTCGGCGAGGCCCTCGGCGGCGCTGCGCTGATCCATGTCTCGGGCGTCACGCTGGCGGTCATCGAGGCGGCGGGACGCCGCCATCTCTTCGCCCAATTGCGCAAGGCCCGCGCCGCCGGCGCGTTGGTTTCCTTCGATCCGAACGTGCGAGCGCGCCTCTGGCCTGACGAGGTCGAAATGCGCGCGGCGATGAAGGAGATGTACTCCGGGTGCGACCTCGCTCTGCCCAGCTTCGACGACGAGGCCCGGCTCTGGGGGGATGCTTCGCCGGAGGCGACCGCGCAGCGGATCGCGGCGCTGGGCGTGGAAGAGATCATCGTCAAGAATGGCGCGGCGTCGGCGCTCGTCCGCACGTCGCAAACGCAGGTCCACGTCTCCGCCCGCGAAGCGTCCGACGTGCGCGATACGACCGGCGCCGGGGACGGCTTCAACGCCGGATATCTCGCCGCGCGACGTCGTGACGCCTCGCCCGCCGAGGCCTGCGTTTTCGCGCACGGACTCGCCGCGGAAATTATTCGCCATCCCGGCGCCCTGACGCCCCCCGACGCCTTGAAGTCTCTCCGACAAGATTTTGAGGATCTCTCAAGATCGGAGGACTTTGCGCACCGATGAGCGGGCCAGACCGAAATTCTACTTTCGGCGAGGCCCGAATATTCCTTGTGGAAAGCCGCTCATCCGTGTTGGGGAGCGGCGATCTGGCCGTGATCTGGGCAAGGCGGGCGCCTGTCGCCGGGTCGCGCAAGAGCAGTATGGCCGTCGCGATCAGTCCGCCATGCAGCAGCAGCGCGCCGAGGGCGATATGCGCAAGCCCCCAGATCAGCCCCGGCCCCGCCCATGCGGCGCCCGCCGCAAGGGCGTAACCGCCCCACCTCGTCGCGGAAATGGGCGCGCTGAGCCGCCATAAGACAACCACGGCGGCCGCGCCCGCGAAGAGCAGCTTCAGCGCCGCCATGGCGCGCAGCAGGTTCGCCCAATCTCCTCCGGCGCTGGCGATCGAGCGCGCCGTGGCGGCGCTATCGGTCGCGAGCATACCGCCGGCGGAGGCCAGCAGGATGACGGCTAGCAGCAGCGTCCTCGCGACAAGCGGCCCCGCGACGCGTTCCCGCGAAGTCGCACGGGTGACGGCAACGAAGCTCAAGGGCGGCTCCTCCGAATGGGGCGACAGTTTGCCCTGTCAGCGGCTCTATTCGACAAAGCCGACGCCCCCTATTATGCGTCTGGCGACATTTTCAGCAAGCGTGAGGCCATCCGGAAACCGATTAACTTGGGGGCGGTTTACTGAGAGAAGCGGGTCGGTTGCGAACCGGCGCAGGATGTCTACGTCGATCAGCGCGACGTGGGCCGGATCTGAATAGACGGGGTAGGTCGATCCATCGTCGTGAACGACCCGCTCAAGATGTAAGTGTTTCCGCGTGGCTCTTGAAATGAGGAAGTCCGCTTGGCTCAATTCCCCAACAAGGCGAAGGTCGTCATCATCGGAGTCGGCGGGATCGTCGGCGCTTGTGTGGCGCACCACCTGCTCCAGCGGGGCTGGGACGACGTGGTGGGCATCGACACGTCGGGCGTTCCGACGGATGTCGGCTCGACGGCGCACGCCTCCGACTTCTGCTACGCGACCAGTCACGATTTCCTGTCCTGCTGGACGACGCTTTATTCCATCGATTTCTACGACAAGCTCGGCCATTATGCGCGTGTCGGCGGCATTGAGGTCGCCCGCGTCGGCGACGAAGCGCGGATGGAGGAGATCCGGCGCAAGGTCACCTCGGGCAAGGCTTTCGGCACGCGCGCGCGCCCGATGACGCCCGCAGAAATCAAACAGAAATTCCCCCTTGTCGAAGAGGAAAAAGTCCAGGGCGGTCTTTGGGACCCCGACGCAGGGCTGGTCGTTCCCCGCTCGCAAACGGTGGCGGGCGAACTCGTCGACAAGGCGGAAGCGACGGGCAAGTTCACGAGTTTCGCCCATACGCCGGCGACATCGCTGATCGTGGAGAATGGCCGGATCAAGGGCGTCGTCACACCGCGCGGAACGATCCTGTGCGATCATGTCGTCGTCTGCGCGGGCCTCTGGGGGCGCCTGATCGCGCAAATGGCCGGCGAAGACCTAGCCGTCATGCCCATCGACCATCCGCTCACGTTCTTCGGACCGTTCAACGAATTCGCCGGCACGGGCAAGGAGATTGGTTGGCCGCTGCTGCGCGACCAGGGCAATTCCGCCTACATGCGCGACACCGGCGACCCCCGGACGTCGGAAGGCGGCATGATCGAATGGGGATATTATGAGGAGACCGAGCCGCGTCTCCTCCATCCCCGCGATCTGCTCGAAAAGCACCAGACGCGCCTGTCGCCCTCGCAGCGCGACCTCGAGATGGAGCAGATTCTCACGCCGCTGGAGCGCGCCATCGAGCTGACGCCGATCCTGGGCGAACTCGGCTATGACGAGCGACGCTCGTTTAACGGCCTGTTGCAGGTCACCTCCGACGGCGGCCCCTCGATGGGCGAAAGCCAGAAAGTGCGCGGCCTCTGGTACGCCGTGGCCATCTGGGTGAAAGACGCGCCGGGCATGGCGAAACTCATCGCGGACTGGATGACGGACGGGCGCACGCCCATAGATCACGCCAAGATCGACTACGCCCGCTTCTATCCCCATCAGCTAGAAGAAGCCTTCATCGAGGGCCGCTGCCGGGAAGCGGCGCAAAAGGTCTACAATCCGGCGATCCACCCGCGCGAGCCTTACGCCACGGGCCGCAACGTGCGCCGTTCGCCGTTCTACGAGCGTGAGAAAGCGTTGGGCGGCTATTTCATGGAGCTGGGCGGCTGGGAGCGCGCGCACGGCTACGCGGCCAACGAACATTCGCTCGCCAAATACGGCGACCGCATCCCCGTGCGGGAGAACGAATGGGACAACCGCCATTTCTGGCGCGTCTCCAACGCCGAGCAACTTGCGATGAGCGAGGATTGCGGCCTGGTCAATCTATCTCATTTTGCAATCGTCGACGTCGCGGGGCCGGACCATCTGGCCTTGCTGGAATGGGTCTGCGTCGCCCGGGTCGGCGGGGACGCCAATATCGGCAAAGGCGTCTACACCCACTTTCTCGACGAGGCGGGCATGGTGCGCGCGGACTTGACCGTGTTCCGTCTGTCCGACCGCTGCCGCATCGTCGACGGCGCCGACGCCGGCCCCCGGGACTACCATTATTTGCGCCGCGTTGCCGCCGACAGAGGCTTTGACGTCACGATCACGGACGTCTCGGAGAAAATCGTCACCATCGGCGTGTGGGGCCCCAACGCGCGGACCGCGCTGCAAAAGGTCGTCAAAGATCCTGAAGGACTGAGCCAGGCGAATTTCCCGTTCGCCGCCATCAAGCCCATCGAGATCGCCGGCAAGACGGTCACCGCCTTCCGCATTTCCTATGTCGGCGAACAGGGCTGGGAATTGCACATGGCCTACGAAGACGGCCTCGCGGTGTGGGACGCGCTGCGTTCAACCGGCGCGCTTGCCGTGGGTATCGAGACCTACGCCAACAGCCGTCGCATGGAAAAGAGCCTGCGGCTGCAAAACGCCGACCTGCTTACCGAATACAACCTGCTCGAAGCTGACCTCGCCCGTCCCAAGGTCAAGGACGCCGACTTCTGCGGCAAGGCCGCTCATCTTGCCTATCGCGCGCGCCCGCATCAGCCCGCCATCCTCTGCACTCTGGTGATGACGCGCAACATCGACTCCCACGGCGTCGCGCGCTTTCCGGTCGGCAGCCTCCCGGTCATGGACCCGCAGACCGGGGAAACGCTGGTCGATGCTTTGGGCCGGCGCTCCTACACCACCTCCCTCGCCTATGGCCCCTCGGTGGGCAAAAATATCGCTCTCGCCTATTTGCCCTGGGAGAATGCGCAAACGGGGCGAGAACTCCAAGTGGAGTATTTCGGCGAAACGTTCCCCGTCGTCGTGGCGGCTGTGGGTTACAAGGCGCTGTACGACCCGGAAAATCTGAAGCCGCGAAGCTGAGCGCCGTCGGTCTTTGGCGCGAACCGCACGGTGAAATATACGGCGGGGTCGGTTGATCCAAACATCTCTGTGCAGCGGGCGCAAAAATGTCGAACGCGAAACTTTGCGCGACGACGACCCTCGACCTGCCGGTCGTCAGGGCGCTTTGTGGAGGGGATCGACCCAGTAGACCTCTTCGGGCTTCTCCACGGGCTCCACATCCGTGATGTTGACAACCACGGCCGCGTTGTCGGAGCGAACCAATACGCATTCGAGCGTCTGGCTTGGGTCCGCGTTGATCTCCTGATGGGGAACGAACGGAGGCACGTAGATGAAATCTCCGGGCCCGGCCTCAGCCACAAACTCCAGCCGTTCGCCCCAGCGCATGCGCGCGCGTCCTTTCAATACGTAGATGACGCTTTCCAGATCGCCGTGGTGATGCACGCCGGTCTTGGCGTCCGCCGCGATGCTGACCGTCCCCGCCCAGATCTTTTGCGCGCCGACACGGGCGTGATTGATCGCCGCCTGACGATACATGCCGGGAGTCTGGGGCGTATTGTCGTCCAATTGATCGCCCTTGATGACCCGCACGCCGTCGTGCTTCCAGCGTTCGGCGGCCGGATGGTCATGATCCGCACTCACGATGATCTTCCCCTATTCGGATGGGTTTCTCGGCGATCTAGCCTGTACCACGAGGCGGCCTCGCGCAACAGCCGCTCAAAGGGCCTCGTCGTCAGCAGGTGGCGCGCGACCGCGCCGGTCGACACAGACATCGCGACGCGCCTCGCAGCGCGCCACTTCCCCGAACGTCGAGCGCGTCGGCCAAGGCGGTCGCGTCGTTGACATGCATGTTGAGGTGGCGACCCGCCGCGGCCGCGGCGATGGGGGGCGACGACGCTAACGCCCTTGCCGATGAAAACCATCGTCTGCGCGTCCTCGTCGCCGGAACCCAGCGGCCAACCACGGCCACGGGCCGTGATCGTCCGCTGGGCTGGCTTCGCAAGCTGATCGTCCGTTAACGGGCGTCCACGAGGACGATCTCCGCATCCTCGATGGCTGTCACGCGCAACAAGGTTTCCTGAGTTATCGCGGCCCCGTCGCGGGCGTCGATACCCACGCCGTTGACTTCGACCGAACCCCTGGCCGGAACCAGATAGGCGTGATGGCCCGCCTCCAGAGGGTATTCGGTCGTCTCGCCGGCCTTGAGCGTGGCGCCGAGCACGCGGGCGTCGGCGCGGATAGTCAGGGCGTCGGCGTCCCCTTCAAAGCCGCTGGCGAGCGTCACGAAGCGGCCGGAGCGGTCGCCTTTGGGGAAGGGCCTCGCGCCCCAGGAGGGCGCCCCGCCGTGGCTCCGGGGTTCGATCCAGATCTGGAAGATGCGCGTCGTGACGTCCTCGCGGTTATATTCCGAGTGCCGCACGCCCGAACCCGCGCTCATCACCTGGACGTCGCCGGCTTCGGTGCGGCCTTCGTTGCCAAGGTTGTCCTGATGCGTGATCGCGCCGTCGCGGACATAGGTGATGATCTCCATGCTGGCGTGCGGGTGGGGGGGAAAGCCGGCGCCGGGATTGATGGCGTCGTCGTTCCAGACCCGGATGGGTCCCCAGCTCATGCGCGCGGGGTTGTAATAATCGGCGAACGAGAAGTGATGATGGGCGTCGAGCCAACCGTGGTTGGCGGAGCCAAGACTGGCGAAGGGGCGGCGTTCGATCATGGCTTTTCTCCCGTGGGAGCCTTCGGCGACTCCGCAGCGGGCAAGATGGGGCCAAGCATTTCTTGACGAAAGAGAAACGATGGCATTTCATTGTTGCCGCAAATGACACGTCGTCTCCCCGATCTCGAAGCCTGGGCGATCTTCGCCAAAGTCGCCGAACTCGGCTCTTTCGCTCGCACCGCGCACGACCTTGGCCTGTCGAACCCGACCGTTTCGAAAGCGATTGCGCGGCTTGAGAAGAACCTGGGCGTCGCGCTCATCGCCCGCACTTCGCGGCGGCTGTCGCTAACCGACCATGGACGGGCGGCGCTGCCGCGCGCCACGCGGATCCTTGGCGAGGGGGAATTGGCGGAGGAAGAGGCGATCCGGCAATCGGCGGCGCCTCGCGGGCGCGTGCGGATCGCTGCGCCGCTGTCCTTCGGCGTCGGCTACATGGCGGCGACGCTGCCGGGCCTCATGCAAGCCTTTCCCGAGATCACGCTCGATTTCTCCCTGAGCGACAGCCGCGTCGATCTCGTCGCGGAGGGGTTCGACCTCGCGCTGCGCATCGCGCGGTTGGAGGATTCGTCGCTGAGAGCGCGGCGACTGTGCGCCGTTCGCCTGCTGCTGCTGGCCTCGCCCAAGTATTTTGGGAACCGCGAGCGCCCGACCCATCCCGCCCAGCTTCGCCGTTGCGATGCGCTGGTCTATTCGGGCGCCGAGGCGCCGGGCGTCTGGCGGTTCGCCAACGCGCAGTTTGGCGAGGAGCCTGTGGAGCCGCAGGTTCGCATGTGGAGCGACAATGCGGACTTGCTCAAGCCCGCGCTGCTGGCCGGGCAGGGGCTGTCGGTCCTGCCGGAGTTCCTGGTGTGGCGCGAACTGCGAAGCGGCGAATTGGAGATCGTCATGCCGGACTGGGCGCCGGCGCCGTTGGCGCTGCATCTCCTCCTGCCCCCGTCACCGCTTCGACCGCTGCGCGTCCAGGCCGTCGTCGATCACCTGACCCGCGCCTTGAGGGAGGCGCCCTGGACGGCGGCCTAGACGGCGCCGCGGACAAAGGACGCGGCTGGGCTCGGGCGTCCGCGCAAACGATCGTCGCGGTCGTGCTTTGATCGTCGCCCCGGCCAACCGCGCGTTTCATCGCAGGCGCTCCAACTCTTCGATTCGCGCGCGTGCGAATTCGCCGAGCCGTTCGGTGATGGCGGCGGTCAAGGCTTCGACCACGGCGAGCAACGAAACGCCGGAATCCCAGCGCGAGGGCGCCGTTATGCGACAGGCCAGCACATGCGCGGTCTGCCGCGAGAGCGGCGACATCCATTGATCCGTGACCAGCACGATGGTCGCACCGCGATCCGCCGCCTGCCGGGCGAACGAGACGACATCCTCCTGATAGCGCCTGACGTCGAACACGATCAGCACGTCGCGGCGGTGTATGTCGAGCAGACGGTCGCGCCAGACGCCAATGCCTGAGGGCACATGTCGCACTTCCGGCCGCAACAGACTGAGGTGGGCGGCAAAATAACGCGCGAGCGCGTCCGTAAAACGGCCGCCGATCAAATGCACGTGGCGCCGCTTGTCGCAGAGGAGTTCAACGATCGCCAAGAACTCCTTCTCGCCGATATGGCGGAAGGTGTTCTGGAGATTGGCGAGGGCGGATTCCAGAAAGGGATCGATGGCGGCGCGTTGCGGGTTGCGCGCGCGCCGGCTGCGTGACGGCTTGGCGAGCGGCGAGGCCAGTTGCGCCTCCAGTTCCTCGCGCAATTGCCGCTGAAAATCCGGATAGCCCTGAAAGCCCAGCTTGGCGACGAAACGCAGCACCGTGGGGGCGCTGACTTGCGCGCGCTCGGCGAATTCCGCCACGGGCGCGAGGCCTGCGGTGGGATAGTTGGCCAGCAGCGCCTGCGCCGCCTTGCGCTCGCGCGCCGTCAATCGGTCGAACGCCTCGCGCGCCTGCTCGGCGATGGAAGCGTGGTCCTCCTCGCGACTGCCCGCGTCCATCTTCCATCCCCCGTTTCGTCGGAGCATAGCGCCGCAGGGGCCTGTGCGAAACTGTAACGATAGATACGAAGTTGACATTTTGCACGGTTCTGGAATTTAACCATCATGCCTGCGTCGATCTATCGTCGACGCCGGCGCCTAGGGGGAGCCTGGTATGGCGGGGGTCGCCAGCGTTGAAAACCCGGCGGTCGCGGTCGAACGCGAAAGCGCATCCTCGCCCCTTGTTCTGCTCTGCGATCACGCTTCCAATCGCCTGCCCAGCCGATATGATTCGCTCGGGCTGTCGGCGGTCGATCTCCTCCAGCATTTCGCCTGGGATCCGGGGGCGCTTGAAACGTCTCTGGCGTTGTCGCACCGGCTCGACGCGACCCTAGTGTACGGATGCGTTTCGCGGCTGGCTCTGGACGTCAACCGTCAGCCTTCCGACCCCGATTCCATCGTTCGGGAAGGCGAAGGGCGCCCGATTCCGGGCAACGTCGCACTCTCCGCCACGGAACGCGCGCGCCGTGTCGTCGAGATCTACGATCCCTATCACGCCGCCATTGAACGCTTGCTGGGTCAGCGCCGGGCCGAGCGCCGGCCCACCGTCCTCGTTGCGCTTCATACCTACGCCCCGATCCTGCACGGGATCGTCAGGCCGTGGCATTGCGGAATCATCTTTGGCGACGACGCGCGCCTAGGCGCAGCGCTGGTCGCGGGCCTGCGCGCCGAACCCGGCCTCATCGTGGGCGTCAACCAGCCTTACGCGCCTTCCGACCGCGTCTATCACACCGTGCTTCGCCACGGCGAAGCCAACGGATTGCCGGCCGCGATGATCGAAGTGCGCAACGATCTCGTCGCCGACGGCGACGGGCGGACGGCCTGGGCCAATCGCCTCGCGCCCCTGCTGCTCGCAGCGGCGCGAACATGTCTGGACGCTGAGCAGGCGCCCTGACAGGGGACCGGGATCGAAGTTTCAAGCGGAGTGGGGAGCGAACGATGAACAACTTATCAGGATCCGGCGGCGCGCGCGGCCTGTCGGACGACTATTCGGAAGCCGAACGCAAGGAGGACATGCAGGTCCTCCACGCGATGGGCTACGCTCAGGAACTCGAACGGCGCATGAGCGCCTTCTCGAATTTCGCCGTGTCGTTCTCGATCATCTGCATACTTTCCGGCGCCATCAATTCTCTGGCGCAGGCGACGGCGGGCGCGGGGGGCGCCTCGATTGGAATTGGCTGGCCGTTGGGATGCCTGATCTCGGGCGTATTCGCCCTCGGCATGGGCCAGATCGCCTCCGCCTATCCCACCGCAGGCGGTCTCTATCACTGGAGTTCGATCCTGGGCAACCGCTTCACAGGCTGGTTGACGGCGTGGCTAAATCTGCTCGGCCTCGTCACCGTGCTGGGCGCGATCAATGTCGGGACCTGGGGCTTTTTCTCCGGGGCGATTGCGCCCTGGTTTCCGGGGATCAGCGTCGACACCACGGTTTCGGAGGGCTTCCGCAACCAGATATTGTTCGTCGCCGCGCTCACGGCCGTTCAGGCGCTCATCAACCATTTCGGCATCCGGTTGACCGCCAGGCTGACGGACTTCTCCGGGTATCTGATCTTCGCCACGACCATCGTGCTGACGCTTGCCTGCTTCGCCTTCGCCGAGCATTGGGACGTTACGCGGCTGTGGACCTACACCAACTATACCGGCGACCCCACCTTGAACGCCGCCGGAGAGTTGAAGGGCGATCCGATCTGGCCGAACAAGGTCACCATGGCGATGGCGCTCCTCTTGAGCCTGCTGATGCCGATCTACACGATCACCGGCTACGACGCCTCGGCGCACACCTCGGAGGAAACCCACAAGGCCGCGATTTCGGCGCCGCGCGGCATGGTCAGCTCGGTCCTGTGGTCCTCGATTTTCGGCTACGTGATGCTGACTGGCATCCTGTTTCTCATTCCCGACATGAACGACGCCGCCAAACAGGGTTGGAACGTGTTCTTCTGGGCGATGGACACGCGGCTCCCGGTGTGGCTGAAGGACGGTCTCTATGTCGCGATCTTCCTCTCGCAGTTCCTCTGCGGACTGGCGACGGTGACCTCGGCGTCGCGCATGATCTTCGCCTTCGCGCGCGACGGGGGGCTGCCGGGTTCGGGCGTGCTCAAGAAAGTTAGCCCCACGTTTCGCACGCCCGTCGCAGCGATCTGGACCGCCTCGATCCTTGCGGTCCTGTTCGTCTGGGGCGCTTCGCTGGTGACGATCGCGGGCGCTTCGGCCTATTCGATCGTTGTCTCCTGCACGGTCATCTTCCTGTTCTTCTCGTTCGCGTTCCCCATCGCGCTGGGGCTTATCGCCTACGGCCGCAGCTGGACGAAGATGGGGCCGTGGAACCTCGGGGGGCCGTTGTTCCGGCTGGTTGCGGTTCTGTCGGTCCTGTCGGCGCTGCTCATTTTCTACATCGGCGTCCAGCCGCCCAACGACTGGGCGCTTTGGATCACCGTGGGCTTCGTCGTGCTGGCGGGAATCGTCTGGTTTGCGTTCGAGCGGCGCCGGTTCCAGGGCCCGCCGATCGGCGACATGATCGCCAGGCGTCAGGCCTCCATCGCAGCGGCGGAAAAGGCTGTCGGCGAAGCGTGAGACTTTTGGCAAAACCGGGTCGGGCGCGCGGCGCCCGGCCCTTCCGCCGATTCGTGTCCGCCGGCGGCGGAGAATAGCGCACGGGGGCCGCCATGACGGAATTGAACATCAAGACCGCCGACGATCTCGCAGCCTATGTTCGCGAAAAGTCGCTCGACTACGTCAAGGTCGGCGTGTTCGACATCGACGGGATCATGCGCGGCAAATATATGGGGCGCGACAAGTTTTTGTCGTCGCTGACCAAAGGGTTCAGCTTTTGCGACGTCGTGCTGGGTTGGGACAGCAACGACCAGCTCTACGACAATGCGAAGCTGACGGGCTGGCATACCGCCTTTCCCGACGCGGGCGTGCGCCTGCTGCCCGGGACGACGCGGCTATTGCCGTTCGAGAACAACCTGCCTCTGGTGCTCGGCGAGTTTACAGGCGCGCATGAGGGGGCGTGTCCGCGCGCGACGTTGCGGCGCGTGCTCAAGCGCGCAAAGGATATGGGTTTCGACGTCCTGAGCGCGGTGGAGTTCGAGTTCTTTGTATTTGACGAGACGCCCGACACCGTCCGCCAGAAGCGCTATCAGGACCTCAAGCCCATCACGCCCGGCTTCTTTGGTTATTCGATGCTGCGCGCCTCCGTTCATTCCGATTTCTATCGCGAGTTGCTCGACACCTGCGTCGCTATGGACATGGAGCTTGAAGGTCTGCACACCGAGACCGGCCCCGGCGTGCTGGAAGCCGCGATCAAGGTCGACGACGCGCTCGCCGCCGCCGACAAGGCGGCGCTGTTCAAGACCGTCGCCAAAGTGCTGGCGCAGCGGCGCGGCTGGATGGCGACTTTCATGGCCAAATGGTCGCGCGATTGGCCGGGCCAGTCCGGCCACATCCATTGCTCGCTGACTCAAGACGGCAAGGGCGTGTTTCACGACCCGTCAAAAGACCACAACATGTCGGACACGATGCGCTGGTGGGTGGGCGGTCAGCAGGCGTTGATGCCGGAATTGCTGTCGATGGTGGCTTGCACCGTCAATTCCTATTCGCGTCTGATCCCCGGCTTCTGGGCGCCGACCGACGCGACCTGGGGTGTGGAGAACCGCACCTGCGCGCTGCGCGTGATTGAGGGCTCCGAAAAATCGCAGCGGGTCGAATACCGGATCGCCGCCGCCGACATCAATCCCTATATCGCGCTGGCCGCGGCCATCGGCTCGGGGCTATGGGGGATCGAGAACCGTATCGAGCCGGACAAACCCATCGTGGGCAATTCCTATGACAAGAATCATGCGCCGGAACGCCAGTTTCCGCGCACGTTGTGGGAAGCCGCCGGTCGCCTGAAAGCCTCCCAGGCCGCGCGCGACTTGTTCGGCGACGTGTTCGTCGATCACTACGCGGCCACGCGCGAATGGGAGGAGCGCGAGTTCCGTAAGGCGATCACCGATTGGGAGTTGAATCGCTATTTCGAGATTATCTGAATCTGTGTGCGCCGTCTGGAGACTGCGATGACGAGCCTTATCCGCTGTGTTTCTCCGGTCGACGGCCGGGTGTACGTCGAGCGCCCGACGGCGAGCGCGTCCGAAATCGAGGTGGCGCTCACGCGCGCTCGCGCTGCCCAAAGGGCATGGCGCGAAGTTCCGCTCGCCGAGCGCGCGGCGCTGGTCGTGAGGGTGGTGGATGCGCTGAAAGGTATGGGCGAGGATATCGCGCGCGAACTCGCCTGGATGATGGGGCGTCCGATCCGCTACGGGCAGGGCGAGTTGCGCGGCGTGGAGGAGCGCACGCGCTATATGGCTGAAGTCGCGCCGACGGCGCTGGCGCCGCTGCGGCCGCTTGACGAGCGCCCGGGGTTCGAGCGCTGGGTCGCGCGCGAACCCGTCGGCATCGTGTTCACCATTGCGCCGTGGAACTATCCTTATCTGACCACCGTCAATTCGCTGGTCCCGGCGCTGATCGCGGGCAATGCCGTGTTGCTCAAGCTGGCGGCGCAGACGTTGCTGGTGGGCGACCGATACCAACAGGCGTTCGACTCCATCGGCCTTCCCGGGGGCCTGTTGACGCATATCGTACTGGATCATGGCCAGACGGAAGCCATCATCGCGGGCGGCCATGTCAATCATGTCGCGGTTACCGGCTCGGTCGAGGCGGGTCGTGCGATGGAGCGCGCCGCAGCGGGCACGTTCACGACGCTCGGCCTCGAACTCGGCGGCAAGGACCCGGCTTATGTCGCGCCCGAAGCAAATCTGCCGTTCGCGGTGGAAAACCTGGTTGACGGCGCTTTCTTCAATTCCGGCCAGTGCTGCTGCGGCGTCGAACGCATCTATGTGCATGAGGCGAGCTACGACGCGTTCGTGAAGGCGTATGTCGAACTGACCTCGCAATATGTTCTGGGCGATCCGCTGGACCCTGCGACCACGCTGGGGCCGATGGCGCGAACCGGCCTTGCCGACCTTGTGCGCGAACAGACCCGCGACGCCCTCGCAAAAGGCGCGAAAGCGCATCTGGACCCCGCCGCTTTCCCTCGCGACAAGGCGGGCGGTCCTTATCTGGCGCCTCAGGTGCTGACCGGGGTCGACCACACGATGAGCGTAATGCGCGACGAGAGTTTCGGGCCCGTCGTCGGCATCGTGAAGGTTGGCGACGAGGCCGAGGCCGTTTCGTTGATGAACGACAGCCCTTATGGCCTCACCGCGTCGATCTGGACGCAGGACGCGGCGCTCGCCCGGCGCATGGGCGGCGCGCTGGAAGCTGGCACCGTCTACATGAACCGCTGCGACTATCTCGACCCCGGCCTCGCGTGGACTGGCGTCAAGGAAACCGGCTACGGCGCCTCGCTTTCGGCGCTCGGCTACGGCGCGCTGACGCGGCCCAAGAGCTATCACCTGCATCTTTCCACGGCGGGCTGACGCCTCGCCCGTCTAACGAGGCCCCTTATGTCCGTCAAAGCCAATTGGAACTACCCCACCACGATCCGCTTCGGCGCCGGGCGCATCGCCGAACTGGCGCAAGCGTTAAAGGATGCGGGAATCGTGCGACCTTTGCTGGTGACCGACCCCGGCATCGTCAATCTGCCGATGCTGAAGGCCGTGCTCGCCGATCTGGCGAGCGCAGGTCGCCCGGCGGGGGTGTTCAGCGACATTCAGGCCAACCCGATCGACCGCAATGTCGAGGACGGCGTCGCCGCCTATCGCGCAGGCGGGCATGACGGAGTCATCGCGTTTGGCGGCGGCTCGGCGCTCGACGTCGGCAAGGTCGTCGCCTTCATGGTCGGACAGACGCGCCCGATGTGGGACTTCGAGGATGTCGGCGATTGGTGGACCCGCGCCGATCCCAAGGGGATCGCGCCCATCATCGCTGTGCCCACCACCGCAGGCACCGGCTCGGAGGTTGGCCGCGCGGGCGTCATTACGCAGGCTGAGACGCATACCAAGAAGGTTATCTTTCACCCCAAAATGATGCCAGCCATCGCAATCTGCGATCCCGAACTGACCGTGGGCTTGCCGGCGTTCCTCACGGCGGGCACCGGCATGGATGCGCTCGCCCATTGTCTGGAAGCCTATTGCGCGCCCGGCTATCACCCGATGGCCGAAGGCGTCGCCGTCGAAGGCATGCGGCTGGTCAAGGAAAATCTGGCGCGCGCGGTGCGGGACGGCGCCGATATCGAGGCGCGCGGCCATATGATGACGGCCGCCGCCATGGGTGCGACCGCGTTTCAAAAGGGGCTGGGCGGCATCCATGCGCTCTCCCATCCCGTCGGCGCGCTCTACAATACGCATCACGGCATGACCAATGCGGTGTTTATGCCCTACGTCATGGCCTTCAACGAGAAGGCCATCGCCGAGCGCATGGCGCGGCTCGCGGCCTGGCTGGGGCTGAAGACCCAAAGCCACGCGGGCATGATCGACTGGGTTTTGCGCCTACGCGAGGAGGTCGGCGTGCCGCACACGCTGGCGGGTCTGAAGGTCGATGGCGCGCGCATCGACGAGATCGCCGCCGCCGCCGAGGTCGATCCGACCGCCGGCGGCAATCCGCTTCTGTTCGATCGCGTTGCGGCCGCCCAAGTGTTTACCGCCGCGCTCGACGGTGGGCTTTAGGCCGAAGCGGCGATGGCGCGACAGGATGCGATGGTCCTCGCCGCCGGCCTGCCGTGCTGGAGCGGGCGCGTTTCCCCCGTTCCGCTCGACGGCGGCATGACCAACAGCAACTTCCTCGTCGAGGACGCAGGGAAACGCTATGTCGCGCGCGTCGGCGGCGACGTCCCCGCCCATCACATCGTCCGCGTGACCGAAGCCGCCGCCTCTCGCGCCGCCCATGCGGCGGGCGTGTCGCCGCCCGTGGTCTACAACGACGCGACCGCGCTCGTGATCGGCTTCGTCGAGGGCAGGACTTTCGAGCCGCAGGATGTGCGCGACCCCGCCAACCATGTGCGGTTGATGGACCTTGTGCGGCGCGCGCATCGTGAGATTCCGCTGCATCTGCGCGGGCCGGCGCCCTTGTTCTGGGTATTTCAGGTGGTGCGGCACTACGGCCATGTCCTGCGCGAACTCGGGAGCGTCCATGTCGCCGGACTCGCTGAATTCGGGGCGAAGGCGGACGTTCTGGAGCGCGCGGTCGGGCCTGTGGACCTCGTCTTCGGCCACAACGATCTGCTTGCCGCCAACATCATCGACGACGGGACAAGACTTTGGCTGATCGACTGGGAATATGCCGGCTTCAATTCGCCGCTGTTCGATCTGGGCGGGCTCGCTTCCAACAACGAGGTCTCGCCCGAGGCCGCCGAACACATGGCCGCGCTCTATTTGGGTCGCCCTCTCGATAATGCGTTACGTCGTCGCATCGCCGCAATGAGCGCAGCATCGCTCCTACGCGAAACCATGTGGAGCATGGTGTGTGAGCAGACGAGCGCGCTCGTCTTCGACTACCGCGCTTATACGGCGGAAAATCTCCGACGCTTCGTCGCCGCCTATCGGGAATTCTCGCAATGAACGCGTCGCAACTACCCTCGTCCGCGAAGATCGTCATCGTCGGCGGCGGCATTGTCGGTTCGTCTGTCGCCTATCATCTGGGCGCGATGGGCCTGACGGACGTAGTGTTGATCGAAAGGGCCAGGCTGACGTCGGGCTCGACATGGCACGCGGCGGGGCTGGTCGGCCAATTGCGCTCGTCGGCCAGCATCACCCAGTTGCTTGGTTATTCCGTGGCGCTCTACGATCGGCTGGAGGCGGAGACGGGGCAGGCGACCGGATGGAAGCGCAACGGCGGCTTGCGGCTCGCCTGCAACGCCGAACGCTGGAACGAGGTGAAGCGTCAGGCGACGACGGCGCGTTCGTTCGGCCTGGACATGCACCTGCTTTCCCCGAAAGAAGCTCAGGACCTGTGGCCGCTGATGCAAGTGGACGACGTCGTCGGCGCGGCCTTTTTGCCTACCGATGGGCAGGCGTCGCCCTCCGACATTTCCGCCGCGCTCGCCAAGGGCGCGCGTCGGAAGGGCGTAACCCTGCTTGAGGGCGTCTGGTTGACGGGCGTGGAGGTCGAGAACGGCGCGGTGCGCGCGGTGCTGACCTCGGCGGGCCGCGTCGCCTGCGAGAAGCTGGTGATCTGCGCGGGCCAATGGTCGCGCGCGGTCGGTCGCATGGCGGGCGTCAATGTGCCGCTCGTCTCCCTCCAGCACCAGTACATCGTCACCGAGCCGATGGCCGGCGTCACGCCGGGCCTGCCCACGCTGCGCGATCCCGACCGCCTCACCTATTGGAAGGAGGAGGTCGGCGGCCTCGTGATGGGGGGCTACGAGCCCAACCCGAAGCCGTGGCTCGTCGATCCGCTCCCGCAAGACTTCGAGTTCCAACTGCTGCAGCCCGATTGGGACCATTTCGAGCCGATCATGGAACTCGCGCTTGGCCGCGTGCCTTCGCTCGCCAACGCGGGCGTCAGGCAGATCGTCAACGGCCCCGAAAGCTTTACGCCCGACGGCAATTTCATTCTGGGCGAGGCGCCCGAGACGCGCAACGTATTCGTCGGAGCCGGCTTCAACGCCTTCGGCATCGCCTCGGGCGGCGGGGCGGGCATGGCGCTTGCCGAATGGGTCGTCAAAGGCGCCCCGCCTTTCGATCTGTGGCCCGTCGACATCCGCCGCTTCGGCCGCAACCATCTCGATCTCGACTGGGTGCGCTCGCGAACGCGGGAGGCTTATTCCAAGCATTATGCGATGGCCTGGCCATCGGAGGAACATCGCTCCGGCCGCCCGCTGCGCCGCTCGCCGCTGTATGAACGTCTAAAGGCGGCGGGCGCCGTGTTTGGCGAGAAGCTGGGATGGGAGCGCGCCAACTGGTTTGCCCAACCCGGCGAGGTCGCCGAGGACCGTTACACTTACGAAAGGCCGAACTGGTTCGAGGCGGTGGCGCGCGAACATCGCGCCTGTCGCGAGAGCGCCGCCTTGTTCGACCAGACCTCGTTCGCGAAATTCCGCCTGACCGGGCCGGATGCGGAAGCGACGCTGTCGCAAATCTGCGCCAACGACGTGCGAAAGCCTAACGGCTCCGTGACCTACACCCAGATGCTCAACGACTCGGGCGGCATCGAGGCCGACCTGACGATTGTGAGGCACGCGCAGGATAGTTTCAGCCTCGTCACCGGCACGGGCTTCGCCACCCGCGATCTGAACTGGATAGCCTCGTCGATACCGTCAGGCGCGAACGTTT
>JAYVYJ010000055.1:0-15036 GCA_043784465.1 Hyphomicrobiales bacterium
CGATATCGCCAGCGACACGGTCGCGCACGGCGCTCGAGAGCGTCCGCTCAATGTCGCGAATCGCGCCGCTGGTGCCCAGCACCCAGAGGACCGCCAACGGCACGAGCCCGATCGCCCATCGATTCGGCTGATAAGACATGGGCATCCCCCTAGACGCGCCCCCACCGGCGCTTACGTTTCGACGCCGAAGCAACTGCACCTGCCCCGGGCTGTCAAGACTCAGACTTTAGCCCATAATTTAATCGCGTGACGATTTTGTCGTCGTTGCGGTACGATTGTTGCGGCGCCGTCGCGCGGGCGCGACGACAAAACTTTTCCAAAGACGGCGCAAGGAGCGAGACATGAATTATCTGGGCGTCAGAACGACAGGCTACCGCCATCCGCTCGATCCCAAGCAATGGTCGAGGCAGACTTGGGGGATCGTCGCGGCGATTGTCCTGCTGGCGCTGCTGTTCGGCATGGGAATAAGCCATCGCGACGCGGACGAGCCGACAACCGCCAGCCCGGCGGCGACGCCCAACGCAAAACCTTGAAGCGAAGAAACGCTGGAGCGGGCGAAGGGAATCGAACCCTCGTATGAAGCTTGGGAAGCTTCCGTTCTACCATTGAACTACGCCCGCGACCTCCCCATTGTGGCGCCGCGCGTCGCGGTTATCAACCCTGAACTTGGGGCGTTGGCTTTGCGCGCGCGGCGCGGCTCGGGAGGCGTCCGCTTACCGGGGTTGCCGGGGAAACACAGGTACGTCGGCCATGCGGCGAAGCGCGCCGCGCTCGTGGGAATGGGGCGGCTGGCGGGAAGCCCAGGGTTGGCGCGAGATGCTACGGGGTGAGGCAGGTCGTCGAACCGCCCGACCGGGCGAGCGCCTTCGCGCAGGTCCTGCGCCGCTGGTTGGCCACGGCGCGTTCGACTTTGACGATGAACATTGACGACGACGGGTTGCGCTTAGCCGGACAGGCGGGGCCGATTCGCTGCGGACGCGCCCGGGGCGCGTGGAATGTCGAATCGTCGTGACGGCGGACGACGCCCCCGGTGCGGTCTAGACGCCGCGCGCGCCAGGCGGCCGCGTGAGCGTCGAACCCGCCATCATCCCGGTCGAAAGCCATTTGCCCAGCTTTCACGTGCGCGAGGAGAACGAACGTGGCCTTTTCGCATTCCCGTTCGATCTGGGCGCCATGAAAAATCGGCTGTCGGCGTCGGCGGACGCCGCGGGGCGCAAGCCCATCCTCGTCGTGGACGACGTGGTGGTGGCGGCCCCGGAGGTCCGCGCACCCGTCGCCTCGGCGGGCGGCGAGATCGACGCCGGCGTTTCGGCGGCTTCGTCCCGGAAACTGGAGGGGCTGCTGCCCGACGGGCGCCTGCCCGCGCGCGTTAGCGTGGCGGGGCGCACCCGCCGCGTGCAGGACGAATTAACCCTCGGCCAGCGGAAACGACGCCTCCACGACAAAACCCAGCGGGGCCTGGGGACGCAGCGTCAGCGCGCCGCCATAGGCGGCGGCGCGTTCGCGCATGCCGATCTGGCCGCGTCCGGGCGTCGCGCCGGGGCCGCGCCCGTCGTCGGCGATTCGCAGCACGACCGCGCCGCCTTCCCATTTCAGCGTCACCCGCGCGTACGTCGCGCCCGAATGGCGCGCCACGTTGGTGAGCGCCTCCTGCGCGATGCGGTAGAGCGCGGTCTCCGGCCCGACGCCGAGTTTAGGCAGGGGCCCGATTTCGACCTCGACGCGAAGCCCCGGGGCGTTGCGCACGTAGAAGCGCCCCAGGGCGACAAGCGCGGGGCCAAGGCCCAATTCCTCCAGCGCGATGGGGCGCAGCCGGTCGAGGATGCGCCGGTTGACCGACTGGAGCGCGTCGAGCGTTTCGATGAGCGCGTCGAGGCCCGGAGCCGTACGGCGCGCAGCGCCCGCCTGCGCGCGGGCGGCGAACAGATGCGGGCCGATCTCGTCGTGCAATTCGCGCGCGATCTCCTTGCGCTCCTCGTCCTGAAGCGACACCAGCCGCGCACGCAAGGCGCGGTTTTCCTGGCTTGCCTCGATAAGCGAAGCGCCCAGCGCGTTGAACCTGTGCAGCAGCGGCGCGAATTCCGGCGCCGCCTCGCCGACCAGCCGTGCGTCGTAGTCGCCTCTCCCCAGCGCCGCCAAACCCGCGTTGAGACGGTCCAGCGGCGCGAGCGCCCGGCCAAGGGCGAGATAGACGAGGCCGAACCCGAAGGCCGCCGCGAGCGCGCCGTCGAGCGCCAGCGTGATGAGGCTTTCCCATAGCTCTTCAAGTTCGTCGGCAGGGTCGCCCGTAACGCGAAAGGAGCCGGCGGGTTGGCCCGCCACGACGGCGGGGAGGGTCGCCGCCGCCCCGTGCGGGCGCACGAGCGCGACAAACCAACCGGGGGGACCGGCGTGCGCCGGGGCTTGGGCGAACTCGGCGCCCGCAGGCGCATAAGCGACGCGCACATGGCGAAGGCGGTCGAGGCTGGCGGCCAGGGCGGCGAGGCGGTCCGGCAGGTCGGGTCCGGGCTTGAGGTTGGCGACGGCTTCGCTGAGAACGTCATGGGTCAGCGCGGTCGCCCCGAAGATTTCGGGATCGACGCGACGACCCGCGCCGAACAGGGTCAGCGAGGCGTCGAGCGCCAGCAAAAGCGCCAGGACGCCCGCAAGGATCAGGCTCAGGCGCAGCCGCAGCGACAAACGAAGCATGGCGGGGTTATACAGCGCCTTTGGGCCTTGCGAGGAGCGGATGCGTCTTTTGATCGTCGACGACCATCCGGTGGTTGTGACCGGCTGCCGCGCGATCTTCGCGGGGCGCCCCGATATCGAGACCTCCGACGTGCGAACCGGGGGGGAAGGGGTCGAAGCCTATTTTGCGTGGCCCGCCGACATCGCGCTGATCGACGTCAATCTGCCCGACATTTCCGGCTTCGAGACGATCCGGCGCATTGTGGCTCGCGCCCCCGACGCCCGGCTCGCCGCGTTCAGCATGAACGGCGATCCGGCCGTGGCTGCCCGCGCGCTTGCTGCGGGCGCGCGCGCCTACCTCACCAAATCTGACCCGCCCGAGCCCTATCTGGAGGCCGTGGACGCGCTGATGGCGGGGGAGGGCTATCTGACGCCCGAAATGGCGCAGGAGATCGCGTTCCTCAACGCCCGCGCGCCCGGCGCGTTGAGCGAGCGCGAGAACGAGATCTTCACCCGGCTCGCGGCGGGTCGCGGTCTCGCCGACATCGCCGCCGACCTCGGCGTGTCCTACAAGACCATCGCCGCCAATTGCGCGGCGTTGAAGACCAAGCTCGGCGCGCGCACGTCGCAGGATCTGGTGCGTCTTGCGGTCGAGGCGCGGCGCTGATCCCGGCGGGCGGTTTCAGGCGCGGGCGAGCCGCGCGTCGAGCCAGCCGACGAGGTCGCGCGTGACTTCGCCCCGATTGATCTCGTTGAGCATTTCGTGGCGACCGTCCTTGTAGATTTTCGCGGTCACGTCGAGGCCTGCGGCGCGATAGACGTCGAGCAGGCCGGAAAGCTTGGCGCCGATGGGATCGGCGGAACCGCTCAGCACGTAAATCGGCAGCGACGTGGGTATCCGCGCGGCGAGGCGCGGCGAGGCGAGGTCGGCGAGCGCGCCGGCGAGATCGGCCGCAAGCTGGTTGGTGAGCGGAAAGCCGCAGAGCGGGTCGGCGACATATTTGTCGACTTCGGCCGTGTCGCGCGAAAGCCAGTCGAAAGGCGTGCGCGCGGGCTTGAACGGCTTGTTCTGTTCGCCAAACAACAGCGCCTGCACAAGCGGGCTTTTGCCCCTCGGCCCCAGCCGCCAGCGCTCGAACGCGACGACGCTTGCGCCGAGCGGCAAGATCGCGGGCGGCGGGCCGGACGTGCCCGACAGGACCGCCGCCGCCAGTTCCGCACCGTGTTCGGCGATATAGGTCTGGCCAAGGAAAGAACCCATGGAATGGCCGAAGAACACGCGGGGAAGGCCGGGCAGATCGGCGCAGGCGCGCGCCGCGACGGCGGCTATGTCGTCGAGCAGTTTGCGCCAGCCGTCGTGGCTTGAGAAGAAGCCGAGATCGGCAGGCGGGCAGCGTTCGCCGTGGCCGCGATGGTCGTGCGCATAAACCGCATAGCCCGCACCCACGAGCGACTGCGCGAAGCGGGCGTAGCGGGCGGAATGTTCGCCCAGGCCGTGGACGATCTGCACGATCGCTTTGGGCGCGACATCCGGACGCCATACGCGAACGAAAATCGTGTGATCGGGACGCGCGATGTCGAGGGTTGGCATAGGTCCCGCCTATTCGTCCGTGGTCTTGCCGCGCAATGTCTTGACCTCGCCGCGTCGTGACTTTCCCTCCAGCCGCCGCGTCTTGGAAGCGAGCGTCGGGCGGGTCGCGCGGCGCGGCTTTTGTTTTTCCGCCGCGCGCTCGATCAACGCGACGAGGCGACCTCGGGCGTCCTCGCGGTTGCGCGGCTGGCTGGAGAAACGCTGCGCGAAAATCACGATGACGCCGTCCAGCGTCGCGCGCGAGCCCGCCAGACGGATCAGCTTTTCGGCGACTTCGGCGGGCAGGTTCTTGCGCGGCTCGAACCGCAATTCGACGGCGGTGGAGACCTTGTTGACGTTCTGCCCGCCCGGCCCGGAGGCGCGCGCGAACGTCTCGCTCAAGCTCCGCTCGTCGATGAAAAACGGTCCCGCGCGCATGCGGACGGGGGTAACACGGGCCGCGAGGCTACGGCAATCCGCCGCCGCTGGTCTCCGCCAGCACGCTCCAGGCCTCGTCGCCGTATTTGGCGCGCCAGTCCTTGTAGAAGCCCGCGGCGATCAACTTGTCGCGGAACGGCGCGGGATCGACCTGATTGAGCGTCATGCCAGCCTTTTCAAGCGTGGCGCCCAGGTCGGCGTTGAGCCTGGCCACGTCCGCGCGCTGCTCAAGCGCGGAACGGTCGAATTCGCGCCGGACGATCTCCAGATCCTCGGGCTTCAGACGATCCAGCGCCTTGCGGTTGGCGAGCGGCCAGTAGCCGTCCCACATATGGCGCGTCAGGCTTAGGTATTTCTGCACCTCATAGAATTTCGTCGCATAGATGAGGGCCATCGGATTCTCCTGACCGTCCACCACATGCGTCTGGAGTGCGGAGTAAACTTCGTTCAAATTGATGCTGACCGGCGAGGCCCCAAGCGCCTGAAACATGCTGGTCCACAGCGGGCTGACAGGGACGCGCAACCTGAGTCCCGCAAGGTCGGCGGGCGTCACGATTGGCTTGACGCTGTTGGTGACGTTGCGAAAGCCATTATCCCAGATGCGTTCCATCGCCACGATGCCGCGCCGGGCGATGTCCGCCCGAATGACCGCGCCGAGTTTGCCGTCCATCGCCGGCCAGACCCGGTCGTAATCCTGGAACGCGAAGCCGATGCCGTTGATTGAGGCGAGCGGCACGAGCGTCGAGAGGATCAAGCCCGATGTGAACATCATTTCCAGCGCGCCCGAACGCATCTGGCTCAGCATGTCGGTGTCGGAGCCCAACTGGCTGGAGGGAAAGATCTGCAATTCGACACGCCCGCCCGTCGCCTCGCGAATTCGCGCCGAGGCGTTGGTCGCGTGAAGGGCGAGCGGATGCGTGGCCGGCGCATTCATGCCGATTTTATAGATGAAATCGGCGGCCCCGGCGGGGCGCGTCCAAACCGTCGGCATTGCGAGCGCGCCGGCCACGACGGCACGGCGGGTGAAGTGAGTCATAGGTTCCTCCCCTGAAGCGCGCCGGGGTGTTCCCCGGTCGCGCCGGCGACCTTATGCCCTCAGCGCGCGCCCCGCCACCGCGTCGAGTTTGGCCAGCAGCGCCGGGTCCCGGCGCTCCGGCGCCGTCATGATCGCGAAATCGAGCGCGTGGTCGCTGTCGAGGCAAGGCTCGCGCTCGGCGGGGTAATCAACCAGCACGCGGGCGACCAGACGGTTCGCCTTCTCGGCGTTGTCGTGCATCACCTTCATCACCGCCGCCACGTCGACGGGACCGTGTTCGTCGTGCCAGCAGTCGAAATCCGTCACCATGGCGATCAGCGCGTAGGCGATCTCCGCTTCACGGGCGAGCTTGGCCTCCGTCGCCGCCGTCATGCCGATCACCGACGCGCCGATGCTCTGATAGTGAAGCGACTCCGCGTAGGTCGAGAACTGCGGCCCTTCCATGCAAACGTAGGTTCCGCCCGCCTGCGCAGCGATGCTCTCATTCTCGGCCGCCTGGACGACGCGGCGGCGCAGCACCGCGGAAGTCGGGTGCGCGAACGGCACATGCGCGACGCAGCCCGAACCAAAGAAACTGGTCTCGCGCCTGAAGGTGCGGTCGATGAACTGGTCGGCCAGCACGAACAGGCCGGGATAATATTCCCGCTTGTAGGAGCCGCAGGCCGAGACCGCGACGATGTCGGTGACGCCTGCCCGCTTCAGCACGTCGATATTGGCGCGATAGTTGATCGCGGAGGGCGAATGGACGTGCCCGCGCCCGTGGCGGGCGAGGAACACCACCTCCGTGTCGCCGACCCTGCCGAAGCGCAGCGCATCGGACGCCTCGCCCCAGGGCGACGCGATTCGCTCCTCGCGGATGGGCTTGAAGCCTTCCAGCGCGTAGAGGCCAGAGCCGCCGATGACGCCGATGATCGCTTTGGCCATGTCCGACCCTCCGCCTTGAATTCAAACCACGCCCGTAAAGCTTTTACGACAGTCGTCACCAAACAAAAAACCCCCGGCGCGAGCCGGGGGCCTATGGACGTCAATCAAACGCGAAACGTCGCGCCCGCGGAAACAACCGCCACCTTGATCCTCTCCCGTAAAGGGGGACGGGACCGCAGCGGGGCGGTCACGCCGATCAGTGCGCGTCCGCCCAGACGCGCTTCTTGACCAGGTAAAGCAGCCCCGACAGCACGATCAGGAACACGATGGCGCGGAAGCCGATGTTCTTGCGCTGCGTCTGCGTCGGCTCGGCGGCCCAGCTCAGGAAGGCCGCGACGTCTTTAGAATATTGCGGGATCGTTCCCGGCGTGCCGTCGGCATATTTGACCGCGCCGTCCTGAAGCGGGCTTGGCATCGCGATTCTGTGGCCGGGATAATAGAGGTTCCATTGGGGATCGTCGGCCTTGGTGTAGCCGTTGAGGATTCCCACGATCCAGTCGGAGCCGATCTCCTGGTAGGCGGTGAATATGTCGAAGACGAAATAGGGAAAGCCACGCTCGTATTTGCGCGACTTGGCCAGGAGCCACATGTCCGGCGGCGCCTTGCCGAGCGCGGCGGCGGCCGCCTGATCGTTGGGAAAGGACTCCGGGGGCGGGATGATGTCGGCGGGCGTGCCGTCGCGTGGCGTGAACTTGCCCTGGTCGTCCGGCTCGCCCGGCGTCACCTTGTAGCTCGCCGCCAGCGTCTTGACCTGCTCCTCGGAGAAGCCCGGACCGTCGGCGTCTGCCAGCGTACGGAAGGGAATGCTAAGGCGATGGCAGTTGGAGCAAACCTCCCGGTAAACCTGGAAGCCGCGCTGCAATTGCGCCTGATCGAACTTGCCGAACACGCCGTGAAAGCTCCAGTCCTGACGGGCGGGCTTGGGCTGCTCCTGCTCGGACGTCATATCCTGTGCGACGGCGTAGCCCACCGCGCCCAGCGCCAGAACCGTCGCCGCGAAGAGCGACGCTTTGAAACGGATCATCGTCATCGTCCTATGGCTCACTCGGCGGGCGTGGCGTGGTGCAGCACGGCGTCGGCGATGGAGGCCGGGAGCGGCTTTGTCTTCTCGATCAGGCCGAGGACCGGCAACACGACGATCAAATAACCGAAGTAACCGACTGTCAGCAGCCGCGCGACCAGCGTCGCGGAATCCGACACTTCCTGGGAGCCGAGGTAGCCAAGCCCGACGCAGCAGACGACGAACACCCAGAAGAAGAAGCGCTTGAGCGGCCTGTATTTGGCCGAGCGCACCGACGAAGTGTCGAGCCACGGCAGGAAGGCGAGAAGAGCCATCGCCGCAGCGAGCGCGACCACGCCCATCAGCTTGTCGGGGATGGCGCGCAGGATCGCGTAGAACGGTAGCAGATACCATTCCGGCACGATGTGGGCGGGCGTCACGAGCGGGTTGGCCGGGTTGAAATTGTCGGCGTCCAGCAGATAGTTCGGAATGAAGAACACGAACCACGCATAGATGACGAAAAATACGCAAACCGCGAACATGTCCTTGATCGTCGCATAGGGCGTGAACGGCAGCGTATCGCGCTGGACGCTTTTCACCTCGACGCCGTCAGGGTTGTTCTGGCCCACGACATGCAGCGCCCAGACGTGAAGGATTACGACGCCCAGGATCATGAACGGAAGCAGATAGTGCAGCGCGAAGAAGCGATTTAGGGTGGGATCGCCGACGGCGTAGCCGCCCCACAACCAATGCGCGACCCCGGTGCCGACCAGCGGGATGGCTGTGAACAGGTTGGTGATGACCGTCGCGCCGGCGAAGCTCATCTGGCCCCACGGCAGCACGTAACCCATGAAGGCGGTGGCCATCATCAGCACGTAGATGATGACGCCGAGGATCCACAGGACCTCGCGCGGAGCCTTGTAAGAGCCATAATACATGCCGCGGAATATGTGCATGTAGACGGCGAGAAAAAACATCGACGCGCCGTTGGAGTGCAGATAGCGGATCAACCAGCCGAAATTCACGTCGCGCATGATGTGCTCGACGGAGTTGAACGCCATCGAGGCGCTCGCAGTGTAATGCATCGCCAGCGTGATGCCGGTGACGATCTGGATGATAAGCATGAATGTCAGAATGGCGCCGAACGCCCAGAAATAGTTGAGGTTCCTCGGCGTCGGGTAAGCGATGAACGAGGAGTGGACTAGCCCGGCGATCGGCAGCCGGCTCTCAAACCAACGTCCGATCCCGCTC
Organism: Hyphomicrobiales bacterium; assembly: GCA_043784465.1. Taxonomy (GTDB): domain Bacteria; phylum Pseudomonadota; class Alphaproteobacteria; order Rhizobiales; family Beijerinckiaceae; genus Roseiarcus. The sequence goes on from JAYVYJ010000055.1 coordinate 8,887, forward strand.
TTGGGAGTATAAGTTGAATGTCCGTCCATGGCTCTGGCTCTCTTAAGGGCTCGGTCAGCCGATCTTGACGCGGGTTTCGGTGAGGAAGCTGTATTCGGGCACGGCTAGGTTCAAGGGCGCGGGTCCCTGACGGATGCGGCCCGACGTGTCGTAGACGGAGCCATGACACGGGCATTTCCAGCCGTCGTACTGGCCGTCATGACCCAGCGGCACGCAGCCCAGATGGGTGCAGACGCCGACCACGACCAACCATTGCGCCTTTTGCACACGCGCCTGATCGGTCTGCGGGTCCTTGAGTTCGTTGAGCGCGGTGTCCTGCGCCTCCTTGATTTCCTTGGCTGTGCGGTGGCGGATGAACACCGGGCCGCCGCGCCACTTGACGGTGAGAATCTGACCTTCCTGGACCGGGCCGAGGTCGACCTCGATGGAGGCCAGCGCCAAAGTTGAGGCGTCCGGGTTCATTTGATCGACGAGCGGCCACACGACCGAAGCCGCGCCGATCGCGCCGACGGCGCCGGTGGCGAGAAACAGGAAATCCCTGCGGCTTGGTTCTATGGCGTCCGCGTGCGACAATTCGACCCCCGTTGGCTAGCGCGCGCGGGGCGCGCGTCCCGCTCGAACGCCAGTACGCGTTGGCCGTGCGCAAGGGCGGTTCAGCAAAAGACATGACGGGACCTGGAGCGCCCCTGTCGCCGCGCTGTTTCGCACCGAAGTTTCTGGTTGTCCATAGCCGTTGGACGTGAAATTTGGTCGCAGTCAAGCCTCGCTAAAGCTAGCGCCCCGCGCGGGCGAGGGTTGAGTTTTGCGCCGCTTTTTCTCAACAGGCGCCGTGGCGGGGTTACGCTCGCGGCGAGGGTGTCCCCCATGTCAGACCCTCAGCTCACGCTCGCCCTTTACGAGCCCGATATCGCCGCCAACACCGGGGCGATGTTGCGCACCTGCGCCTGCTTCGGCGCCTCCGCCGCGCTCATCGAGCCTATGGGCTTCGTGTTTTCCCAACCCCGTTTCCGTCGCGCGGGCATGGATTACCTGGAGGCGCTGCGAATCGACCGCCACGTTTCATTCGCCGCTTTCGAGACCTGGCGTCGCCAAGAGCGGCGGCGGCTGGTTCTGTTGACGACGCGTGCGTCCACGGCGCTGTGGGGTTTCACCTTCCAGCCCGGCGACGTGTTGATGGTCGGGCGCGAATCGGCGGGCGTGCCGGAGCATGTCCATGCAAGCGCCGACGCCCAGGTGAGGATCCCGATCCGCGCCCCCATGCGTTCGCTCAACGTCGGGGTCGCGGCGGCCATCGCGCTCGCCGAGGCGGCGCGGCGCCTGTCGCCCTAGCCGGGCTCGCGCTCAGCAGAGAGGCTCCCAAGGTTAGTTAAAGGTCGGGTGGTAACCTGACGGCCGACAAGTTTCGGGGGCGTTGTCGGCGTGACATGACCAAGCTGTATTATTCCGCCCAGGATGACACCGGCTATTTCGCCCTTTGGGTCAGCGACGGCACGACGGCGGGAACGATCGTCGCGGAGCCCGGCGCACAGGGTTTGGCGAACCTTAGCCCCGGCGGGTTCATCCCGTGGGGCGTCGGCGCAATCTTTACGGCGACCGATGCTGCGGGACGTGTGGCCGTATGGTTTACCGACGGCCTCTCAGCGTCGGCGAAAGAGTACAATGCGCCGGCGCCCTTCGTGCTGGCGTCGCCCGTTCAGGCGAGGGCCGGCGCCCACCTCGTGTTTTCCGCCAACGGCGACGGCGACCCCCATGCCGGAAACCACCTTTGGTCCGTCGACGGCTCGGCCTTGACCGACATTTATGGCTTCGCCTCGAAGGGCGACGGAGGCAATCTCAACCCGCAGGATTTTTTCAGCGCAGGAAGCTATGCGTTGTTCGCAGGAGAGGACCCGACGGGCTCGCGGGTCGACCTCGGCCTCTGGCGCACCGACGGTACGACGGCGGGCACGCAGGAACTGCTCGCCAGCGCGCAGGGCGTCTACAGCCTCACGCCCCACGGCGAAGTCCAGTTCGGCCGCAATGTTCTGTTCGTCGGCACGGACGGCAGCGGGAAACATGGTCTCTGGATTACGGACGGCGCCGCCGCCGGCACGCGGGAGATCGTGAACGGCGATCAGAGCGGCCACGACCTCGCCCCGTCGCAAATCATCGTCGCGGGCGGTCTGGCCTATTTTGAAGGCGCGGGCGGCGATGGAGGCGTCGGCGTTTGGACGACTGACGCCACGAGCCTTGGGACCAGAGAACTCGTGGGCGGCGTCGCGCTGGCCCCTTTCGGCCTGACGGCGCTGGGAGCGCGCGCGGTGTTTGGCGGCGGCTCGGGCGGCTATGTCGGACTGTGGTCCGTGCAGGGAACGACAGCCACGGAAATTCTCGACGGCGACCGGGGCGGCGTCAGCCTCGCGCCCGTTTTTGGCGTTTCCCAGGACGGCAAGCTGACGTTCTCGGGCGCCGATTCCGCGTCCACCTTCGGCGCCTGGATCACCGACGGCACTGCGGCGGGAACCTACGAACTCGCCTCCGGCCTGCCGGGTCCGCCGCCCACTGGGTTCGCCTTCGCCGGATCGAACATCTTCTTCCTCGTCGCCAACGCCGCAGGCGGGGCCGAGCTTTGGGTCAGCGACGGCATGCCCCATAGCGCCCACGCGGTCCCGCTGAGCGGCCAGCCTTTCAGCGCCCCGTCCGCCCCCATCGCGTTCGGCGGCGACGTCGTGTTGACGGCTCTGGATTCGACCGGGTCCGCCGGCGTCTGGATCAGCGACGGACTGCGCTTGACCGAACTCATCACCGGCATGCAGACGTCGCGACAGCTCACGCCCACGGCGTTGCGGGTGGTGGGCGCGCATCTGATGTTTCAGGGCTACGATCCCAACGGCAATCACGGCGAGTGGTCCGCCGACGGGACGCCTAAAGGAACCATCGAAGTCTCGATCCACGCCCCCGCCGCTTCGCCGACCGTCATCGTCAGCCACACGGCGGACGACTTCAACGGCGACGGTTGCCGCGACATTCTTTTGGAGAACGCCGCCGGAACTTACGCGAGTTGGTTTGTCGACGGCGCGGCGATCATCGGCGGCGGCGATATGGGCGCGCCGGGGCCGGATTGGACGGCGGTGGGAACCGCCGATCTCAACGGCGACGGCATCGCCGATGTGCTGTTCGAGAACGCCGTGACGAAACAACTCGCCGTCTGGCAAATGTTCGGGACCCAGATCGCGGAGAGTTTCCGCCTCGCCAGCCCCGGCGGCTCGCGGAAGCTGTTCGGGTCCGGCGATTTCAACGGCGACGGCAAATCCGATCTGCTGTTTCGTGACGGCGCCGGCATTCTCGCCACCTGGGACATGGACGGTTCGCAGATCGTCGGCGGAGAATCGTTGTGCCATCCCGGCGCGGGCTGGACCCTGGTGGGAACCGGCGACTTCAACGGCGACGGCAAGACAGACCTGTTGTTCGAGGACGCCAAGGGCGTCTATGCGACCCGCCTGATCGACGACACGGGCCTCGTCGAGGGCGCGACGTTGGGCTCGCCCGGCGCAGGCAGGGTGCTCAAGGGGGTCGGCGCCAATGTCAGCGACGGGTCCAGTATTGCCGTGTTTCTCGACGAGAACACGGGCGACGTCTCCACTTGGAAGATCAGGAACGACGTCCGTGTCGGCGGGGGCGTCGTCGGCAATGTCGGCGTCCTGTGGACCGTCAAGGGGGTCGGCGATTTCAACGGCGACGGCGCGACCGACATATTGTTCTACAATGTCGGGACCGGCCAATACGCCAACTGGCGGCTGGACGCCGCCGGGACGCGTATCGTTGGCGCCAGCACGATCGGGACGCTCGATCCGTCGTGGTCCGTGCAGGGCGCCGCCCCCGCGGCGAGGCAGGAATTGCCGGGGACGATCTTTTTCCAGAACGCCGACGGAACGCTCGCGGCGTGGAACGTCACGGGCGGCGTCAACCAGGGCGGCGCGATCTTCGGCTCGCCGGGGGGGACGTATGCGCTTGTCGGGGTCGGGGATTTTCAGGGCGACCTGCAACCCGACCTGCTGTTCCGCGACGCCGGCGGCGAATACGCGACGTGGCAGACCAACGGCGGCGCGATCACCGGCGGCGGGACGCTCGGCAACCCCGGCGGGACGTTCGCCTATCAGGGGCTTGGCGATTTCAACGGGGACGGAACCAGCGACATTTTGTTCAGGGACGCCAGCGGCAATTTCGCCACTTGGGAGTTGCACGGCGCGTCGATCATTGGCGGGGGCGCGATCGGCAATCCCGGCGCCAGCTGGAGTTTCGCCGCGATCGGCGATTTCAACGGCGACGGAACCAGCGACCTCCTGTTCCAGAGCGGCGGGACTTTCGCGAGTTGGGACATCGGCAACAATGCAATCGTCGGCGGCGGCGCGATCGGCGCGCCGGGGGGAAGCTGGGCGTTGCAGGGGGTCGGCGATTTCAACGGCGACGGCCGGTCGGACCTCCTGTTCAGGGACAATTCGGGCGCCTATGCGACCTGGGACATCGGCGACACGTCCATCCTCGGAGGCGGGAGCGTCGGCAACCCCGGCGCGTCGTGGGCTTTCGCGGGGATTGCCGACATCTTCGGCAATCATCAGTCGTCGATCCTGTTCCACAACGCCTCGACCGGCGCGTATGAGACCTGGGATATGAACGACGCTTCGGTGCGCAGCGCTTCGCCCTTGGGCGTTGCGGGCGCGGGGTGGACCGAGAAAGCCTTTGTCTGACCGGCGCTTCAGCGCCCCCGGCTGGCCTTGACGGCGCCGGGGAGCGCCCGGGCGGAGACGTAAAATACCTCCCCCTCGCTCTCCGCCGTATCGAGCCAGACGGTCTCAAGGTTTGGAAACGAAGCCTCGAAAGCGTCGCGCCCCTCCCCAATCTCGCAGACCATCGCAGCATCAGGGTTCATATGCGCTCGGGCGCCCGCCACGATGCGCCGGACAAGGTCGAGCCCATCCTCGCCGCCGTTGTGCGCGATCCTCGGCTCCGCCGCGTATTCGGGCGGAAACGCGGCGACGGCGGCTGAAGTCACATAAGGCGGATTGGTGAGGATAAGGTCGTAGCGACGCCCGGTCAGCGCGGCGAACAGATCGCTCTCGACCAGCTGGATGCGATGGCCCAGCCCGTGCTCGTCGAGGTTGCGCGCCGCCACCGCCAGCGCGTCGGCCGAGACGTCCGCGGCGTCGACGCGCGCGTTGGGAAACACGCGCGCGGCCAAGATCGCCAGCGAGCCGCCGCCAGTGCAGAGATCCAGAACCGTCTCCACCGCCTCCGGCTCGCCGATCAACCCGCCCGCGCTTGCAAGCCCGCCAAACAGCAATTCGCCGATGAAGCTGCGCGGCACGATCGCGCGCTCGTCCACGTAGAACGGCACGCCCTGGATGTACGTGCGATTGAGCAGATAGGCGGCGGGCTTGCGGGTCGTGACGCGCGCTTCGATGAGGCTGTCGAGGCGCTGACGCTCGCTCATGAGCAAGCGGGCGTCGGCGAAAGGGTCGAGCGCGTCGACGGGCAGGCCCAGCGCTTCGAGGATCAGGAAGGCCGCTTCGTCCACCGCACCGGTCGCGCCATGGCCGAAGGCGAGGCGCGCGGAGTGAAACCGGCTGACCGCGTGGCGAAACCAGTCGCGCGGGGTGAGGAAGGTCGCAAGGCGCTCGCAAGCCTCGTCGGCCATCGCGGGGTTCCTGAATTCAAAAAGGGCGGCGGGCGAACGCCGACCGCCGCAAAAACCTTAAGCTTACATTTTGCCTTCTTTGCACTTCTCGCGAAAATGCTTGCGCTCTTTGCCGTGCAGGCCCTTGGCGTCGGCCTCCTTCGAGCATTCCTGAGACTTGGCGGCCTTGTCGGCCTTGTCGTTCTTCATCATGCCGCCGTCGCTCTTCATCATCGAGGAACTGGCGGGCGAGGGGGTGGCGGCGGGGGTCGCCGGCGCGGCCGCCTCGGTTGCGACGGCAAACCCGGAGACGAGGACGCCGAGCCCGAGCACGGCGGCGAAGAGCGTGGTTTTCATCGTGTCAGGTTCTTTCCAAACGAGAGAATTCCGTCAAGCCGCATCCGGTGCGCCACGGCCAGAACGCCTCTTAAGCGAAGGCGTAAAGGCGCACAAGGCGAGTTTGCCCGGCGGAGAAGTCCCGGTTTAGAGGTCGAATC
>JAYVYJ010000056.1:0-8707 GCA_043784465.1 Hyphomicrobiales bacterium
GGAAATGCGGCTTTTGGGGAAACCGTCCTTTATGAGCTGGGCTGTGCCCTTCTTCTCAAGTTCCTTAAATTTTTCATCGAGCCGGGCATAGGCCGCCTCGTTGTCTAGCCGCGCGGGGGCCGTCGCCATATAGTTGTATTTGACGTCGGAGATGATCTGTCCGAACGCGCACAGGCCCGAGGCCAGTTTGGGCAGGATGATGGTTTCAACGCCGATCTCGCGCGCGAGCGCCGTGATATGTGCGGCCGTCGCGCCGCCTGCCCCAACCAGCACGAAATCGCGAGGATCGAAGCCGCGCTCGACGGAAACGCGGCGGATGCCGTTGACCATGTTGTTGTTGACGATGTTGAACATGCCGTAGGCCGCTTGTTCAACCGTCAGCTTCATGGGGCCCGCGACGCGCTCCACCGCTTTGCGCGCTTTCTCAATATCGAGCGGCAAACGGCCGCCGAGCAGGCCGTGGGGGCTGAGATAGCCCAGCACCAGATTGGCGTCCGAGGTCGTCGGCTCCATGCCGCCCTGCCCGTAGCACGCCGGTCCCGGTTGCGAGCCGGCCGATTGCGGGCCGACCTGCATGATCCCCTGGCTGTCGATCCAGCCGATGGAGCCGCCGCCCGCACCGAGCGTTTCGACCTGGATCATCGGCACGCCTATGCGGTAGCGCAGGAAATCGATGTTCTTGTTGAGGTTGGTCTGACCGTCGCGGGTCAGCGTGATGTCGAACGAGGTGCCGCCCATATCGACGGTGATGACGTTGGTCTTGCCGAAGGGCGCGCAGACGAACAGCCCCGCTTGCGGCGCCGAGGCGGGGCCGGAATTGATCGCGTACACGGAGCGATCCGTCATCGCCTGACCGACCGCGAGGCCGCCGTTAGACTGGAAGTAGCGCACCGGCTGCCTGGCGCCCAGCGCACGGAAATAGCTGTCGACCGCCGCGACATATTTCCTCATCACGGGCGCCAGATAGGCGTTGACGACCGCCGTCGAGGTGCGCGTGTATTCGCGCACCTGTGGGTAAAGCTCATTGCCGACGGTGAGGATCGCGTCGGGCATCATCTCGCGCACGATTTCGGCGGCCCTTGTCTCGTGCGCCGGGTTCAGCACCGACCAGACAAACGAGATGGCGACCGTCTCCACGCCTTCTTTGAGGAAATGCTCGCAAGCGGCGCGCACGTCGTCTTCGAGCAACGGAATCCGCGTCGAGCCATCGGATAGGATGCGCTCGCGCACGCCACGCCTTAGATAGCGCGGGACCAGCATCACCGCCGCGGGATATTCAGGATCGTAGCGAAAGCCGTCTTCCTTGTGGCCGTTGCGGATTTCGAGGGAATCCTCATGTCCGGCCGTGCAGATGAGGCCGGTCTTGCCGCCGCGATGGGTGATCAGCGCGTTGAGGCCGACCGTGGTGCCGTTGATGCACAGATCGCAGTTGGAGACGATCTCCTGCGGGCTCAGCTTGAGCGCGTCCGATATCAGCTTGAGGCCGTTCTCGATGGCCCTGGTGGGGTCGGAGGGCGTGGACAAGGCCTTCAGCAGGATCGTTTCGCCTGTCGCCTTGTCGGCGATGACGAAGTCGGTGAAGGTGCCCCCGGCGTCGATGCCAAGCCGATATTGGGTTTTCATGGGCCCCCTCACTTGCCGCGCAATTGGGCAGTCGCAATCAAATCGATTTCGAGCGTCTTGGCGCTTTTGATGACGACGCCATAATCGGCTTTCGCGCCCTCGATGGAGACCAGCCCGTTGCGCACGTCCTCAACCACTTTCTCAAGCGGCCTTTCGCGCGCATCGCCATAGCCGCCCCCGCCGGGGTTCATGTTGGTGACGGTGTCGCCGGGTTTGATCGTCTCCATGATGTTGGTGCGCATCACCACGACCTTGCCGTCACGTTTCAGTTCCACGCGGCCGACCTTCTCGTCTATCATAGTTGATTCGGCGCCCGCCGCGCCCATGGCGGGAATGCGGCGACCCTCGCCAAAGCCGATGCAGAGCATGTCCTTGTCGAGCGGCTCCACTTCCCACGCCGTGCCCGAACCGCCGCGAAATTTGCCCGCGCCCCCTGAGTCCGTCATCAGCGAATAGCGGTGGATGATGATGATGGGGTAGGAATATTCGAGCAGTTCGACATCGCCCGAGGTCAACGCGCCAAAGCAGCATTCCGGCCCCACCGCGTGCCAGCCGTCCTGATGCGGCGTCGCGCCGCCCCCTGAAATGATGGTCGCCAGCACCATCGTCACATATTCCTCGTTGGTGCGGCTGTCCCAACCCGCGACGTTAAGGCCGTTGGCGTGTCCCCACGACGCCGCAACCTTGGAGGGCATCGCCTTCTCGAAGGCGAGACGAACCGCGTCGGTGAGGGTCTCCATCGGCGTCGTCGTGCAGTTCATGTGCGGCGCAGGCTCGGCGGCGTTGCAGATCGTGCCTTTCGGGCCGAAGTCGAGGCTGACGCAGCGATAGAGGCCTTCGTTGTAGGGTGGCGGCAGGGCTGCAAACATCATCAGGCCGAGATAGACGCCGGAATGTGAATTGCCTTCGTAGGAATTGATGAAATAGGGAATCTGCGGCGGGCTGGCGATCGCGATATGGCAGGAGGAACCCGTCACGGTGACAGTCGCCTTGATTTCAAAATCGCCGAAGCCGTGGCCTGCGTCCTCAAGGATCGCGACGCCTTCGTAGGTCCCGTCGGGCACGGCTTCAATCAGCGAGCGCATGTGCCGCTCGGCCATGGCGAGCAGTTCCTCGATGCAGGCGTCGACGGTCGCTTCGCCATATTTGTCGAGCATGGCGATAAGATTGCGCTCGCCGACCTGACAGGCGCCGATCAGCGCGTTGAAGTCGCCTTCCTGATCGCGGCGCGCGCGCATGTTGGTGAAGATCATGTTGAGCACGTCGTGTCGCGGCTTGCCTTTGTCCCAGATCTTCAGCGGCGGGATGCGCAGGCACTCCGCGTATATCTCTTTGGCGCCCGGGTTGTAGCCAGCGGGCACGGGGCCGCCGATATCGGTCAGATGGCCCTTGCAGACCGTCCAGTAAACAAGGCGGCCCTTGTAAAACACAGGCTTGTACATGCACGTGTCGATGGCGTGGCTGCCCCCGTATGCGGGATCGTTGTGCAGGAACAGATCGCCCTCGTGGATGTCGTGCGCGAAATAGCGTGCAACCGACTTCATCGCGGGCATCAACGAGCCCAGATGGATGGGAATGTCCTGTCCTTGCAGAATCATCTCCGGCTTGGCGTTGAACAACGCCGTCGAATAATCGTGTGCGAGATTGAACACCGACGAGCGAGCGGTCTTCTCTAGCGCCATCGTCATCTCGCGCTGCGTCGTCTCCAGCATGCCGCGCACGACCGACAAAGTGATCGGATCGACCTTGGCCGCCACGGCTTTCCCGCCGGATTTGCGTGACGGTTTCGCTTTTGGCGCTCGCATGTCATTGCCCCCTCGAATCCGAATCAAAGAGCCGCCCGGATCGCCTCGATCAGCTTTTGCCGGTCCTGACGCGCTTTCAGCGCGCCGTCCATATCGACGTAAGTGAACTTCGCTTTCTGATGGGGCTGCAACTGTCCGATCAGATCCATGTCGGCGGATATGACCGTGCCGATCATGAAATAGCCGCCCCCCGAGACCGCGTCGCGATGCAGCACGATCGGCTCCGTGCCGCTGGGCACCTGCACGGACCCGTAGGGATAGCAGGCGTCGACGATGTTGGAGGGGTCGGAGCCCGCGCCGAACGGCGGCTCGCGCGGGACGAATTCAAGAGTGCGTCCGCCCCGGAAGCGGTAGCCGATGCGGTCGGCTTCGGGCGCGACCTTCCATGTATCCTCGAAGAAACGGTCGTGCGCGCCCTCGGTGATGCGATGCCAGTAGAGCCCCGGCATCATCCGCAATTCGACGGCCACGCCCGGCCCGCGCCGCAACACGGTTGGAACGGTTCGGCCTTCGGCGACAAGCGCGCCCGCCCCGACGGCCAGCACGTCGCCCGTTGCGAGCTTGCGCCCCTCCAGACCGCCAAGCGCGCCCAGCGTGTAGGTCGAGCGCGACCCCAGCACGAGCGGGACGTCGACGCCGCCGGAAACGGCGATATAGGCGCGCGCGCCCGATTTGAGATGGCCGAACGAGAGCGTCTGGCCAGCCTTGACGAGAAAAGAAGTCCAGGTCTCACGAGCTTCGCCATCGACTTTAGGCGGCAGTTCCGCGCCGGTGACGGCGACGACGGCGTCGGCGGTGAATTCGAGTTCGGGACCCAGAAACGACGCCTCCAGCCCTGCGGCTTCCTCGGCGTTTCCAACAAGCCGATTGGCCGCGCGCAAGGCCAGCACGTCCATAGCGCCGGAAACGGGAATGCCGATGTGATAATAGCCGGGGCGCCCGAGGTCCTGAACTGTGGTCGAAAGACCCGGCTTGACGACGTTAATGGCCATGGAGCGCCCCCGTCAGCTTGGAATTGTAACCGTCGATATCCGCATTGAACGCGGCTAGCGAAAAGTCGACGTCCTTCATGATCGGCGAGAACTTGCCGGTCTCCACGTCCGCCGAGATCGCATCGTATTCGGCCCGCTCGATGGGGCGCCATTTGACGATGTCGCCGGGGTTGAACAGGCACATGAAGTCGCGCAGATATTTGATTCTTTGGTTGGGATCGTAAATCGGCATCGGCGTGATGCCGAACATCTGGTAGCCGCCGGCGCCGCGCACCGAATAGATGCACCCGAAACAACCGCCGTGGCCCACGGTGAGCTTGGGCGTATCGGTGCGCGGGCGTAGATATTTGGGCGACTGGATCTGCCGCTGGCGCTCGACCATCTGATAGAGGAACGGCAGGCCTGCGACGAAGCCGACCATGGAGACGAACCACGGCGCGCCCGAATGCGCCTTCACGAAGCCGTCGACGCCGTCGAGATGGTTGATCTCGGCTGTATATTCGATGTCTGTTTTCTCGGGCGTCTGGTGCCGGTCGCGGAACCGCATCAGCGTCTCGTGGGTCCACGGATCGTTATAGAGCACGGGGATTTCGATGATGCGGGTTTTGAGGCCGGCGGGCGACGAGCCGGAGGCCGCCTCGATGGCCTGCACTTCCTTTTGAATGTCGGCGGCGCTGATGAGGTCGGGATCGAACTTAATCTGAAACGAAGCGTTGGCGGGGCAGATCTCCGTCACGCCCTTTATCTGCGCTTCCCGCACGGCTTTGGTGATGGAGAGGCTTTTGAAGAAAGCCTCCAGAGACATGGCCTCGCTGCATTCGACGAACAGATGCTCGTCGCCTCCAAACGAATAGCGGCTGCTCATCGGCGGCATCCTTTGCTCATGTAATCCTCTTAAGGTCTTGCGGCTGCGAGCCAGTGTTCGAGCCAGCGGGTGTGGAAGGCGCCCGCCGCCACCTCGGGCGCCTCGGCAAGGCGCAGATGCAGCGGAATCGTGGTGGCGACGCCGGCGACGGCAAGTTCGCCGAGCGCGCGTTTCATCCGCGCCAGCGCATGAGCGCGAGAGTCGTCCCACACGATCAGCTTGCCGAGCAGCGAATCGTAAAACGGCGGGATCGTGTAGCCGGGATAGAGCAGCGTATCGAAACGCACGCCCGGCCCGCCGGGAACGGTGAGCGCAGAGACCACCCCCGGCGAAGGGCGAAAATCTCGGTCGGGGTCCTCAGCGTTGATGCGCGCCTCGATCGCATGGCCGCGCATCGCTATATCGCTTTGTCGAAGCGAGAGCGGGGCGCCCCCGGCGATGCTCAACATCTCGCGTACGAGATCGACGCCGGTAATCATTTCGGTGATGGGATGCTCGACCTGAATGCGCGTATTCATCTCGATGAAATAGAAGGCGCCCGTCGCGTCGTCATAAAGATATTCCAGCGTGCCGGCGCCGCGATAGCCGACCGAACGCGCGAGCGCGACAGCGGAAGCGCAAAGTTGTTCGCGGGCGGCGGGCGAAAGCGCCGCCGAGGGCGCCTCCTCCCAGATTTTCTGCCGGCGCCGCTGCAACGAACATTCGCGCTCGAACAGATGGACCACATCGCGCCCGTCGCCCAGAATTTGCACCTCGATGTGGCGGGCGCGCGCGATGAATTTCTCCAGATAAAGCGCGCCGTCGCCGAAAGCCGCTTTGGCCTCCGCTCCCGCCTGATCGAAGGCCGCTACAAAGGCCTGCGCCGTGTCGACGACGCGGATGCCGCGCCCGCCGCCCCCTGCGGCGGCCTTTATCATCAGCGGATAGCCGATCCCGTCCGCAAGCCGGCGCCCTTCGACGGCGTCTTCAAGCTTGCCCTCCGACCCCGGCACGACCGGCACGCCTGCTTGCGCGGCCGCGGCACGCGCGGCCGCCTTGTCGCCCATGGTGCGGATCGTATCGCCACGCGGGCCGACGAAGATCAGCCCCGCCGCTTCGACCGCGTCGGCGAAAGCGGCGTTCTCGGAGAGAAAGCCATAACCGGGATGTACGGCGTCGGCGCCCGCCTCTTTGGCCGCAAGCAACAGCGCCTCGACATTGAGGTAGGATTTCGCGGCGGAGGGCGGGCCGATATTCACGGCCTCGTCGGCCATGCGGACCGCGAGCGAATCCGCGTCGGCGAGACTATGAACCTGGATCGTGTAAATCCCAAGCTCCCTGGCCGCGCGCTGGATGCGGACGGCGATCTCGCCGCGATTGGCGATGAGAAGCCGCTTGATCGCCATGCCTATTCAACCTCGACCAGGGGTTGGCCCGCCATCACGGGTTCTTCGTCGTCGACGAGATACGCGATGACCTTACCGGCGATGTCCGCGTGCACCTCGATGAACGACTTCATCACTTCGATCAGACCGATCACCTCTCCCACAGCGACCGCGTCGCCCTCGGACTTGTACACTGGCTTATCGGGCGCGGGCTTACGAAAAAACGTTCCCGGCAACGGCGACAGGATCTGGGTCGACATCTCACCTCTCCGGTTGTTTCAGTTCATCCGCGCGCGCGGCACGACCGCGCGAACGGCCGCCGCGATGTCGCCGGCGTTCGGCGTGTCGGAATGAATGCAGATCGTATCGGCTCCGACCCGCACTTCAACCCCGCCGACGCTCAAAACGACGCCTTCCTGCATCGCTCTGCGGCATTTTGCGGCGGCGGCGACGGGGTCCTTGAATTCATGCTCGCGCGTGATGATCAACGCGCCGTTGTCGGCGTAGTCGAGGTCGGCGTAGAACTCGGCGTAGAACCTGTGGCCGCGTTCGGGATAGATCGTCTCGTGAAGCGTGCCGAGCATGCCGAGCAGCGGAACCTTGAAAATGTCGGCGGCGTCGCAGATCGCGTGGGCCATCGCCTCGTCGCGCGCGGCCATGCCATAGAGCGAACCATGCGGCTTGATATGGTTGAGACTCATGCCTTCGGCCTCAAGAAAGCCCTTGAGCGCGCCGATCTGATAGATAAGGCAATTCGTCAGCTCCTCGCGGCCGATCTTCATTTCCCGGCGGCCAAAGCCCTGCAAATCGGGCAGCGAAGGATGCGCGCCGACCTTCACTCCCTGCGTCTTGGCGAGCCGCACGGTCGCCCTCATGTGGTTGAAATCGGAGGCGTGGAAGCCGCAGGCGACATTGGCGATGTCGATCAGCGGCATCAACGCCGCATCGTCCCCCAGTTTGTAAAGTCCGAAGGATTCCCCCATGTCGCAATTTATCGTGGCCATTTCGACGTGTCCCCTGCGCACCGCAGGGGCAGGTTGCGCAATCGCGACGGCATTGTAAAACAGAAAAAGAGGGATGCCGATATTTGAAATTTCGATAGTCCGGAGAATGACGATTCGGAGCCAGTCAGTTCGGGAAGACGCGCCGGCGGGCGCCCGTTGAGCGCAACCATAGGCGTGGTGCTGCCCTCGCGCGAAACTTTCTCGATCCGCAAATCCGGCGCGCTGGCGCTTTGTGCGCGGGATTTTGCCCATTTCAGCCGCTTTCGCGATGAAATTATCATCGTAGGAGCGGGAGCCTGCGAATATCCCGACGTGTGCTACCTCAGGATCGAAAACTGGCGGCGCTGGTGGCGGCGCGGACGCACCGCCTATGCAGATGCTGTGGCGCGGGCGGGCCGGGAACGCGGGTGGCGGCTTATAGAAATTTTCAACCGTCCGCCCGCGATTGCGATGACGCGCGCGCGCCTGCCGGACGTCAAGCTGGCGCTGCATCTGGAAAACGACCCGCAGACGATGGATGGCGCGCGCACGTCCGGCGAACGCATCCGCCTGTTGCGCCATCTCGACGCGGTCTATTGTTGCAGCCAGTTCGTCCGCGACAAGTTCCTTGAAGGGGTCGGCGACGAAACCGGCAAGGCGGTCGTCGTTTATAACGGAATCGACACCGAGGTCGTCCCGATGCGCAAGGAGCCCATCGTCGCCTTCGTCGGCAGAATCGTTCCGGTCAAAGGCGTCGTCGAACTCGTCCGGGCGTTTGCGCTGGCGGCGCCGGATATGCCGGGCTGGCGGCTCGTGATCGCCGGCGACGATCCCGAAGGCCTGCTCGATGGCGTCGTCGCGCGCCATCGGGCGGCGCTGGAGGGGAAATTGATGTTATTGGGTCAGGTCTCTCACGCCGATGCGATGACGCTCTACGCCCGGGCCGAGATCGCGGTCACGCCCTCGCTCTGGGAGGAGCCGTTCGGGCGCTCGGCCGTCGAGGCCATGTCGCGCGGTTGCGCGCTGATCTCGACCGCGCGCGGCGGCCTTGCAGAAGTCGTGGCGGGCGCGGGCG
>JAYVYJ010000057.1:0-10615 GCA_043784465.1 Hyphomicrobiales bacterium
GCCATTGCAGATAATCGCCCGCGAGCCGGCACACCGGCCAGTCGCCCCCGTACATAATGCGCTCGACGCCGAAGCGCTCGCACACCCAGTCGATGAACGGCCGCAACTGCGAGGGCTTCCAGCCGAGGGGGTCGGCCTCGGTCGTGAGTCCCGACAGCTTGACCGCGACATGGGGCAGCCGCGCGAGTTCGGCGACCGCGTCTTTCCAAGGCGCCGCGATCCCGCCCCCGATGTCGGGCTTGCCGATATGGTCAAGCACGAAGCTCACCCCCTCGCAGCGCCGGGCCATTTCCAGCACCATGGGAAGCTGCCGCTCGCGCACGCACACGTCGAAGCTCAACCCATATTTGGGCAGCAGCTTGAGCCCAACAAGAAAATCGGGACGCAGCGCAAAATTCAAGTCGGCCTCGCCCTGCAACAGCCGACGCACGCCTCGCGTCGTCTTGAGCGCCGCCAACCGCGCGAGATCAGGCTCCGCCGCCGCGCCGCGCTCCAGATCGAGGCTGACGACCGCCCCTTGCAGGCGCTTGTCCGTGGCGGCAAGTCCGTCGACCCATTCCGCTTCCAACAGGGGCTTATCGGCGTCGACCTCGACGAAAACGGCGCCCTCGATGTTATAGGGCCTGGCCTGTCGCATGAGATCGGCGAGCGCAAAATCCCCCTGCAACGCCGGGAAGCCCGCCGTCCAATCGTAGGTCAACAGCTTCCTGTCCAGCAGGTGAACGTGCGAATCGACGATTCCAAAATCGAGCATGGCGTCAGGGTCCGCAGATTTCGAAGTTCTGCGGCTTGAACGCCTCCGCCGCCGGAATGTCGCGCACCTTCACGTAATAATCCCACGGAGCCTTGGATTCGGCTGGCGTCTTCACGCGATAGAGCGTGAGATCGTACATCACGCGCCCGTCCGAGCGCATTTTCGCGGGATGGCCGAAATAGTCGATCGGCGCCGCGCGCATCGCCTTGCCGACGGCGCCCGCGTCGTCCGAACCCACCGCTTTCACCGCCTCCAGATAATGTTTGACGGCCGTATAGATCGCGGCATGGTTGCGCGTCGGCATCGCGCCGCGCGCGGTGAAGAACCGTTGGGCGAAGGCGCGCGCCTCATCGCTCTGGTCCCAGTAGAACCCGCTCGTCAGCTTGAGATTCTGCGCAATCTGCAACCCCAGCGCATGAACGTCCGTGATGTAGACGAGGAACCCGACCAGCGCCTGTTTGCCGTCGCGCCCGATGCTGAATTCCGCGCCCTGCTTGATCTCGTTGGCGACCTCGGACGCGCCCGCAAGGCCGATGCGGTCGGCGCCCGAAGCCTGCGCCTGCAACAAGGCTGAGGAATAATCGCTGGCCCCCAACGGATATTTGATGGCGCCCAGCACCTTGCCGCCCTTGGCCTCAATCACCGCAGTCGCCTGACGTTGCAGCGCGCCGCCAAAGGCGGTGTCGACGGTGAGGAAAAACCAGCTTTTCGCCCCGCCCTCCGCCTCGGCGGTCGTGATCGCGGTGGCGATGGCGTAGGAATCGTCGGCCCAGTGGGACGAGTTGATCGCACAGAATTTGGCCGTGATGTCCGTCGTCGCGCCGGCGGTCACCATCACCGTGCGATTCTTGTCCTTGGCGACCGCCTGCGCGGCGAACGCAACCGGCGAAACCGGCAGATCGAGGATCGCCGAGACCCCCTCTACGTCGAACCAGCGCCGCGCGACCGCCGAGGCGACATCGGGCTTGTTGAGCGTATCGCCGAGGATGACTTCGATCTTGCGCCCCAACGCCTCGCCCCCGAAGTCCTTGGCCGCCATCTCCGCCGCGACCACCGAGCCCTTCCCGCCCGAATCGGCATAAGGGCCGCTTGCGTCCGTCAGGATGCCGATGCGGAGCGGCGGCCCCTCCGCCCAGACCGGCGCCAGCTCCAACCATGCGGGCGCCGAAAGCCCAACCCAAACCAGCGCCAGCGCGACACCCGTCCTCATGCGTCCCTCCCGTTTTGTTTGACGCATAACCGGAACCGCCCCGTGCGGCAACGCTGGACACCGCCAGCCGCCTCGTTTACCCCGCGTCCATGGCCCCTCCCCGCCTCGTGTCCGCGGAAAAGCGGCCGGAGGACGATGCGGCGCTCCGGCCGCAGACGCTCGTCGATTTCACCGGCCAGGAAACGCAACGCAAAAACCTCGCGGTGTTCATCGAGAGCGCACGCACGCGCAACGAGGCGCTGGACCACGTGCTGTTCGTCGGCCCGCCGGGCCTGGGCAAGACGACGCTGGCGCAGATCGTGGCGCGGGAGCTGGGCGTCAATTTCCGCTCGACCTCGGGCCCGGTCATCGCCAAGGCGGGAGATCTGGCGGCGCAACTCACCAATCTGGAGCCGCGCGACGTCCTGTTCATCGACGAGATCCATCGCCTCAACCCGGCTGTTGAGGAAATTCTCTATCCCGCGATGGAGGATTTCCAGCTTGATCTCATCATCGGCGCCGGCCCCGCCGCGCGTTCGGTCAAGATCGACCTCAGCCCTTTTACGCTGGTGGGCGCCACCACGCGGGCGGGTCTGCTGACGACCCCTTTGCGCGACCGTTTCGGCATCCCGATCCGGCTCAATTTTTACACTGTCGACGAGTTGCGCAGCATCGTCGCGCGCGCCGCCCGCGTGATGGGGCTGAGCCTTGCGAAAGACGGGGCCGACGAGATCGCGAAGCGTTCGCGCGGCACGCCGCGCATCGCCGGACGGCTGTTGCGACGCGTGCGCGATTTCGCCATCGTGGAGGGGGCCGCGACCGTCACGCGCGCGTTGGCGGATTCGGCCTTGCGGCTGCTGGACGTCGATCCCATCGGCCTCGACGTGATGGACAAGCGTTATCTCGACACGGTGGCGGTCAGCTTCGGCGGCGGCCCCGTCGGCGTAGAGACCATCGCCGCCGCGCTGTCCGAACCGCGCGACGCCATTGAGGAGATCATCGAGCCCTATCTGATCCAGCTCGGCTTTCTTCAGCGCACGCCGCGGGGCCGCCTGCTGACCCCGCACGCCTTCCGCCACCTCGGCTTGGCGGCCCCCGCGACTGCGCCGACCGGACTGTTCGACGACGTCTGATTTGTAAGGGAGGCGCGCTCAAAATCCAAGGATGTCGGCGCTGGTGAGCGTCGTGACGCCCTGCAAGATCGCGACGAGCCGGGCGACGCCCGACCCCGTTCCGTCGGCGTCCCACGACAGCGTATGACCGGCCGCGCTCCATATCATCTGGCCGGTCGTCGCGCTGGGCCCGTCGAGTGCGAAATGCGAGGCGTCGAGCGGACTGGCGACCAGTCCGCCGCCGAACCCGACGGCGGAAACGGCGATCTTGTCGCCTTGCGCCGAACTGAAATCGGTAACCAGATCGCCGATCTCTCTCAACCCATTGAAACGGAACTGATCGGCGCCCAGCCCGCCCGTCAGTGTATCGACGCCGACCCCGCCGATCAGAATGTCCTTGCCGGCGCCGCCTTTGATCGTATCGCCGCCGCCGCTCCCGTTGAGGACGTCGCCGGCGTCGTCGCCCGTGATCGTATCCCCATAGTTGGACCCCTGCACGTCATGAATGTTGGCGTAGCTGTCGTTCGCGGCGTCGCCCGTACTCGCGCCCGGCGTCAGCAGATTGACGGCCAGCGCCGCCGTCGCATCGGAATAAGACGCGTAGCTCGCGCGAACGGACGAACCTATCAGCGCGTCCGCCCCGGCGCCGCCGTCGAGATAACTGGTTCCCGCCCCGGCGACCAGCGTGTCGTTCCCGGCCTGTCCGTATAGATGGTCGACCCCCGTTCCGCCGGTGATCACGTCGTCGCCGGCGCCGCCGTTCAGAATGTCGCCGGCATTGTCGCCCGTGATCGTATCGCCGTAGTTCGAGCCCTGCACGTCATGAATGTTGGCGTAGCTGTCGCCTGCAGCGTCGCCCGTACTCGCGCCCGGCGCCAGCAGATTGATAGCCAGCGCGGCCGTGGCGTCGGAATAGGACGCGTAACTGGCGTGTCCGGCCGAACCGGTCAGCATATCCGCCCCGGCGCCGCCGTCGAGATAACTGGTTCCCGCCCCGGCGACCAGCGTGTCGTCGCCGGCCTGCCCGTAGAGGTGATCGATCCCCGTTCCGCCGACGATCGAGTCGCCGCTGGCGCCGCCGTACAAAACGTCGCCCGCGTTGTCGCCCGTAATCTGATCGGCATAGGCCGAACCCTGAATCTTATGAAGGTTGACATAGGCGTCGCCCGCCGCATCGCCCGTGTTCTGCCACGGGTTCAGCAAATTGACAGTGACGCCGAGACCTCCGGTCGAGGGCGCGTCGGCGTAGGAGGCATAAGTGTTGACGCTGAACCAGCCGTTCAGCGTATCCGCGCCCGCGCCGCCGTCGAGGTAGTTGGCGCCCGAGCCGCCGACCAGATTGTCGTCGCCGGCCTTGCCGTAAATTTTGTTCGTCCCCTGGCCGATGGCGTAGATCGCGTCGGCGCCGCCCCCCCCGGTGATCGTGTTGGACGTGCTGACGCCCCGAACGGTTTGCCCGCCGTCCTTTAGCGTCGCCGTCAGGGTAGAGGTCGCGCCGTTCCAGGCCCATGAAGAGTATTGCGAACCTTTCGCGGCGCTTGTTCCGTAGATCGACTGGATCGCCTGTATGTCCGCGGCCGTGATGTCGGTCAGCGGGGAGCCGGAGCCGCCCGGCGACATGATCGAAAAATTGCCGTCGTAGGCGACATTCGGGTCCCATTGGTTATGAACCACGCCCAGCGCATAAAGCGTCCAGGACTCGGTCGGGTGTTTGAGGCCGAGCGCGTGGCCGATCTCATGAAGCAGCGTCGGATCGGCGAACGCACCGTTCGTCTCGGCGGCCGTGTTCATCAGCACGTCGCCATAGCCGTTGGCCTGAATGTCGGCGCCGAAATGGATGGCGCTCGCGGTGTACGTGGAATAGTTCCAATTTCCCCACGGATAAAACGCCTCGCCGCCCACGCCACCCGAACTGGAAAGGTCGTAAGCCGCCAGATTGATGTCGCCCTTGCCGGCCGCAACCTGCCCGAACACGATCCCCGACACCCCCGCCCAGTGCGCGAACGCGTTCTGCGTGGCGGTCTGCTGGGCGGAAGTGAAAGCCGTGAACGTGTTGAGCGCGGCGCCGAGTCCGTGCGGATCGGCGGTCGGTTTCGCGGTCAAAAAGGAATAGGTGATGATGTCAGGCTGGCCCGTCACCTCGGCTCCGCTCCAGTAGGAGCCGGTGAGGAGCGTTGTGTAGTCGGTCGCATAGGGCGACGCCGCCTGCATGCGCGCGACAGAAGATGTCGCCGCGAGCGCGCCGTCGATCCCGCCGGCGGCGTTCGTGGACAAGTGGGTCCCATCGGTGGATGCATCGTCGCGCGAGACGGACAGGGCGAAGGCCGAAAAATCGGCGCCGTCTCCGGGCGCGTCATGTGCGAAGCGGCTTCCCGGCGCCGACGACGCGCGCGCACATCCGACTGGGGCGGCCGCGCGCTGCACGGAGGCGAGAAAGCCGCCTGGCCCGCGCGGCTCGGCAGTCGGCTTTGCGGTCCAGAAGAAAGGGGTGAAGTTCACGAGATCACCTGCCGCCTGGATTGCGCTTGGGCAGGAGAGGAGGAGAAGCGTAAAGTCGGTCGCATGGTTGCCCTGACCTCTCGCCGAACGGCTGCTTAGCGTCACTGGCGTAGTGGCGCGGCGAGGCCAAAGCCGCGCCGAACGATCCCGCAACGGCGTTTAGAATATCTGGTGGGGCGCCCGCGTCAATCCGGGGCATTGGGTCCCGGCGAGGACAGACGGGAGAGGGCAGCCCTTGCTGCCGCAACTTTCACTTTGGCGGTTCTTCCAAACAGGCGACGATTGATTCCCAAGCGCGTTCAACCGGGCTGGCCGAGACGAGCGGCCACGGGATCGCCGCCTGCGTCGCGGTCGAGACGCGCAAAGGCGGCGGGGGCGGCGGGATCGCCGCGCTGGCGCGCGGCCCAGGCTGCCAGATAGGCCGCCCGCCAAACCTCGTCCCCGCCTTGCGGCCAAGGCCCAAAGGTCTCGATCTCCTCATCAAGCCCGGCGATAGGCAGCCGGCCGGTCGGACGCAGCAGACCCAACGGCGCGCGCGCCGCCGCCGCCGGTCCGACGCAGATCTGCGAGCCGATCCGCTTGTTGGCCCCCTCAAGCCGCGAAGCCAGATTCACGGCCTCGCCATAGGCGGTGTAATTGAGCTTCGCCCCGGCGCCGACCTCACCGGCGATCACGACCCCCCACTCGACGCCGATGCGGGTGCGCCCGATCCGGTGAGCGACGACATCCTCGCCGCGCCGGTAGGCCTCGCTCCAGGCGACGATCTCTCCGGCGCACAGGATCGCCTGTTCGACGTGGCCGGGTTGATCGACCGGCATGTTGAAAAAAGCATGGACGGCGTCGCCGACGAATTTGTCGACCATGCCGCCGCGCGCCTGCACGATCCGCACGACGCCCTCGAAATATCCGTCGAGCAACCGCACCAGCGTCACCGGCTCCAGTCGGTTGGTCAACCGCGTGAAGTCTTCCAGGTCCGTAAACAGCGCCGTCACCTCGCGCCGCTCGCCTGCAAGACGCAGCGCTGCGGGATTGGCAGCGATACGCCGCACCACCGAGGGGGCGAGATGCTGCTCGAAGCGACGGCGGATGAGCCGCTCGCGCCGGTAAGTCGCCGCCGCCGCCATGAGCGTCGGCGGCAGACCGGCGCCGGCCGTCAGCAGCGACGGCAGGGTCGGATCCCACAGCGCCCCCTGGGCCGCAGCAAGCAGAGCGCTGCCCCAAAGGGCGGCGAGCGCGGCGGCCAGCACGGCCACGCTCGCCGCCGGTTGCACCGCAAATCCCGCCACGAGCGCTGCTGCGGCCAGCGCCGCCGTCAGCACGGGCGACGCGCGTTCGAGACCGAGCGCGGGATGCGCGGGGCGCCCGTCGCGCAATTCCGCCAGCGCGGCGGCTTGAAGGCGGGTGGACGACACAAGCGAGTCCCCCGCGCTCGCCCGCAAGGCGCCCGCCTCGGGGATCGAGGCGCCGAGCCAGACAATCGCGCCGGCTGGGAGGTCCGGCCCCTCGCGAGCGAGGAGCGCGGCGGCCGAGCGAACCTCGATGTCCGCCCGTGTGGTCGCGTCGGGCGGCAGACGCGTCATGCCGTCCGCTGGCAAGCGCAACTCTCGACCGCCGAACGCAAGCGCCAGACCGTCCGACGAGGCCCTCAGTTCATAGACCGGCTCGGCGAGTGCGAGCCGCAGCGTCTCCAGCGCCAGCCCCGGCCGGAGCGCGCCCGCGACGACGACGAACGCGGGCGCGCGGCGCACGATTCCGTCGGCGTCGCCCGGCAGCGGGGCCGCGCCGAAGCCGGCGGCCTCGTCGGCGAGCACCGGCGCGGGCGGAATGGCGCCCGACGCGCGCCAAAAGGCCCCGACCGCCAGGGCGCCGTCGATGTGGAACGCGGAGTCCGGCGCGGGATCGCGTCCGTCAGGGTCCAGCGCATAGCCGAGCGCGACCGGCGCCGACCGAAGGGACTGGGCGAGGGCCGCGTCGTCGTCGGGCAAGGTGCGCGACCAGTCGGCGAGATCTTGGCGGTGCGTTTCGGCCGCGAGGCGACGCGCCAGCGCCGCCGGGGAACGCGTGTCCGGCCCCTCGAACAGGATGTCGATCCCGACCGCGCGCGGTTTCGCCCGGGCGATTTCCGCCACCAGGCGCGCCAGCAATTCGCGCCGCCAAGGCCACGGCCCAAGTTGCGTCACCGACGCCCTGTCGATGTCGATCACCACGATCGGCGCCGCGAGTAGCGGCGAGGCCGTCGCTCGCAACGGTTCGGCGGCGGCGAGCAGCGTATCGAACACGCGCTCGCGCCAGGCCTGCTTCGCCCCCTCCGGCAGAAGCCGCGCGGTCATCAGCAGCGCCGCGCAGGTTACGGCGCCGGCGCCTACCGAGCGCAGCGGCAGACGCCAGCGCTCGGTCATCGCCGCGAAGCGCAAGGCGCTCCAATATCGCCATCTCGCCAGATGGGCATCGCGCGCCTATTCGACGCTGTTCAGGGCGGCCTCGACGCGCTTGGCGCCCCATGTCTTGACGGCGCCAGGCGGCGCGCCCCGACGAACAATGTCGACACCCTCGCCGTCATGCAGCGTGACCGAGCGTCCGCCGCTCGTCACCTCGATTTCGCCATGCTCGACGAAGACGCCGACCACGCCGTTGCTGGGACCCGCGAAAAGCCGCGTGCCCCGCACCACGATCAAACCGAAAGCGCCTTTCAGCTCCAGCGGCCGGTCGCCGGTCCCTGGCGTCTTGTCGATCAGCACGAGTCCGCCGTCGACGGTGACGGCCCCGCCCCTGTCCACCAGCATCCGGTCCAGCCGTACGCGCGTCTCCGCACCCATGCGCAGCGTCGTGTCCCGGCCCAGCCTGAACTGCGCCCGCGACTTCTCCGCCGTTTGCAGAGTCTCGCCCTCAAAAACCTCGCTCGGCGGCGCCAATTCGCGCTGCGTGGCCGCACGCCGCGCGACCGCGCCGCCCCGAACCTCCTCCGCATGGCCTGCTACAACATCTTTGGCCGATGGCGCCGAGGCTCCGCACAGACCGGCCGCGACGATCCCGAAAATGACCAGCCAAGGCTTGCTCTTGCCCACGCGTGCCGCTCCGCAAGTCGAGGGAACCGTGCGTCAGCCCGCAACTTCGCTCCCAGACGGGCCCAAAGTCAACGATCTCGTTTTGCCGATCGACGCGACGTCAGCAAGATCGTCGCACGCTTGCGCCCACCCGCTTCAAGGCGACCGCGCCACCTTCCCGCAACGGCGCCGCTTCCAACCAAAGGCGACGACCTGCGGCGGATTCAACGTATATTGGCGCCCAAGATTGGAGCCAAACCCATGTTCATGGCTGTTCACGCCCGACTCGGAAACGCGTTCCATCCGGGTTCGCAAAGGCGCGGCTCGCGGGAACGGCGGCAAGCGCCAGATCGGGAGACGTGATACTGAGGGTGGCGGCCTTGGACATCGGGTCGCTGCGCGTTCGGACGAGTGCGGGCGAGGGGGTAGCAGCCTCTCGTCTGCCCGACGAATTTATTCCAGAATAAATGTTATGACTGAACCAGAGAAAATTCTAGAAAAAAAGAAATTGGGCCGTCCCGCCATCGGGAAGGGATTGCAGTTCAACGCCATGTTGCGACCAGAATTAGCAGAGCGGGTCGATGGATGGATTGCGCGCCAGCCCGACCCCGCGCCCACGCGCCCCGAAGCGATCCGCCGGCTTGTTGAGCGAGGGCTCGCCGCCGATGGCCTCGCCACTCCCGACGCGGGGAATATTCCGGTTGAGGGTTTGAACGCGAGCAATGACGGGTAGCTGAAACGCGAGGGTTTTAAGATGAACGATATCGGCGACGAAGCGCCGCTCTATGCGGTTGAGCGCAGCGACGATGGTCACGAGACTTGGCGCGTAGCCGGGCCGAACGGGCTTGTCGGCGTCTATGCGTCTGCGAGCGAAGCCCAAGCCAAAGCCGACTTTCTCAATGAACAAGTGGCGGAAGAGACAGAAGACGATTCTTGAACGCCTCGGAGGCCGGGTAGGCGACGGCCTGGCTCACCCCCACTGAGGAATGCGCGGACACTTTCGGACAATACGCACCGCGTATCGGATCCTCGCGAGCAACGATCGTCGGGTTCGCCAAAAACTCAGACCGAGCGGTGTTTCCGGGACGTAATTTGCCCGGCGGAAGGGAGCGCCGTAGCGAACGTCGCTTCACGGAAACTCGACAGACTCGACGCTGCGCCTAATTTGGACCCGCTGCGCTCGCCGCCGGGCGACCGACGTGAAGTCCTCACAGGCGGCAGAACGGGGCGCTTGCGCATCCGGGTGAATGAATGCTGGCGGTTTTGCTTCCTATGGATCGAAGGTCGCCCGGCAAAAGCTGAGATTGTGGATTGTCCCGGAGGGAAGCCGCCATGTCGCGCCTGCGCACGCATCCCGGCGAAGCGCTCGCCATAGAATGCCTGAAGCCTCTCGGGCGGAGCGCCAGCGCTCTGCGGAAGGCCATCGGCGTTCCGGGCGACCGCATAATCGAACCCTGGCGCCCGCGTCGCGACATGAGCGCCGACACGGCTATTCGCTTGGGCACGTTCTTTGGCGTCGATCCGCGTTTTTGGCTCAACCTCCAAGCGGCGCACGATGTGTTGCGGTCCGAAATCAACCGCGACCATACGGCGATCCGACGCCGCGAAGGCGTCGCCGCCCGAACGTCCGTGGCACGAAGATCTTCAAAGCCCCAGCGCATGAGCGCCGCCGTCCGTCCCGTGCCAAATCGAAGTTTGGGACTGAATGTCCGGATAGCCGCGCCGTGATGTCTTTCTCTACAACGGAGCGGCTTTTCAGAAGATATTGGCTCCCCGAGTTGGACTCGAACCAACGACCATTCGATTAACAGTCGAATGCTCTACCAGCTGAGCTATCGGGGAACGCCGGCGTGGGCGCGTATAGCAGAAAAATCGGGGATGCAAAGCGCGAATTTATCCGTGTTCCAGCAGCGATCTCATACCAGTGGCCATGCGGGATGACTCGCGGGGATTCCCATGAGCGGAGAATTGTGGATCTATTGCGACTTCGATTTTGAGGAGCCGGGTCGATGGGCCA
>JAYVYJ010000058.1:0-10429 GCA_043784465.1 Hyphomicrobiales bacterium
ACCTGCGAGCCCCAAGACCATGCCCTTCACGCGCGCCTCCTTACGCCGCCGCCAGACGGTCGCAAACCTTATACGACGCCCGCGCGCCTTTTACGACGCGCCTGTGGCCTGCTCGGCGAGCAGCCGCGCCTGCCGATCCGCCGCCAGCGCGTCGATCGCCTCGTCCAAACCCTCGCCCTCGATGAAGCGATCGAGGGAATACAGGGTCAGGTTCACGCGATGGTCGGTCATCCGCCCTTGCGGAAAATTATAGGTGCGGATGCGCCCGGACCGGTCGCCCGTGCCGACCTGTTCGCGACGGTTGTGGGCGCGCTCGGCGTCGGCGCGCTCGCGTTCGGCGTCAAAGATGCGCGCGCGCAACAGCGACATCGCCTGGGCGCGGTTCTTGTGCTGCGAGCGCTCCGCCTGAACGGCGACCACGATGCCCGTGGGCAAATGCGTGATGCGAATGGCGGATTCGGTCTTGTTGACGTGCTGGCCGCCGGCGCCCTGGGCGCGCATCGTGTCGATCTTGAGGTCGCTGTCCTTGATCTCCACGTCGATTTCGCGAGCCTCAGGCATCACGGCGACTGTGGCGGCGGAGGTGTGGATACGCCCCTGCGTCTCGGTCGCGGGCACGCGCTGCACGCGATGGATGCCGCTCTCGTATTTTAGCCGGGCGAAAGCGCCCCGTCCGGCGACCTCGGCGATGATCTCCTTGTATCCCCCCGCCGTACCCTCGCTGGCCGACAGCACCTCGACCTTCCAGCCACGCCCTTCCGCATATTTGACGTACATGCGGAACAGGTCGCCCGCGAACAAGGCCGCCTCGTCGCCGCCTGTGCCCGCGCGCACTTCCAGAATCACGTTGCTGTCGTCGGCGGCGTCCTTGGGCAACAGCGCGATCTGGATGTCCCGCGTCACCGCATCGAGGGCGGCGCGAGCGTCGCCGATTTCAGCCGCCGCAATTTCGCGCATTTCTGCGTCGGGATCGGCAAGCATCGCCTCCAGATCGGAGGCTTCCTTGCGCTTGTCGCGATAGGCGCGGATCAGGACGGCGAGCGGCTCCAGCTCGGAATATTCGCGCGAATTTTCGGCGTAGTCCGCCCCGCCCTGTTCGAGCTTGTGAGCCAGCTCGCCATGGCGGCGCAGAATCGTGTCGAGAAGCGCGTCGAGGTTCATGGCCAGGCTAAAGCCGGACGCCGTGTCTGTCGGCGATTTCGCGCAGCGGCTCGCGCAACGACCCCGCGTCGCCGGATGTGGCGAGCAGCGCCTCCACCTCCGGCCGCAAGGCCGCCAGCGGTAGCGACAGAACCATCGCCTTGATCGGCCCCAACGAAACCGCCGACATCGACAGATGGCGGAAGCCCAGCGCGATCAGCGTCATCGCCTCCAGCGGACGACCCCCGATCTCGCCGCACAACGCCACCGGGGCCAGCCCGCGCTCGCCGACGTCCGCGATCCGCCTCAGCGCGCGCAGAAAGGCCGGAGCCAGCGTGTCGAAGCGCTCCGACACCCGCTTGTTGTCGCGGTCGGCGGCGTAAAGATATTGCATGAGGTCGTTCGAGCCGACCGACAGGAAATCCGCCACGCCCGCGATCTCCTCCAATTGCCAGAGCAGCGAAGGCACCTCCACCATCACGCCCAGTTCAATCGATATCGGCGGAACGCGCCCGAGTTGTCTGAGAAACGCAATTTCCCTGTCGAGCATCGCCCTGCCGCGCCGGTATTCCTCGACCGCCGAAACCATCGGCAGCATCAGCCGCAACCGGCGCCCCTCGGCGGCGCGCAGCATAGCGCGCATCTGGATGCGCAACAGCGCCGGCTTGTCGAGGCCGATACGCACCGCTCGCCAGCCCAGCGCGGGGTTCTCCTCCTCGTGCGACTTCATGTAGGGCAGGCGCTTGTCGCCGCCGATGTCGAGCGTGCGGAACGTCACCGTCCTGTCGCCCGCGGCATCCAGTACGGCGCGATAAAGCTGCTCCTGCGCGGCGAGCCGGGGAAACCGCGACGCGAGCATGAACTGCAATTCGGTGCGGAACAGCCCGATGGACTCTGCGCCGGTCTCTTCCAGATGCGGCAGGTCGATCAGCAGCCCGGCATTCATATGCAACCCGACTGGCGTTCCGTCCAAAGTCTGCGAGGGCGTGTCGCGCAGCGCGCGATACTGGTCCTGCCGGCGCGCGCGCAACCTCGCCTTTTCCACGTAGGCCGCCTCGACCTCAGGCGGCGGCAGCAGATGCACTTCTCCCGTCAGGCCGTCGAGGATGATGGCGTCGCCGTGCTCGACGATCTCTGAGATATTGGGCAGGTCGCTGACCGCCGGAATGCCCAGCGCGCGCGCGACGATGGCGATGTGGCTGGCCGCCCCCGCCTCCTCCAGCACCAGCCCCCGCAATCGCGAGCGGTCGTAGTCGAGCAGAGCCGCCGGGCTCATCGAGCGCGCGACGAGGATCGCATTTTCGGGCAATTCGTCGGGCCTTAACACGAGGCTTTGGCCAGCGAGCTGATGCAGCAGGCGGTTGGCGATGTCGGTGAGATCGTGCAGCCGGTCGCGCAGATAGGGGTCGGTCTGGCGTTGCAGTTTTGCGCGCGCGTCGTTTTGCACGCGCTCGACTGCCGCCTCGGCGGTGAGCCCGCTGCTGACCGCTTCGCGCAGCCGCCGCAGCCACCCCCGGTCGTGCGCGATCATACGGAAGGCTTCGAGCACGTCGCGATGCTCGCCTTCCGCCCCGTCGTCGCTGCGCTCGATCAGTTCGTCCACCGAGGCGCGCATCGCTTCGATGGCGGTTTCCAGCCTCTCAAGTTCGGCGTTGACGTCGTCGGCGACGATTTTGGACACGACGATGCGGGGCGAATGCAGCACGGCGTGGCCAAGGCCCAACCCTTCCGCGATCGGCGCGCCCTTGAAGTCGGCGGCCTTGCGCACGGCGATGGCCGCCGGCTGGCCGGAAAGACCCTGCAACTCGCCCGACGCGATCAACTCGGCGAGCAACATGGCGGTGGTTTGCAGCGCCTCGACCTCCTCCTCCGAGTAGCTGCGCCGTGCGCGGTTCTGCACCACCAGCACGCCCAGCGTTGCGCCGCCGCGCAGCACCGGCACGCCGAGGAACGACTGATAGATCTCCTCGCCCGTCTCGGGCTTGTAGGAAAAGGACGGATGGCTCTGCGCATCGGAGAGCGCGAGCGGCTCGGCGGTGCTGGCGATGAGGCCGACGAGGCCCTCGCCGGGCCGCATCGTCGTCATATGGACGGCCTCGCGGTTAAGGCCTTCCGTGGCGAACAATTCCAGCGGGCCGTCGGCGCGCGCGACATAGAGCGAGCAGACTTCGGCGACCATGTTGGAGGCGATCAGAACGACGATGCGGTCGAGACGCGCCTGCGCGACGACCGGCTCCGCCATGACTTCGCGGAGCCGCCGAAGCAAAAGTCGGGGTCCGCCCGGCGCGCGCATCCAGTGTCCCAATTTTACAGGGAGCTCCCGCCGTCGAACCCGGCGCGCCCCGCCCCGCCTATAGGCCGAGACAAAGCCGGTCGGCAAGCCGCGCGCAAGGGGAGGCGGCGGCCCGACACGCTTTGTTAACCGTGAACTGGTTGAAGCGGGAGGCCGGTGGCGGCCCCGCCCCAACGGTAACTCGAACCCCAGCCGAGCCGGTTTGAACCGCTCGACGCATCGAGGACATGCGACATGAACTATCCCGTCAGCTTTCCCGGATTCGCCGAACTCGTCCGCAACCGCGCCTACGCGCTGTGGGAGAATGAAGGCCGTCCCTTCGGCCGCGACGCCGAACATTGGCGTCTGAGCGAAGAGGCGATCCGCGCCGACCTCGTTGTCGTCGCAGCGCCCAAGCCCACCAAGAACGCCAAGACCTCCGCCCGCAAGAAGGCCCCCGCTCCCCTGGTGAGCGCCGAATTGATGATGGCCGCTTCGGCCTGAAGGCAAGGCCAATGCGCTTGTCGCCACCAGGGCGCCGGAGCGCGGGCGGCTGACCTGCGGTCAGCCTAGCGCCCGCTCCATCACCCGGCGCAGCCGCGCCGCGAAGCCCGGCGCGTCCTTTAGCGGCTCGCCGTCCACAAGCCGCGCCTCGTCGAACAGCAGCCACGCCGCATCGTCCACGAGATCGCGGTCGCGCCCCTCCTGAAACCGCTTCGCCAGCGAGGCGGTGAGCGGATGGGTCGCGTTGATCTCCAGCACGGGCTTGACCCGCTCCATCGTCCGCCCGTGCGCAGCGAGCATCTTCTCCAATTGCCGATCCGGCCCAAATTCCGGAGCGACCAGACAGGCGACGCTGTCGGTCAGCCGGTCCGACGCGCGGGCGTCCTCAATTTCGCCTTCCAGAACCTGCTTGATATGGGCGATGAGCGTCGCAACTTCCGCGCTGGCTTCCGCAGGCGGCGTCGCGCCCTCGACGAGCGCGATGCTCTTGATGTCGGCTGAGCCCTGACTGATGGACTTGAACGGTTTGCCCTCGTAACCGACAGCCGTCGACACCCAGAACGCATCCACCGGGTCCGCCAGCAGCAGCACCTCGACGCCGCGTGCGCGAAAACCCTCTAACTGCGGGCTGGAGGCCAGGCGCTTGGCGTCGTCGCCGGTCAGATAATAGATCGCCGTCTGGTTCTCGCGCAGGTCCTTCACATAATCTTCGAGCCTGCGGCCCCCATCGGGATGCTTCGTGGATCCAAAGCGCGAAAGCTTGAACAGCGCGTCGCGCCGCTCGGGGTCTTCGTAAAGCCCCTCCTTCAACACGCCGCCAAAATTCTCCCAAAGCTTCGCATATTTCTCCGGCTCGTTCTCGGCCAGCTTGGTCAATTCCTGCACAAGCCGGTTGACGACGCCCTTTTTGATCGCAGCGAAAACCGCGCTCTCCTGAATCATCTCGCGGGACACGTTGAGCGGCAGGTCGGCGCTATCAACCACCAGCCGCACGAAGCGCAGCCAGCCCGGCAGCAGGTCGGCGTCGGCGTTTATCAGCACGCGCCGCACGTAGAGCTTGGCCTTGCCCTTGCGCGCAGGGTCGAACAGGTCGAACGGCCGCGAGCCCGGCACGAAGGCGAGCACGGTATATTCGTGTCTCCCCTCGGCGCGCCAATGGACGGTCAGCGCCGGCTCGTCGTATTGGCCGGCGAGACCACGATAAAATTCGGTATATTCCTCCGCCGTCACGTCGGATTTGGACTTCGCCCAGATGGCGGCGCCGTCCGTGACGCGCTGCGCTTCAGCGCCCGGCTTCTCGACGATCTCGATGGGCACGGCGACCGCGCCCGAATGCTCCTTGACGACGCGCTCGATTTTATAGCGCTCGGCGTAATCCCCCGAGTCCGCATTGAGCTTCAACGTAACACGCGTGCCATGCGCCGGCGCGATATCGAAGGGGATCGGCTCAATCGAGTAGGTTCCTTTGCCGTCCGATGTCCAGCGCCAGGACTCCGCCGTTCCCGCGCGGCGCGTATCCACCGTCACCTCGTCGGCGACCATGAACGACGAATAAAAGCCGATGCCGAACTGGCCGATCAGATTGCCTGAATTTTCCGACCCGTCGGCGGCGAGCTTGTCGAGAAACGCCTTGGTGCCCGAGCGTGCAATGGTGCCCAAAGCCTCGGTCAGGTCCTCGCGGGTCATGCCGACGCCGTTGTCTATGAACGTCAGCGTCTTGGCTTCGGGATCGATGGCGATCTGGATGACGAAAGGGGCGGCGCCGGCGACAAGCTCCGGGTGCGCGATCGCCTCATAACGCAACTTTTCGCAGGCGTCGGCGGCGTTGGAGATCAATTCGCGCACGAAAATATCGCGCTCGGAATATACGGAATGCACCATCAGGTGCAGCAGCCTGGAAACGTCGGCTTCGAAATTCTGGGTCTTGGCGGCGGTCGACTCAGGCGCAGGGGCTGCGTCTTGAGGCGCGGGAGCGGCTTCAGTCGTCAAGGTATCCCTCTTGGCGTGGATTTGGGGCGAAAGCGCCCCGGCATCCGCGATATCGGAGAAAGAAGGCTCGCTTTCAAGCTACCACGCGCGTTCAAATCGGGAGGGGGGCAAAAAAAGAGGCGGATCGACTGGGAGGGGGCCCGTCGATCCGCCAGCCTGCGTGGCTTGGTCGGGTCCGAAACGCCGTCCGGGGGCTGGGGGGCAAAATCGCCGGACAGGTCATCGCACCGCACCGTCGCGGCTCGCCTTTTGTATCGCCGAGCGCTTGGGCGGTCGATTGTCGCAATTAAGGCAATTTTGTGTCCGAAGTCACACTCCCGTGAGGACAGCCGTCGATTTCCTATTTTAGTGGTTTTTTAGCCGCCACGCGCTGGGCCGCCGCCGAAATCCGCGCGCGCGTCTCCGGCGTCCCGCGCAAGCGCCGCAAGCGGGCGACGGGTTTGACGGAACTGCTGAGAGCCGCTTTGGCGCTCTCCTCGGGACGCGACGCCTCCTTGTCGGCGGCGAAGGCGCTCACCGTCGGCGACGTCTCCGGCGGCGCGTCGCGCGTGGCCAACACGGGCCCATCCCAGCCCGGCTTCGGGCCCACGAACACCGCCACCGGGGTGAACGCCACGCGTTCGGTAGAAAGCGCAACGGAATGCGGGGGCGCTTCCATCGCCATGCTCATCAGGCCCGGCGCGGCGCCCGGGGCGTCTCCGCCCGGGGCGTTCGCCATGGCGGCGACGAAATCCTCTTGCATCGCCAGCATGCGGGCTTTGCCTCGCCCCCGGCAGATTTTGTCGCGCATGTCGGGCGGCGCATTGCTCGCCGCCGCCGGCAACGCCTCCAGCCTCTGACCGCCGGCGGAGAGATCGAAGCCGCGGTCGAATAGCAACGCCGCTTCGTCGTTGCGCA
The DNA here is from genome assembly GCA_043784465.1 of Hyphomicrobiales bacterium. GTDB lineage: Bacteria > Pseudomonadota > Alphaproteobacteria > Rhizobiales > Beijerinckiaceae > Roseiarcus. The sequence goes on from JAYVYJ010000058.1 coordinate 6,803, forward strand.
CACGCGGCGAGGGGGCGCCGAAGACGACCGCGATCAGCCTGCGACCATTGCGCTGTGCGGTCGCGACGATGTTCCACCCCGCCGGACAGGTAAAACCGGTCTTCATGCCATCGGCGCCGGGATAGCGACCCAGCATGCCGTTGTGATTGCGAATGATCTGGGCGCCGAGTTGAAGTTCGCCGATGGCGAACAGATCGGCTTGGTCGGGAAATTCCCGCAGGAGCGCGCGCGCGAGGACCGCCATGTCGCGGGCGGAGGAATAATGATCGGCGTCGTGCAGCCCGTTGGGGTTGACGAAATGGCTCTCGCGCATACCCAGCTTCGTCGCAGCGGCGTTCATTTCGGCGGCGAACGCCTCGACCGACCCGGACAGACTTTCGGCGACCATCACCGCCACGTCGTTGGGCGATTTCACCATCAGCATCTTCAGCGCATTGTCGAGCGTGACCAGCGTTCCAGGCCGGAACCCCATCTTGGAGGGCGCGCTGCGCGCGGCGCGAGCGGACATGGTGAGCGGCGTATCCATCGTCAGCCGCCCGTCGCGCACCGCGCTCAACGCGACATAGGTCGTCATCAGTTTGGTGGTGGACGCGGGGAACCAAGGCGCCGTTGCGTCGCTCTGCAACAACACTTCGCCGGTCTGCGCATCGGCCAGCAGGAACGGCTCGGCGGCGGCGGCGGAGACGAACAAAAGCGGCGCCAGAGCGAAGACGAAACGATACGAAGCGATCATGCGGACAAGTCTCAACAGGGCGGAGCCGCAGCTCCCTGCGAGCGGCAGACTTAAAGCCATTCGGGCGTTGGCTCAAGTCAAAGCCGTTGGCAAGTACACATGCAGTTTGGGAAACGCGCTGCGACGCCCCGCAAATCCTTCCCCGAAAACTGCCAGTTCCGCGAATATGTCCAGCCGCCTTTTCAATGCGCCTCGTCCCAATTATCGGCGGCGCGGGCCTCCACGCGCAGCGGCACGTCGAGGCTGAGCGCCGGCGCCGGCGCCTGCGCCATCACGCGCGACACCAGCGCGATGGTCGGCTCGACCTCGCTCTCAGCGACCTCGAACACCAGTTCGTCATGGACTTGCAACAACATGCGCGCACCCAAGCCCGCGCGATCCAGTTCCGGCTCGATGCGGATCATCGCGCGGCGGATGATATCGGCGGCCGACCCCTGAATGGGCGCATTGATCGCCGCGCGTTCGTTGAACGCGCGCTCGCTGGGGTTGGAAGCGTTGATGCGCGGGAAATGGCATTTGCGCCCGAAGATGGTCTCCACAAAGCCATCCGCCCGCGCCCGCTTCTTCATCGCTTCCATATAGTCGCGGATGCCGGGGAACCGCTCGAAATATTTGCGGATGTAGGCGCCCGCCTCCTCGCGCGGGATGCCCAGTTGGTTGGCCAGCCCGAAGGCCGAGATGCCATAAATGATGCCGAAATTGATCGCCTTGGCGCGGCGCCGGATTTCGCTGGGCATCCCGGCGATGGGGACGCCAAACATCTCGCTGGCCGTCATCGCATGAATGTCGAGCCCCTCGGCGAACGCCTGCTTGAGCGACGGTAGGTCGGCGATATGGGCGAGCAACCGAAGTTCGATCTGGCTGTAATCGGCCGAGATGATTTTTGCGCCCTTTGCGGCGACAAAGGCGCGGCGGATGCGGCGGCCCTCCTCGTTGCGTATGGGGATGTTTTGCAGATTGGGTTCGGAGGACGACAGCCGACCCGTCGTCGTCGCCGCCATCGCGTAGGAGGTGTGGACGCGATGCGTCGTCGGATTCACATAGCCTGGCAGCGCATCGGTATAGGTCGATTTGAGCTTTGAGAGCTGGCGCCAGTCGAGGATCTTGCGCGGCAGTTCGTGCCCCTCTTCGGCGAGGTCCTCCAGCACCCCGGCGCTTGTCGACCACGCCCCCGTCGGCGTCTTTTTCGCCCCCGGCAGCCCCATCTGACCAAACAGCACGTCGCCGACCTGTTTGGGCGAACCCAGATTGATCGGCGCGCCGACGAGCGTCTGAATCTCCGCCTCCACCCGCGCCATCCCTTGAGCGAATTCGCCCGATAGCCGCGAGAGAATGTTGCGATCAATCGAGACGCCGCGCGCCTCCATGCGCGCAAGCACCGCCACCAGCGGGCGCTCCAGAGTCTCGTAAACCGTGGTCAGTCCCTCGGCGACGAGGCGCGGCTTCAGCACGCGCCACAGCCGCAGGGTCACATCCGCATCTTCGGCGGCATAAGCCGTCGCCTTGTCGAGAGGAGCGCGCGCAAACCCGATGAACGTGCGCCCGGAGCCCGCGACCTGCGCGAAGGGGATGGGCTGGTGGCCAAGCCAGCGCGCGCTCAACCCATCCATGCCGTGACCTTCGTTGTGCACTCCAGAGTCCAGCACATAAGACATCAGCATCGTGTCGTCATAAGGCGCAACTTCGATCCCGCGTTGTTTGAACACGTGCCAATCGAATTTGACGTTCTGCCCGACCTTCAGCACATGCGGCGCTTCGAGCAGGGGCTTTAGCCGGGCCAGCGCATCGGCCTCGGCGATCTGGCCCTGGATCCGTCCGTCGCCAAACAAGCCTTCGCCCTGCACATGGTTGAGCGGCACGTAACAGGCCTCTCCGGGCGCTGTCGCCAGCGAGAAGCCGACGAGATCGGCTTGCAGCGAGTCCAGCGAACTCGTTTCCGTGTCGAAAGCCACGACGCCCGCTGCGAAGGCGCGCGCGATCCATGCGTCAAGGTCCTCCAGCGTTCGCACGGTCGGATATTGCGCGACGTCGAATATCTGCGCCCGCGCCTGCGCCGCGCGCGCATCGGCAAGCCGCTTCGGGGAGGCGTCCGGGGTCGTTTCGACCGGCGCGGCGGCGGGCGGCGCGGGCGGCGGCGTCGCCGCCTCGCCATCGCGCTGGCGCCATCCGGCGGCGCCCGCATAGGCTGCATCCGGCTCGATGTCGCCCGCCTCCAGCCCGCAGATCTCAGCCACGCGCCGCGTCAGCGTCGTGAACTCCATCGCCTTCAGAAACGCGATCATCGGCGCGCCTGCGAGCTTGGGCAGACCCAACGAGTCCAGGGGATGCGCCAGCTCCACGTTGCGCACGAGCGTGACGAGCTTTTGCGAGATGCGGATCCGTTCCACCGATTCCGGGTTGGTCAGCGTCTCGCGCCGCTTGGGTTGTTTGATCTCGCTCGCCCGCGCCAGCAGCGCGTCGAGCGAGCCATATTCGTTGATGAGTTGCGCGGCCGTCTTGACGCCGATGCCCGCCGCGCCCGGCACATTGTCGGTGGAATCGCCCGCCAGCGCCTGCACGTCGATAACCTTGTCGGGCGGCACGCCGAAATATTCGATGACCTCCGGAACGCCGATGCGCCGCTCCTCGCGCCTGTTGTCGCCGGTCCCGGACGCCGGATCGAACATGGCGACCCCCGGTTCGATCAATTGCATGAGGTCCTTGTCCGCCGAGACGATCAGCACGTCCGCGCCACGTTCGCGCGCGAGACGTGCGTAGGTGGCGATCAGGTCGTCGGCCTCGTATTTGTCCTGCTCGATGGGCGTGAGGCCGAAGGCGCGCACGGTGGCGCGCATCAGCGGGAACTGCGGCAGCAGGTCCGCCGGCGGTTCGGGCCGGTGCGCCTTGTATTCGGG
>JAYVYJ010000059.1:0-3652 GCA_043784465.1 Hyphomicrobiales bacterium
GCTTCCAGACCCTTCAAAGTTGGCAAGAGAACGCTTCAAAATCCTTTTCACGAACTACTATGGCCTGAATGCCGCGCGGCTTAATGACAATTTTAAAAATCCCTTTTTTGAATTCATGTTTGCGCCCAAACTGAAGCCGGACGGAGTTCCAGACTTTGGCGCGATGATTGAATCACTGTCGAATATACCGAAGGACGAGACAGACGAACAACGCAAACCCAAACGTAACGCCTTACACTTTTCCTTTGTTTCAAAACTCGTGGCCACGCATCGAGAAGCCAGTCCAATTTACGATAGGCATGTCAGAGCCTTCTTCAAAGTGTCTGAGCCGCCGCTTAGCTGGGATAGGGAAAAGAGAATTGAAAGCGTTTCAAAATACCTGTTTCACGTTGAGGAATGCTATTGCGCTTGGTCGCAGGTCCCGCGCGTTGCAGAGATTTTGGAGCGGTTCAAACTGCGCGATCAGCGCTTGAAAGACTGTGACGTTGTTCGCTTGATGGATTTTCTGGTTTGGAAGGTTGGCAACCGCAAGCTTTTGAAGGCGGACTAAAAATGAACGAAGCCGAGACCCGTGCCGAATTGATTGATCCCGCTTTAAAAGCGGCGGGCTGGGGCGTGGTGGAACAAAGCCGAGTCCGGCGCGAGCAAATCACCCTTGGCCGGATAGAGGGCGCAAACCGTCGCGCCAAGCCGGAAATTGCCGATTATGTTCTGGTCTATAAAAACACCAAGCTGGCAGTGATCGAAGCCAAGCGGCGCGACTTGCCCGACACCGAAGGCGTTGGCCAAGCCAAGCAATATGCAGGCAAGCTGCAAACCCGCTTCGCCTTTTCCACCAATGGCATTGGCATTTACCGCATTGATATGGAAACCGGGGAAGAGAGCTATGTCGACGCCTATCCTTCGCCCGACGAACTCTGGGCCTCTGTTTTCGCCAAACAAAACGCATGGCGCGACCGCTTCGCCGCTGTTCCCTTCGAAGACAGGGGCGGCACATGGGGCGCACGCTATTATCAAGACAATGCCATCTCCCGCGCTCTGGATGCCATTGCCGAGGGCCGCAAGCGCATCCTGTTGACGCTGGCAACCGGCACGGGCAAGACCTTCATTGCTTTTCAATTGGCTTGGAAGCTGTTCGAAGCCAAATGGAACATTGGCGGTGAACCGACACGCCGCCCGCGCATCCTGTTTCTTGCCGACCGCAATATTCTCGCTGATCAGGCTTACAATGCGTTTTCGGCTTTTCCTGAAGACGCCTTGGTTCGTATCGCGCCCGAAGAAATCCGCAAAAAAGGCCGTGTGCCGAAAAACGGCAGCGTGTTTTTCACGATTTTCCAGACCTTTATGAGCGGGCGCGACGAAAGCGGCAATCCATCGCCGTTCTTTGGCGACTATCCGCCGGATTTCTTTGATTTCATTGTCATTGACGAATGCCATCGCGGCGGCGCGAAAGACGAGGGCAATTGGCGCGGCATTCTCGATTATTTCGCGCCCGCTGTGCAGCTTGGTTTGACCGCAACGCCAAAGCGTAAAGACAATGTTGATACCTATGCCTATTTCGGCGAGCCGGTTTATATCTATTCGCTGAAGCAAGGGATTAACGACGGCTTCCTGACTCCGTTCAAGGTCAAGCAAATCGCCACGACGCTGGATGATTATTTTTACACGCCTGACGATCAACTGATTGATGGCGAGGTTGAAGAGGGGCGGCGCTATAACGAAGCCGACTTCAACCGCATCATTGAAATAGCCGAGCGCGAAAAATACCGCGTCAAGGTTTTCATGGATTTGATCAACCAGAACGAAAAGACGCTGGTATTTTGCGCAACTCAAGATCACGCGCTTGCGGTGCGCAACCTAATCAACCAGATGAAAACCAGCAAAGACCCGCATTATTGCGCTCGCGTGACCGCGAATGATGGCGCTATTGGTGATCAGGCGTTGAAGGCGTTTCAGGACAACGACAAAACTATTCCAACAATTCTGACAACCTCGCAAAAGCTTTCAACCGGCGTTGATGCGCGCAACGTCCGCAACATTGTTTTGATGCGTCCAGTCAATTCGATGATCGAATTCAAACAAATCATCGGGCGCGGCACGCGGCTTTTCGAAGGCAAGGACCACTTCACGATTTATGATTTCGTGAAGGCCTATGAGCATTTCAACGATCCTGAATGGGACGGTGAACCGCTTGACACTGAAGCCGACGATAAGCCCAAGCCCAAGCCCGCTGGCACTCCAGACCCGCAAGCGCCAACGGGCGGCGATGTTGAAGGCGATAACGAGCCGACAAGGCCCAAGAAGATCAAGATCAAGCTTGCGGACGGCAAGGAGCGCACCATCCAAAACATGATGGTGACGACCTTCTGGAGCGCCGATGGACGCCCTATGTCGGCGGCGCAATTCATTGAACGGCTGTTCGGCGAGTTGCCGCAACTATTTAAAGACGAAGACGAACTGCGCTCGATCTGGAGCAAACCGGATACGCGCAAAGCCTTGCTGGAAGGCCTTTCACAAAAGGGCTTTGGGCTGGAGCAATTAACCGAAATCAAAAAGGCGATTGACGACGAAAAAAGCGACCTGTTCGACGTTCTGGCCTATGTCGCTTATCTGATCCCGCCAATCACGCGCAAGGAACGGGTTGAAGTGCATCGCCCGCAAATATTCACGAACTACGACGCCAAGCTACAGGCGTTTCTTGATTTTGTGCTGTCGCAGTATGTCGATCAAGGCGTTGAAGAACTTGATCAGAGCAAGCTAGGGGCATTGATCAACCTGAAATATGGTTCGATCAATGACGCGGCGGCGAAGCTGGGCGGCGTGCAGCAAATCCGCGATGCGTTTGTTGGTTTTCAGAGGTTTTTGTACAGTTAAATCACACTGAACTTATATGGTCTTGTTCTGGAGCGTGCGCATGGCTATGCCTTTATGGGTCAAATACTCGTCTCGGCACCGCGAATCAATAATTTATCGTGTGCTAATCGGTGAAATCACTCCCGAAGAGGCTGAGGCTGAGGCTGAGGCAGTCGCTCTCGATTTGGGACCTCTGCAGGAAAGCCCGGATCCATCTCACTTTAATCCAAAAGAAGAAGTTTGGTGGAGCTTGCCCATGGTTGCAGCATGGATAATGTATCGGGATTTTGATCGCGTCCGAAGAGCCTGGCCGCTCTATTCTGGGCTGGTACGCAGATGGATAGGACCTAAAATATGCCAGACGCCGCCCCCAAATCCTGCCGATAGAATTTATCGCTATAAATCTCCTACTCCCGATAGGGTGCGGCCCCTAGGAGCGCCCAAACTACCGGGATATGAGTTGGCGAAATTGCCAGACATCCCCTTAATTGTTGTAATAATGCAGTTGTGGGAAGATAAAAACAGCCTCGGCACCTTAGATTCGCAACAAGGTATTGCCCTCGTACCGCTTTGGAAATGTCTGCAAAACGGTCAACTACTTGCCGAGGGTATTCCCTACGGAGGCGGCGTTCGCGTTCCAATTCGCGAATCAGAATGGATTGATCTAGACGCGATGCATTCATTCAAATGGCCGGTAGACGCAATTGGCAATCAGGATGAAAAGTTTCCTCGATACGTTTCAGTTAAAGTTCCTAGCAATAAAGTTCTTTCCATATGGCCAAGCAAAGGTGATTTTGCC
>JAYVYJ010000060.1:0-61328 GCA_043784465.1 Hyphomicrobiales bacterium
CAATCCAGCCCGCCAACCCAGCGGCGTCGCCGTTCGGTGAGCCGTATCTAGACACCACCCCAACACCTGTCAAATTGTTTTTGAAAGAAAAATCAGGCCAACGTCCGCCATCGGCCCTCAAGACCCAAGCGAGCTCGCATTTTAGACCGTATTCAGAACGGCTTAGTCGACAGGCGGCGATCTGGGAGTTTATTCGTTACCCTGGCCGCCGCCCGTCAGATTACATGCCCATCATCAGTTGGCCGCGAATTTCCCCGGACTTGTTCGCGTCGGTGTGGATGTTGAAATAAATCATGCCCTCCGCCAACGCCTTCGCCTGCTCGTCGGTCAACGTCGCGGAGCCTTTGATCGGGCTCGCCATTTCGGATTTGACAGGAACCATGACGCCCGCCGCTTTGCCTGCAGGGGCCGGCCCATGGAAATGCGCCATCGTTGCGGGACCGGTCAGGCCGCTATAGGTCGCGGTCCAGGTCAGCACTTTCGTCGCCGTGTCGAAGTGGGCGTCAACCATACCCATGCCCTTGCTGTCGTTGGCCGGAATCTCTGAAGCGGCGTCAAGTTTGGCGGTGTATTTGACTTCGTCGCCATAGGCGGCGCTCAGGCCCGCCAGCGTCAAAGCCGCCGCAAGCGCGGCGCGGCGCGAAAAGCTTAGCATCTAAAAACTCCCTGGGTCAGGCGCGATCGCGCCACAACCTCAACGCGGGAGCGTTACGCCCGGTTCCCTCAGTCGAGCCGCACCGGAACTCCTGAAGCCGCCATGCGCTCCTTGGCCTGCCGGATCGTGTACTCGCCGAAATGAAAGATCGACGCCGCCAGCACCGCGCTCGCATGTCCCTGCAAAACCCCTTGCGCGAGATGATCGAGGTCGCCGACCCCGCCGGAAGCGATGACCGGGGCGGGCACGGCGTCCGCCACCGCCCTCGTCAGTTCGAGATCGAACCCGATACGCGCGCCGTCGCGATCCATCGAGGTTAGCAAAATCTCGCCCGCCCCCAGCGCCACAACCTCCTGCGCGAACATGACGGCGTCGATGCCCGTCGGCTTGCGGCCGCCGTGGGTGAAAATCTCCCATTTCGGGGGGGCCCCGATCGAAGACACGCGCTTGGCGTCGATCGCCACAACCACGCATTGGCTGCCAAATTTCTCCGCCGCGCGACGCACGAACTGCCGGTCCGACACCGCCGCCGAATTGATCGAAACCTTGTCCGCTCCCGCCAGCAGCAGGTTGCGGATGTCGTCGATGGTGCGCACGCCTCCGCCGACCGTCAGCGGCATGAAGCAAACCTCCGCCGTACGCCGCACGACATCGAGCAGCGTGCCGCGATTCTCGTGGCTGGCGGCGATGTCGAGGAAACAAAGTTCATCGGCGCCCGCCCGGTCGTACGCCATCGCGCATTCCACGGGATCGCCCGCGTCGCGCAGATTGACGAAATTGACGCCCTTGACGACGCGCCCGTCCTTTACGTCGAGACAGGGGATGACGCGGGCTTTCAGCATGTCGCCGCCCCTTTCAGCAACGCCAGCGCCTCGGCCGGGTCGAGCCGCCCGTCATACAACGCCCGCCCGGAAATCGCGCCCGCAAGTCGGGCGCAATCGGGTTGCAACAGCCGCTTCACGTCGTCGAGGGAGGCCAGTCCGCCGCTGGCGATGACAGGGATCGCCACCGCCTCGGCAAGCGCCACTGTCTGCGCGATATTGAGGCCCTGCATCGCGCCGTCGCGCGCGATGTCGGTGTAGATCAGCGCGGCCACCCCTGAATCTTCAAAAATACGCCCCAGATCGAGCGCCGACACGTCGGATTGGCGCGCCCAGCCCTCCACCGCTACGCGGCCCTCCCGCGCGTCGATGCCGACCGCGATTTGCCCGGGGTAGAGCCGCGCCGCCTCGCGCACGAAATCGGGATCCTTCAGCGCCGCCGTGCCGATGATGACGCGCGCCACGCCCTTTTCCAGCCAGCCCGTCACCGTGCGCAGATCGCGCACGCCGCCCCCAAGCTGCACTTTCATGCCCGTCGCGACGAGGATGCGCTCTACGGCGGACGCGTTGACCGGCCTGCCCGCGAAGGCGCCGTCGAGATCGACCACGTGGAGATAGCCAAAACCCTGGGATTCAAAGCTTTTGGCCTGTCCGGCAGGGTCGGCGTTAAAAACGGTGGCTTTCTCCATGTCGCCACGCAACAGGCGCACGCATTCGCCGTTCTTGAGGTCGATGGCGGGAAACAGGATCACGGGCGCCACTTCAGAAAGTTAGCCAGCAAAGCCAGACCCAGCGTCTGGCTCTTTTCCGGATGAAACTGCGTCCCCGCCACATTTTCATGAGCGACGAGGGCGGTTATCGGCCCTGCGTAATCGGTCTGCGCCACCACGTCGTCCCGCTCGGCCGGGTAAAGCTGGAACGAATGCACGAAATAAGCGTGCAACCCCGGAGCCACGCCCTCCAGCAACGCGTGGGGCCGGCGAATATCGAGCGTGTTCCAGCCCATATGCGGAATCTTGAGCTCAGGATCGGCGGGACGAATCGCGGCCACGTCGCCGGCGATCCAGCCCAGACCCGCCGTCACCTCATGTTCCAGCCCGCGCGTCGCCAGCAATTGCATGCCCACGCAAATCCCCAGAAACGGCCGGCCCCGGCGACGCACAGCCTCCTCCAGCGCTTCGCCCATGCCCATCGTCGCGTCGAGCCCGCGACGGCAATCGGCGAAGGCTCCGACGCCCGGCAGCACAATGCGGTCGGCGCCAAGGGTCCAATCGGGATCGGCCGTAACGCGCACCTCCGCGCTCACCCCGCCCTCGCGGGCTGCGCGCTCCAGCGCCTTGTGCGCGGAATGAAGATTGCCGGAGCCGTAGTCGACGATGGCGACTTTCATCGCCCCGGTTCCGGAAACAGCCCGATAATGTCCGGCCCCGCAGGCGCGCCGCCGCGCCATGCCGACGCCGGCGCGGCTAATGTGCGTTCCAGAAACAACTTTTCCGCCTCCAGCGCGGAATGGGCGAATATCACGTCCGCCAGGGGCCGCCCGGCGCGCGCAAGCGCCGAGGCGCGCAGCCCCCTTCCCTCGCAGGCGACGTAAACATGACCCAGCGCGTCAAGCGCCAGCGCCGCCGGAAGCGTCAGCACGCCGAGGTACACGGCGATCACGACAGCCGCCCCCGCCAACGCATAGGCGAAGAATGCGAACCAGAGGCCGCGCGCCAGCAGCCAAAGTGACCCGAACGCCAGACCGGCGCCGGAAAATCCGGTCGAAGCGGCCCGGATTTTCTCTGGCGCCGACAGCGCCGCGAGCGGCGCGTGAATCGCATAAAGTTTCATGAGATGCCTTTACAGCGCGCCCTTGGTGGACGGGATACGCGCCGCCTGTCGAGGGTCGATCGCAAGCGCCGCGCCAAGCGCCCGCGCGACGCCCTTGAAACAGGATTCGGCGATGTGATGGCTGTTGGCGCCGTACAACGTCTCGACATGCAGCGTCAGCCCGCCATGAATCGCAAAAGCCTGAAAGAACTCGCGAACCAGTTCAGTATCGAAGGTTCCGATTTTTGCGGTGGGGAATTGCGTGCGGAACGCAAGGAAAGGCCGTCCCGACACGTCCACGGCGACCCGCGTCAGCGTCTCGTCCATCGGCAACAGGCAATCGGCGTAGCGGGTGAGCCCCCGCTTGTCGCCTAAAGCCTGTTTGATCGCCTGTCCCAGCGCGATGCCGACATCCTCGACCGTGTGATGGTCGTCGATGTGCAGGTCGCCGCGCGCGGAAATGACGAGGTCGATCAGCGAATGGCGGGCGAGTTGGTCAAGCATGTGGTCGAAGAACCCCACGCCGGTCGCGATCTGGCCTGCGCCGGTCCCGTCAAGGTTCACCTCGACCGCGATCTCGGTTTCGTTCGTCTTGCGTAACACCGCCCCGGTGCGCATACAGCCCTCGCCCAAAGTTTAGGCAGGGATTAGCAAGACTTGGGCCGTTGCGCTAGGCCGGCGGCTCCGGCCAGGCCCGCATTTGCGCCGAACGGATGTCTTCGAAGGCGCGGGCGAGCCGCATGACGCCAAGATCGTCGAACCGCCGCCCGACGATCTGCAAGCCGACCGGCAGACCCTCCGGCGAAAACCCGCCGGGAATCGAGAGCGCCGGCTGTCCCGACATATTGAAGGCCACGGTAAAGCCGATGTGCGGGAACGGCCGCAGCGGATCCTGGCTCGGACTTGCCCATTCGGCCGGAAAGGCGGTGTCAGGCGACGTCGGCGTCAGAAGGAAATCCTGGCTAAGCGTCGACGCGACGCCCCTGCGCGCGAATTCCTGAATCCGCTCGAAGCCCGCAAACACCTCTACGCCCGAAAGCCCGCGCGCCGATTCCGCCCATTCGCGGATGAACGGCAGCACGCGGGCGCGCCTGTCGGGCGCCAGCGCGTCGATGTCGATCATCGAGCGCGTACGCCAGAAGAGGTCGAGCCCGTCCAGCATGTCCTGGCTAAACAGCGGCCCGATGCGTTCTACGGTCGCGCCCGCCCCTTCGAAATCGCGCGCCGCGTGGGCCAGCGCGGCGATCGCCGGCCCCTGCGCGGGTTCCCCGCAACCGATGGCTTCCAACACCCCGATCCGCACGCCCTTGAGCGGCAGCGGCGTAACCCTTCCGTCCAGCCTTTCGGGCGGCATCGCGGTGTAATCGCGGGCGTCTGGCTGAACCAGAATCGCCATCATCGCCGCGCAGTCGTCCACCGTGCGCGTCAGCGGTCCGGCGGTGCGGCCCACGTAAGGCGGGTCGATGGGCACGCGCCCTGCGCTGGGCTTGAAGCCGACGAGCCCGCACCACCCCGCGGGCAGCCGCACCGAGCCGCCTATGTCAGTCCCCAAATGCAACGGGCCATAGCCTGCCGCCCCCGCCGCGCCGGCCCCCGACGACGAGCCGCCGGGGCCCTTCGACAGGTTCCACGGATTGCGCGCGAGAGCATGAAAACTCGACAGGCCCGACGACAGCATGCCGTAATCGGGCATCGTCGTCTTGGCGAAGAGGATCGCGCCCGCCTCGCGAAGCCGCGCGGCGGGCGGCGCGTCCTCGGGCATGGGTTCAAGTTGCGTCGCCGCCGTGCCCAAGGGCTTGGGCTCGCCCTCGGTCGCGATATTGTCCTTGATCGTGACCGGCACGCCGTCGAGCGCCCCGCACGCCTCGCCCTTCGCCCAGCGCCTGGTGGACGCCGCGGCTTGGGCCAGCGCCCGCTCGGGGGCGAACAAATAGGTCGCGCGGACGTGCGGCTCGTAGGCCTCCACCCGCGCGATCACGTCGCGCATTACGTCGAGCGGCGAGAACTCGCGCTTCGCGAACCCTGCGAGCAGATCGGTCGCGCTGAGGGCGTGAAGCCCGTTTACTTCCATTTCAGCGCGGCGAGGTCGTTGGCGAAGATCGGCGCGTTCTTCCAGACGCCGGTCAGGTCGACGTCGGCGACGACCACGTTGGGCAACTGGAACAGGAAGCCGTTGACGCTGTCGTCGGCCAGCTTGTGCTGCGCGTCGACCAGCGCTTGCTTGTAGGCCCCGATGTCGGCCGCCGAATTCCAGCGCGCGATGATCGCTTGAAAGTCCTTGTTGTCATACTGATAATAATAAGCCGGATTGGCGTAAATCGCGATGTCCAGCGGCTCGACATGGCTGATGATCGTCGCATCGTAATTCTTGGCGGTGTAGACGTTGGAGAGCCACTGCGCCCATTCGACGTTCTCGATCTTGGCGGCGATGCCGACTTCGGCCAGTTGCGAGGCGATGATCTCGCCGCCTTTTCGCGCATAGTCCGGCGGCGGCAGAGTCAGTGTGATCGCAAGCGGGGCCTTGATCCCCGCTTCCGCCAAAAGCGCCTTGGCCTTGGCGACGTCGTGCGGATATTGCCCCGTCAGATCGACATAGCCGGGATCGTTGGGCGTCAGATGGCTGCCGATAGGCGCGCCCATTCCGCTAGAGGCGCCGTCGATGATCGCCTTGCGGTCGAGCGCATAGGCGATGGCCTGCCGCACTTTCAGTTGATCGAGCGGCGGCTTCTTGTTGTTCAGGGCGAGAATGGTTTTGCCCTCGGTGCCGCCGACCGAGACGGCGAAACGCGGGTCCGCCTTGAACGGATCGAGCGAGGCGACCGCGACGCGCGGAAACGCGTCGACGTCGCCCGAAAGCACCGCCGCCGTCTGCGCCGCCGGATCGGCGATGAACTTGAACGTCGCATGTTTGATGGCGACCTTGCCCGCGTCGCGAAAACCGTCCCAGGCGTCCAGCGTCGCCGACGAGCCCTTGCTCCAGGCGGAAAGCTTGTAGGGGCCGGTGCCCACGGGAGCGGTAGCCTCGTTGGCGGCGCTCTTTTCGTCGATGATGACAGCGGTGTTTTGGCCCAGATGAAACAAGGCCGAGAAGCTCGGCTCCTTGAACGTCAGCACGACTTTGGCCGCATCGCTCGCGTCGATGCTCGCGATAGAGGCGAAAAACGCCTTGTCCTTGTTGGTCGAATCCTTGGCCGCGTAACGCTCGAAGGAGAACTTGACGTCATGGGAAGTGAAAGCCTCGCCGTCCTGGAACTTCACGCCCCCGCGCAGGTTGAGCGTCAACGTCTTGAGGTCTTCGGAAAACTTCCACGTCTCCGCGAGCAGCGGCGCGAACTGGAAATCCTCGGTGATTTTCGTCAGGCCCTCAAAGATATTATAATGCACGATCTCACCGATGGCGGCGGCGGCGCCTGTGGTCGGATCGAGCCCCGGCGGCTCCAACGCCATGCCGATCACCACGCTGTCCTTGGCGTACGCACAGGACATTCCCGCCAGCAGCGCAGCGACGCCAACCGTCCAACGACCCGACATGCAGACCCCCGTCGCGACCCCCTAGGCCGCAGCGTCAGCATACCACCGCGTCCTGGCGAACAGTCAAGCGCCTTACTGGACTGATCCGCCGAGCTTTCGAGTGTTTCCGCTCCTTGGCGCCCGCCATGAAGGAAGTTGCGCGGGTTGACGCGACGATTTAGTTATGAAACGTAATCATCAACACCAAAGGGGAGACAATGACGGAGGCGAGCACGCTGAAGATCGAGCGCGACGGCCCTGTGTTGATCGTCGGCATCGACCGACCGCAAAAGCGCAACGCGCTCAACGACGAAACCATCGCCGAATTCGACCGCCTGTTCTCCGCGCCCCCCGCCGATGCGCGCGCCGCCCTGATCCACGCGACGGGCCCCCATTTCTCCGCTGGCCTCGACCTCTCCGAAATCGCCGAGCGCAACGTCTACGAGGGCGTGCTGCATTCGCGCTCGTGGCATCGCTGTTTCGAGAAAATCGAGTCCGGCGCCTTGCCCGTCGTCGCGGTCCTGCGCGGCGCCGTCGTCGGGGGCGGGCTGGAGTTGGCGGCGGCGGCGCATGTGCGCGTCGCCGAACGTTCCGCGTTTTACGCGCTGCCCGAGGGCCAGCGCGGCATCTTTGTGGGCGGCGGCGGCTCCGTGCGCGTTCCGCGCCTCATCGGCGTCGCGCGCATGGCCGACATGATGCTGACGGGGCGCGTCTACTCGGCGGAGGAAGGCGCGCCGCTGGGTTTTTCTCAATATCTCGTGGACGAGGACGCGGGTTATGCGAAAGGCCTCGAACTGGCCCACAAGATGGCGGCCAACGCGCCGCTGACCAATTTCGCCGTGATCCAGGCGCTGCCGCGCATCGCCGAGGCCGATCCGCGCATCGGCTATGTCATGGAATCGCTGATGGCCGCCGTCGCGCAGGGGTCGGATGAAGCAAAGTCGCGCGTCCGGGCCTTCCTCGACAAACGCGCCGCGAAAGTCGCCAAGCCGGACTAAAGGTGACGACAGGGGGGGGGAATATTATGAAGCTGTTCGGACCGCTCACCCCGGTCGTCGAGGTCGGTCCCGACGGCGCGACCTACGTGCGCACCGCCGAGCCGCTGCCCGCCCATCCCGAAACCTGGATCGACCGTCTCGAATTCTGGGCGCGCGAGGCCCCCGACCGCACCTTTCTGGCAGAGCGCGACCGACACGGCGGCTGGCGCACGCTCTCCTACAAAGACGCGCTGGACCAGACGATGCGCATCGGCTCCTGGCTGCTCGCGCACGGCGCCTGCGCCGAGACGCCGCTGCTGATCCTGTCGGGCAACAGCGTCGAGCATGGCTTGTTGTCGCTGGCGGGCATGGCGGTCGGCGCGCCCACCTGCCCCCTCTCCACAGCCTATTCGCTCGTCAGTCAGGATTTGGGCAAGCTCAACGGCGTCATGGACCTTCTGACGCCGCGCTTCGTGTTCGCTCAGGACGGCGCGACTTACGGGCGCGCGCTGGCGTTGGCGCAATCGCGCAGGATCGGCGTGATCGCAAAATCGGCCGCGCCGCCGCGTGCGACCCCTTTCGCCGAACTCAGCCGGTCGCCGGTCTCGGACGCGGCCCGCGCCGCACGCGCCGCGCTGACCCCCGATTCCATCGGCAAGTTCCTGCTGACGTCAGGCTCCACCGGCCACCCCAAGGCCGTGGTCAACACCCAGCGCATGCTGGTCACCAGTCACGAAATGCTGCGCGAAGCCCTGCCCTTCTTCAAGGACGAACCGCCCGTCCTCGTCGAATGGCTGCCATGGGCGCATACGTTCGGCTCCAATTCGAGCTTCGGTCTCATTCTCTACAACGGCGGCACGTTTTACCTTGACGAGGGCCGCCCTACGCCATCGGGCATGGAGATCACGCTAACGAACCTGCGCGAGATCGCGCCCACCATCTTCTTCAACGTACCCAAGGGTTTTGAAGCGTTGCTGCCGTATTTGGAAGCCGACGCACGCTTGCGTAAAACCTTCTTCTCGCGCAACCGCATGTTTTTTTACGCTGGCGCCGGTCTCTCTCAACCCCTGTTCAACGCCTATAACAACCTCTCCCGCCGCGCGACCGGGCAAGCCCTGCCGTGGTCGACCTCGCTCGGCTCAACGGAGACCGGCCCCGGCGCCATCGTCAACGTGCAGGGCCTCGATCGCCCCGGCAACGTGGGCGTCCCACATCGTGGGGTCGAATTGAAACTGGTGCCCAACGGAACCAAGCTTGAGGCGCGCCTGCGCGGCCCCAATGTCACGCCGGGCTACTGGCGCCGCCCCGACCTCAACGCAACCGCGTTCGACGAGGAAGGTTTCTACAAGCTCGGCGATGCGCTCAAGCTCGCCGTACCCGGCGATTGGACTGGCGGCTTCCTGTTTGATGGCCGCGTGTCGGAGGATTTCAAGCTGGCGACGGGCACCTGGGTCAGCGTCGGCCCGCTTCGCCTCGCCTTCCTCAACCATTTCGAGCCGCTCGCGCAGGAGGTCGTCATCGCCGGGCACGACCGCGACCACGTTGGAGCCCTGGTGTTTCCCAATTTCGCTGCGCTGGCCGGGATCGCGCCCGGCCTCGCGCCTCACGAGGCCGTGCACGCTCCCAGCGTCCACGCCGCCTTCGCCAAAAAGCTCGCGAGCATGGCGAAAAGCGCGACGGGATCGTCCACCCGCGTTGCGCGGCTGACCTTGCTGGTCGAGCCGCCTTCCATCGACAGGGGCGAGGTGACGGACAAGGGCTCGCTCAACCAGCGCCTGCTGATCGCCAATCGCGCGGCGGAGGTCGAGCGTCTCTACGCCGTGGCTCTTGGCCCCTGCGAAGTGCGGCTGTGATGTCCATCAACCCGCGCATGTCGCACATCGATGGGGGCGATGGCGACGGGGGACATCGTTCGAGAGGCGCTTGCATATGACCGCACGGGCGCTCGGAATCATGGCCGGACTGGTCTTGGCCATAACGGCTGTCGGGCTTTCGGCCTTTTCAACCCCTCCTGGGCTAGCGCCTATGGGGCGTCGTCCGCCGCCGCCTCGGCGAGATCAACCATGACTGACGCGCTTAAACTCACGCCCCTGGAGGATGCCGTAGGCTACGGGTTGCGGCGCGCGCAACTCGCCGTTTTTGCGGATTTCGCCCGTCGTTTCGCCGCGCTCGACCTGACGCCCGCGCAATTCTCGACCCTGATCGTCATTCGCGAAAACCCCGGTTGTCGCCTCTCCGACCTGGCGGCCTGCCTGGGCATCCGGCGTCCGAATTTCGTGGCGATGGTCGACGAACTGGAACGCCGGCGACTAGCCGAGCGCGCGCCCTCCGGCGCCGACCGCCGCGCCAAGACTTTGCGGCTCAGCATCGCGGGCGAGGCGTTGCTGACGCGCGGCCTCGCCGCGCAGGCCGAGCAGGAGGCGGCGATTCGCGCCCGCGTCGGCGATACCCAGAGGGACTTGCTGGTGGCGACGCTGCGGCGTCTGGCCGGGCTGTAAGGACGAACATCGAACGGGAGAAACTTTCATGAACCGACGCGAACTTCTCCGGGGCGCAACCGCGCTGACGCTGCCCCCCTGGGCCGCCCGAGCGCAAAGCGCGCGTCCGCTCAAGATCGGCGTGCTTAACGACATGTCCAGCGTCTATTCCGATTTTCAGGGCCACGGCTCCGTCGTCGCCGCGCAACTGGCCGCCGAGGACTACGCCGCCAAGCTGGGCGTAACGACAGAGATCGTCAGCGCCGACCATCAGAACAAGCCCGACGCCGGCGCGGCGATTGCGCGCAAATGGTTCGACGAGGACCAGGTCGACGTCGTCATGGACCTCCCCAATTCCGCCGTCGCGCTGGCCGTACTGGGCGTCGCGTCGGAAAAGAACAAGGCGGTGATCGGCTCGGGCGCCGGCTCGTCCGTGCTCACGGGCCCCAAATGCTCGAAGAACTTCGTCCACTGGACCTACGACACCTATGAACTCGGCAACGCCATGGGCCGCGCCGTCACGCGCGCGGGTTGCAAGTCATGGTATTTCATCACCGCCGATTACGCCTTCGGCAAGGACTTGCGTGATAATTGCGCGAAGGCCGTCGAGGCGGAGGGCGGCAAGGTGCTTGGCGAGGCGCGCCATCCGCTCAACACGTCGGATTTCTCCAGTTTCGTGCTTCAGGCGCAGGCGTCGGGCGCCGATGTCGTCGCCTTCGCCAATGCGGGCGGTGACCTCACCAACGCCATCAAACAGGCGCATGAGTTCGGCCTGCCTCCCAAACAGCGGCTCGCCACTTTCGTGCTCAACATCACCAACGTGCCGGGTCTCGGGCTGGAGACGCTGGCCGGCGCGCTCGTAGCGACGCCGTTCTACTGGGACCTTAACGACGACACGCGCGCTTTCGCCCGGCGCTTTCAGAGCAAAGCCCCCAAGGCCATGATGCCCAACGACATGCATGCGGGCATGTACGCCGCGACCGCCCATCTCCTGAAGGCTTACGCGCTAACCAAGAGCGCGGACGACGGCGTCAAGCTGATCGACGCCATGAAGGCGCTGCCGACCGAAGACCCGCTGTTCGGCAAGGGCGCAATCCGCGCCGACGGACGCCATCTGCACCCCGTCTACCTGATGTCGGTCAAGACCCCCGCCGAATCCAAAGGCGAATGGGACGCCTTCAAGCCCAGCACGATAATCCCTGCGGAGGAAGCGTTCCGGCCTCTCGACAAAGGCGGCTGCCCGTTCATCAAGGCGTGAACCACGCGCTTCTTGCAATTGCGAGACCGCGCCGCAATGTTGGGAGTATGACCATCCCTCTTTCTATCCTGGACCTCGCGCACGTCCCCGAGGGCGCGACCCCCGGCGACGCCCTGCGCCACAGCCGCGACCTCGCCGCTCACGCCGAACGCTGGGGCTACACGCGCTTCTGGCTCGCCGAGCATCACAATATGGTCGGCATCGCCAGCGCGGCGACGTCCGTCGCGGCGGGCTTCGTGCTGGCGGGCACATTGCGCATCCGCGTCGGCTCGGGCGGGATCATGCTGCCCAACCACTCTCCCCTGGTCATCGCCGAACAGTTTGGCACGTTGGCGGCGCTGTATCCTGGCCGCGTCGATCTGGGCCTTGGCCGCGCCCCCGGGACGGACGGGATCACCGCGCAGGCCCTGCGGCGCGGTTTGCAGCACGAGGACGATTTCCCTCGCGACGTGCTAGAACTACGCGCTCTGTTCGACGATCCCAAGCCCGACCAGCGCGTGCGGGCCGTCCCCGGCGCCGGCCTAAAGGTGCCGCTCTACATTCTGGGCTCCAGCCTCTATGGCGCGCAACTCGCCGGCATGTTGGGTTTGCCTTTCGCCTTCGCCTCGCATTTCGCCCCCGACGCGCTGATGCAGGCTCTCGCCGTTTACCGCGAGCGTTTCGAGCCTTCCTCGCAACTCGAAAAGCCCCATGCGATGGTCGCCTGCAACGTGGTGGCGGCGGATAGTGCGGCGGAGGCAAGACGCTTGTTCACATCGCCCCAACAGAGCTTCGTCAATCTAGTGCGCGGAACGCGCGGCCAGCTTCGTCCGCCCATCGACGATATCGAAAGCTACTGGTCGCCCGCCGAAAAGGCGCATGTCTCAAGGATGCTCGCCTGCTCGTTCATCGGCACGGGCGGCCAGGTCGCCGACAGGCTGTACGATTTTCTCGCCCAGACCAAGGCGGACGAACTGATCGTGGCGGCGGCGCTTTTCGATCACAGCGCCCGGCTGCGTTCGTATGAACTTCTTGCCGAAGCGATGAGCGGAAAGGGTCCCTAAACACGAGCGGACGGCAAGTCATGAGACCTGCCGTCCGCTTCGTCTACGGTCAGATATGTCAACTCATGCTGCGTGAGACCATGGCCGCGAACAGCGGCCCGATGGTCATGAGAGCGCCCAGCGCCATCGCGACTTTATCCAGTTTCATCAACCGATCGTTGATGGCGGTTTGCTGATGATTTGAAGGCAAGCCGAAAAACGAACCGGCGTCCTCGCGGGGCGGCCCCGCGGGCGCGGTGGCCCGGCCTGAACTTAGCGCCGCCGTATCGGAAGATCGTCTCCTACCAAATTGATCGAACTCGACTATCTTGCCGTTTGAAGACGGCGGCTCGTCTTTCGCGACCACTCCGTTTCCACGCCCACGTTCCGCCGCCGTCGACCCCATTTCCCGGTTTCGGCGTTCGTGCGCGTCTCCCGTCGCCGGATTCGTCGTCGCCCCTATCAACGTCGGAATATGCAGAGCTTCCGAGAGCGGCGCCGGATTGTCGCTCAAAAGCGGAACGCCGAGCGCGTCGGAAGCAGGGTCGCCCTCGCCGGATCGCATGTTGTCACGGGAACTGTCCCGGCCTCGCGCGAGAACTCTGACATTTCTTGCAGCTTCAGTAATGTCTTGCATAGCTTGCTACCTCCATGGATGAAGTAACCGCACCCGCAAACGATGGTTCCCTGTCGGCGATAACGGGGCGCCGCTTAATTTGGGGGGCGCCGACGAACCATCTCACGTCTTTGAGCGTTCATCCTAAAGAGTGTGCACCTTCGGCAAATTGCCGATTGTGCCGTTTACAAGTGAACTTTAATAGGGGTCGACCATTTGGCCCGTCGTGGGAGCGTGAAATTGCTCAACAGCACTTACCAATACGAGTTCTACGAGATGGCCCACGCGGCGCTGGCCCCGGCGCGCGTCATTTCGGACGCGACCTATGCTCTGTTCCGCAACCCTTTCAATCCGCTCGCGGTCACGCCTTTTGGTCGCAACGTCGCGGCGGGAGCGGAGCTGTTCGAGCGTATGACGCGGCGCTATGGCAAGCCCGTTTTCGGCCTCGGCGCGACGACGATCGACGGCGTAACGCATGAGGTGCTGGAGGAGATCGTCTGGTCGCGCCCGTTCGGAAATCTGCTCCACTTCGTGCGCCCGACTGTGCCGGAAGGCGAGCGCCAGCCCAAGCTGCTGATCGTCGCACCCATGTCGGGTCATTACGCGACGCTGCTGCGCGGGACGGTCGAAGCATTTCTGCCCACTCACAACGTCTACATCACCGACTGGGCCGACGCCCGGATGATCCCGCTCGCGGCGGGTCGGTTCGATCTCGACGATTACATCGATTACCTGAAAGAGATGCTTCAGGCCCTCGGGCCGGGCGTCCATACGCTGGGCGTCTGCCAGCCGGCAGTGCCGCTGCTGGCGGCGGTCGCACTGATGTCGGCCGATGACGACGCCTTCGTGCCCGCCTCGATGACGCTGATGGGCGGCCCCATCGACACGCGAAAGAGTCCCACCGCCGTCAACAAGCTTGCCGAACAGCGCGGCGTTGAATGGTTCCGCAAAAATTGCTTGCGGACCGTGCCGTTCCCCTATCCCGGCTTAAGCCGGCAGGTCTATCCCGGCTATCTTCAGCTTTCCGGCTTCATGGCGATGAACATGGACCGGCACGTCAACGCCCATGTCGACATGTTTCGCCATCTGGTCGAAGGCGACGGCGACAGCGCTGAGAAACACCGCGAGTTCTACGACGAATATCTGGCGGTGATGGATCTGACTGCGGAATATTACATGCAGACCATCGAGACGGTGTTCGTGCGCCATCTGCTGCCCAAAGGCGAAATGACGTGCCGAGGCGTGAGAGTCGATACGCACCAGATCCGCCGCACGGCTTTGTTGACCGTGGAGGGCGAGAAAGACGACATTTCCGGCGTCGGCCAGACATTTGCGACGCACGAGCTTTGCTCGAACCTACCCTCCGAGCGCAAGCAGCATTACATGCAACCCGGCGTCGGCCACTACGGCGTGTTCAACGGCTCCCGCTTCCGTACGGAGATCGTGCCGCGCATCTGCGCGTTCCACGCCGCGACCGGGTTTTAAACCTCGTCCGCGCCGTCATGGCGGGGCCTGTCCCCGCCATCCTCGCCGGGACGAAACTCCGCCCTTGCAGAACGACCGTCGCCCGTCCGTCAAACAACCAAACGTCCTATCATGCAACGACGCGGATGGCCGGGACAAGCCCGGGTATGAAGATGGCGTAGGCGACGCCTCCTACTTCCCTGCGCCCGAAGCAAACTCCCCATCGAGAGCAAGGTTGAGCGCCAGCACATTGATGCGCGGTTCGCCGATCAACCCAAACACGCGGCCCTCGACATGACTTTCCACCAGCGCTCTCACCTTGTCAGCCGGCGCACCGCGCGCGGCCGCCACCGCTTCGACTTGAGATAGCGCGTTTTCCGGCGAGATATGCGGATCGAGGCCCGAGGCTGAGGTGGTGACCGAATCCGCCGGCACGAGACCCTTGGCCCCCTTGGTCGCGTCTTTCACGCGATCCATCAGCTTCTGCGAAGTCGGCCCGAGGTTGGAGCCCGTCGAGCTGGCCGCGTTATTAGGCGCGTCGACTGTCTTGGAGGCGTCTTTGGGGTCCGGCCCTTGGGTCGCCGAGGGGCGCCCCTGGAAATATTTGGCCGAAGCGAAGGTCTGCCCGATCAACGACGATCCAACCACCGCACCCTCGCGCGTGACGAGGCTGCCGTCGGCGGACCATCTTAACGCGATCCGCGCCATTCCGGTGATCGCCAGCGGATAAGCCAAGCCCGTCAGGGCCGACAGCAACGCGAGAAGCACGAAGGCGGGACGAATAAAGCTCAACATGATGGGTTCCTTCAAGCCAGATGCAGCGCCGACACGACAACGTCGATCGCCTTGATGCCGATGAACGGCACGATCACGCCGCCCAGGCCGTAGATCGCCAGATTGCGCCGCAGCAACGCCCCCGCCCCCATGGGCGTGTAGGTCACGCCCTTCAACGCCAGCGGGATCAGCGCGATGATGACGAGCGCATTGAAAATCACCGCCGATAGGATCGCCGAATTGTCCGAATGTAGCCTCATCACGTTGAGCGCCTGCAATTCGGGATATGTCGTGACGAACAAAGCCGGGATGATCGCGAAATATTTGGCGACGTCGTTCGCGATGGAGAACGTCGTCAGAGCGCCGCGCGTCATCAAGAGTTGTTTGCCGATGCCGACGATCTCGATCAGCTTTGTCGGATCGCTGTCGAGATCGACCATGTTGCCCGCCTCGCGCGCGGCCTGCGTGCCGGTCTGCATGGCGACGCCGACATCGGCCTGCGCGAGCGCGGGGGCGTCGTTGGTGCCGTCGCCGCACATTGCGATCAACCGGCCGCCCTGCTGCTCCTTGCGAATGTAGGCGAGCTTGTCTTCCGGGGTCGCTTCCGCGATGAAATCATCGACGCCCGCTTCGCCCGCTATCGCCGCGGCGGTCAGAGGATTGTCGCCCGTCACCATCACCGTCTTTATGCCCATCGCGCGCAGTTCGGCAAAGCGCGGGCGAATGTCGGGTTTCACCACGTCCTTCAAATGAATGACGCCCAACAGCCGCTTGTTCTCGGCGACCGCCAGCGGCGTGCCGCCCGAACGCGAAATTCGCTCAACCGCCTGCACGAAATCCGCAGGCGCCGACTCGCGCGAGAGACCCGCCCAGTTCAACACCGAATCGACCGCGCCCTTGCGCAGGCTGCGCCCCCTGAGATCGACGCCCGACATGCGCGTCTGCGCGGAGAACGGCACGATTGTCGCCAGCGGGTCCGCTTTCGCGTCGACGTGATATTTGGTCCCCGCCAGCGCCACGATGGAGCGCCCCTCGGGCGTCTCATCGGCCAGGCTCGACAGCAACGCCGCCTCGGCGATGGTGGATTCGCCCACGCCCGCGACGCCGATGAACTCGTCGGCCATGCGCGCGCCGTAAGTGATCGTGCCGGTCTTGTCGAGCAGCAGCGTATCGACGTCGCCCGCCGCCTCGACGGCGCGGCCCGAAGTTGCGATCACGTTGAAGCGGATCAACCGATCCATCCCCGCGATGCCGATGGCCGACAGCAGGCCGCCGATGGTCGTGGGTATCAGGCAGACCAGCAGCGCGATGAGCGCCGTCACCGACAGCGTCTTGCCGGAATATTGTGCGAGCGGCCACAGGCTCACGCACACGATCAGGAAGATCAGCGTGAGGCCGGAGAGCAGTATCGACAGCGCCAGTTCGTTGGGCGTCTTCTGCCGCTCGGCGCCTTCGACCAGCGCAATCATTCGGTCGATGAACGTCGAGCCTTGCGCAGCGGTGATGCGCACCTTGATCTTGTCGGAGAGGACTGTGGTTCCTCCCGTCACCGCCGAGCGGTCGCCGCCGGCCTCGCGCACCACGGGCGCGGATTCGCCCGTGATCGCCGCTTCGTTGACCGAAGCGAAACCCTCGACGATCTCGCCGTCGCTGGGGATCACGTCGCCCGCCTCCACCAGCACGATGTCGCCGACGCGCAGGTCGAGCGCATTGACGCTCTGATAGATGTCGTCCAGTTTAGGATCGGCGAGCCGTTTGGCTTTCGTGTCGGAGCGGGTGCGGCGCAGCGAATCCGCCTGCGCCTTGCCGCGCCCTTCGGCCACCGCTTCTGCGAAATTGGCGAACAGCACGGTGAACCAGAGCCAGAAGGCGATTTGGCCGGTGAACAGCGCCCCCGACCCGGCGATGAGGTCACGCACGAAGAACGCCGTCGTGACGATCGACACCATCTCGGTCACGAAGATGACAGGGTTGCGCGCCAACTGGCGCGGGTCCAGCTTCTTGAAGGCGTCGACCGCCGCGCGGCCGAGAATCGCCGAATCGAACAACTTGAGGGAGGACATTTTGGTTGGTTCCTCAGAACGTCTTGCCGGAGAGCATCTGGAAATGCTCGACCACAGGTCCGAGCGCCAGCGCGGGGAAATATTGCAACAGATAGAGAATGACGATGACGCCGAGCAGCAGGCCCACGAACAGCGGTCCGTCGGTCGGGAACGTGCCCACCGACGCCGCCGCCTTGCGCTTGCCCGCCAGCGAGCCGGCCAGCGCCAGCACCGGGATCACATAAGCGAACCGCCCCAGCAGCATCGCCAGCCCGAGCGTTGTGTTGAACCAGGGCGTGTTGCCGCTCAACCCCCCGAAGGCGGAGCCGTTGTTGGCGTTGGTTGACGCATAGGCGTAGAGGATTTCGCTCAACCCATGCGGGCCGGCGTTGCTGAGGCTGTCGAGCGCGATCTTAAGCATCACCGACGCCGCGGTGAAGCCAAGCACCACGAGCGGGTAGATCAGCACCGCGAGCATGGCGAGCTTCATTTCGCGCGCCTCGATTTTTTTGCCCAGATATTCGGGCGTGCGGCCGACCATCAGGCCCGCGACGAACACCGCGACGATGGCGACGAGCAGGAACCCATATAGCCCTGACCCCACGCCGCCCGGCCAGATGCAACCCGCCAGCAGGTTGAACATCGGCACGAGGCCCGCCAGCGGCGTGAACGAGTCGAACATGCCGTTGACCGCGCCCGTCGAGGTGCCGGTGGTCCCGGCGCTGAACAGGGCCGTCATCGCCTGCCCGAAGCGAACCTCGTGGCCTTCCATGTTGCCCTGAGCGGGATCGACGCCGAGCGCTGTCATCAGGGGGTTGCCCGCCGATTCCGACGCGTAGATCACTGCGACGCCCGCCACGAGCAGCACGGCCATGGCGGCGAGGATTGCACGGCCCTGCTTCATGTCGCCGACCGAGCGCCCGAAGGCCAGCACGGAGGCGACGGGGATCAGCAGGAACGACCAGATCTCCAGCAGGTTGGTCCAGGAATTTGGATTTTCGAACGGATGCGCGGAATTGGCGTTCATAAAGCCGCCGCCGTTGGTGCCAAGTTCCTTGATCGCCTCCTGACTGGCGATGGGGCCGAGCGAGATTGTTTGCCTGGCCCCCTCCAGCGTAGTCGCGTCAATCGAACCTGCCAGCGTCTGCGGCACGCCGAGCGCGCACATGACGAGCGCCACCACCACCGAGAGCGGCAGCAGCACGTAGAGCACGACGCGCGTCATATCGACCCAGAAATTGCCGACCGTCGTCGCCGACGAGCGCGAGAACGCCCTTACGAGCGCAAACGCCATGGCGAGGCCCGTCGCGGCGGAAAGGAAGTTATGCACCGTCAGGCCGAGCATCTGGGTAAGATGAGACATCGTCGTCTCGCCGCCGTAGTTCTGCCAGTTGGTATTGGTGATGAAGCTGATCGACGTGTTGAACGCCAGATCGGCCGGCACGGCGTCGAACCCCCGCGGGTTGAGCGGCAGCACGTTCTGCAATCGCTGCAACGCGTACAACGAAACGAACCCGGCGAACGAAAAGACGAGCATCGCGATAGCGTAACCCAGCCATGTCTGCTCGCGCATCTCCTCGACGCCGGCCGCCCTGTAAAGCGCGACCTCGACCGGCCGCAGCACGGTTGAAAGAAAGTTGCGCCGGCCGACGAAAATCGCGTCGATCAGACGGCTCAAGGGGATTGCGGCGGCCAAAACCAGCGCCAGCGTCAGCGCGACCTGCGCCCATCCAACTAATGTCATGGGAGGGTTCCTTCAGAACCGTTCGGGACGGATCAGCGTGTAGAACAGATAGACGGCGAGGCAGACGCCCACCGTCAGACCGATCAAGGGTTCGATCATGTCGTCCTCACAGGCGTTCGCAGGCGTAGGCGTAGAGCGCCATCAGCGCCAGCACGCCCACGCCCACGACAAGATAAATCACGTCGAGCACAGGGAGAATCCTCTCGCAGTTCAGCCGCGCTGATCTGCGCCGCGCGCCATAAGCGTTCCATGGCGAAGGCCGCCGCGCGCATAAGGGCGCCATAAAGACGGTTGGCGTGACGCCCGCGAACGTCCTAAATGACGCACGTGGAAGACCGCGATCCCACAAGGCCCGATCCCGACGCGCTGCTCGCCCTCTCAGGCAAGCGCGGGCGCCTGCTCGTGTTCATCGGCGCCGCGCCTGGCGTCGGCAAGACTTACGCGATGCTGGCGCGCGCGCAGCGCTTGCGTCAGGAGGGCGTCGACGTCGTCGTCGGCCTCGTGGAGACGCATGGCCGCGCGGAAACCAACGCGTTGTGCGCCGGCCTGGAGACACTGCCGCGCCGGGTCGTCGAGACGCAGGGGCGAAGTTACGAAGAGTTCGATCTCGACGGCGCGCTCAAGCGTGCGCCCAAACTCATCATCGTCGACGAACTCGCCCACACCAATGCGCCCGAAAGCCGGCATCCCAAGCGCTGGCAGGACGTCGAGGAACTGCTCAACGCGAAAATCGACGTGTGGACCGCGCTCAACGTCCAGCATCTGGAGAGCCTCGCCGACGTGGTGTCGAAAGTCACCGGCGTCACGGTGCGCGAGACCGTGCCCGACATTGTGCTGCGCGACGCCGACGATCTCGTTCTGGTTGACGTAACGGCGGAGGAACTGATCGGGCGGCTCAACGAAGGCAAGATCTATCTGCCCGAGACCGCGCGGCTGGCGACGCAAAAGTTCTTCACCAAACGCAACCTGACCGCGCTGCGCGAACTCGCGATGCGCCGCGCGGCGAACCGCGTCGACGATCTCATGGTCGCGCAACTTCGCCAGGGCGCGATTCAGGGACCGTGGGCGAGCGGCGAGCGCCTGCTGGTCTGCGTCGGCGACGACAAGGGTTCGCTCGACGTCGTGCGCGCGGCGGGGCGGCTCGCCACGGCGCTCAACGCCGATTGGTGCGCCGTTTATGTGCGCCATCCCGCCGCCGAGGAGGGCGGCGCCGACGACGCGCTGACGCTCGCGCGCAGCCTGGGCGCCGATGTCGAACGGTTGAGCGGACGCGATCCGGCGCCCGCGATCCTTGGCTTCGCGCGGCGCGAGAACTTCACTCAGGTCGTGGTCGGGCGCAGCCCGCGCCCGCGCTGGCGGCGGATTCAGCCCTCGCTCGCCGAACGGCTTGCGCGCGACGCCCTTGAGATCGACGTCCACATGCTGACGGGCGGCAAGCCCAGGCCGCCGCCCGGCTGGCTAGCGCGACTCGCCCGCCGTCCGCACGTTCGCGATTGGTGGGGTCTCGCGGCGGCGGCGGGCGCCGTGGCGGCGGCGACGGCGTTCGGCGAGGCGCTCACCGCCCTCGTGCCGCTGCCCAACGTGTCGATGATCTTTCTGGCCGCCGTGCTTGTCGTCGCCGTTCAGTTCGGCGTGCGCGCGGCGCTCGCCGCCTCCCTGCTTTCGTTCTTGGCCGACGATTTCTTCTTCATCCCGCCGCTCTATCAATTCACCGTGGCCGAGCCGCAGGAGTTCTTCTCGCTCGTCGTGTTCGTCATCGCGGCCGCGCTGGCCGGCTGGCTCGCGGGCCGCGCCAAGGATCAGGAGCGGCTGGCGCGGGAAAGCGAACGCGCCACCCAAGCCCTGTTCGATCTCTCGCGCCGCCTTTCGGGCGCCAACGCCATCGACGAGATATTGGAGACCGCCGTCGTCTACGTTCAAAAAACCCTGAAGGCGGAAGCGGTCGCGTTGCTGACGCCCGAAAGCGGGGATCTCACGCTGGCCGCCTCCTGGCCGCCGCTCGACGCCCTCAACGCCGGCGAGAGCAGCGCGGCGCGCTGGGCATATGATAAACGCGAGGCCGCCGGGTGGCGCACCGGCACCCTGCCCAACGTGCGCTTCCAGTTCCGTCCGCTGGTGACCGCGCGCGGCGCCATCGCCGTTTGCGGCTTCGCCCCCGCCGCGCGCGACAAAGCGTTGCCTCCGACGCTCGACCACACGCTGGCCCTGATCCTCGACCAGACCGCGATCGCGCTCGACCGCGCCGCGCTCGCCCGCGAGGCGCTGAAAACGACGAGCCTGGAGGCCAACGAGCGCCTGCGCTCGACGCTGCTCGCCTCGCTGTCGCACGACCTGCGAACGCCGCTCGCCTCGATCACCGGCGCCGTCACCACGCTGCGCGCATTCGAGGCGACGCTTTCGCTCGAGAAGCGGCGCGACCTGCTGAAGGGAATCGAGGAAGAGACCGCGCGTCTGACGCGCTTTATCGCCAATCTGCTCGACATGTCGCGCATCGAGGCGGGCGCGCTGCGTCCCAAGCACGAACCCGTCGATCTCGCCGACGTGGTGCAGGGCGCCGCCGTTCGCGCCCGCCGCGCCTTTCCCGCCTGCACCGTCGAGACCAGCGTGGCGCGCGACCTGCCGTTCGCGCAGGGCGATCCCGGTCTGATCGAACAGGTATTGTTCAACCTGCTCGACAACGCGCAGAAATACGGCGGGGACAGGCCGGTCATCATCCATGCGCGCGCGGTTGGCCGCGAGGTTGTCGTCTCCGTGACTGACGAGGGGCCGGGGATCAAGCCCGCCGATCTGGAGGCGATCTTCGAGAAGTTCTATCAGGGCGGCAAGTCTGACGGGCGCAAGCTCGGCGTCGGCCTCGGTCTTTCCATCGCGCGCGGCCTCGTCGAGGCGATGGGCGGGCGCATCTGGGCCGAGAGCCCCGCCGTGCGCCGTCGCGGCGCGCGGTTGCTGATCGCCCTCCCCCTCGCGAAGGCGATTCGATGACCGGCCTGCGCATCCTCATCGTCGACGACGAACCGCAGATCCTGCGGTTTCTCGAACCCGCGCTGGCAGCTTCGGGCTATGCGACGCTGCACGCCGACACAGGCCGCAAAGCGCTGCATCTGGCGGCCAATTGTGCGCCCGATCTCGTCATCCTCGACCTCGGCCTGCCCGACATGGACGGCAAGGAGGTGCTGGCGAAATTGCGCGCGTTCTCGACGGCGCCGGTCATCGTCCTGAGCGCGCGCGACCGCGAGGCGGAAAAGATCGCCGTGCTCGACCTCGGCGCCGACGATTACGTCGAAAAGCCCTTCGCCATCGGGGAATTGCTGGCTCGGCTGCGCGTCGCCCTGCGTCACGCGCGCGGCGGGGCCGAGCCGCGCAAGCAGATCGAGACGGAAGGTCTCCTCATCGATCTGGAGAAACGCCTCGTCGCGCGTGACGGCGTGGCCGTCAAGCTGACCCCGCGCGAATACGACCTGCTGACTCTTCTCGCGCGCAACGCCGGCAAAGTGATGACCCACCGCCAGTTGCTAACCGCCGTGTGGGGTCCCGCGCATGTCGAGGACGTGCAATATCTGCGCGTATTCGTTGGCCAGCTACGCGCCAAGGTTGAGCGCCTGACCGCCGAGCGCCGGCTTATCGTGACAGAAACCGGCGTCGGCTATCGTTTTCGCGAGATCGGATAGGGCGGCGTGGCGAAACGGCGAATTGCGCGGGCCGCGACGTCTCGTCTAAGGGTGTGGACGAACGAGGCGGTGCTCGGTCGAAGGTCGTGGGCTCCCGAGCGACGGTAGGTCGAAGGGGCGCCGCTAACGCGCGGTCTGAGGGCCGACGGAGAGTTTTTATGGTGTGGATCGCACTGGTCGCAATGACCGGCGTTGCGGTGCTTTTCGCGCTTTGGCCGTTGGCCTTCCGAAGCGGCGCGCGCGCCGAGCCGAGCCGCGAGGCCCAGTTCTACCGGGCCCAGCTCGACGAAATCGCGCGCGACGTCGAGCGCGGCGTGCTGCCCGAGAGCGAGGCCGCCTCCGCGCGCGCGGAGGCCGCCCGGCGCCTTCTCGCCCTGACCGATCGCGTCGAGGCCGCCCCGCCCGCAGGGGAGACCGGCCGCCGCCGCGCGGCGGCGATCGCGGCTTTCGTAGTGGCGCCCGCCGTGGCGCTGGGGGTCTACGCCCGCATCGGCAAGCCCGAGCTTCCCGATGCGCCTCTGGCCGCCCGTAAGGCCGACCTCGGCGCTCCCGGCGGGATCGACGCGGCGGTGGCCAAGATCGAGGCGCATTTGATGAAGTCCCCCGAGGACCGGCGCGGCTGGGAGGTGCTGGCCCCCATCTACATGCGCATGGGCCGCTTCGAGGACGCAGCCGGCGCCTATAAGCAGACGATCCGTCTCGGCCTCGACGATCCCGCAACCCACGCCCATTTCGGCGAGGCGCTGCTCGCGTTGGCCGACGGCGTGGTGACGGCGGATGCGCGGGCCGAATTCGCTCACGCCTCCGAACTGCCCATGTCCAAATTCTACCTGGCGCTATCGTCCGAGCAAGACGGCAAGATTGACGAGGCGAAAGCCGCCTATCAGGCGCTTCAACCGCTGGCGATGGGCGACGCCGCTTGGATGCAGGGCCTGCGCGCCAGGCTCGACGCGCTCAACGGCAAATCCGCGCCCGTCCCCCCGCCCGTCCCCGACGACGCTTTCTCCCCCGAGCAGCGCAAGATGATCGAGGGCATGGTGGCGGGCCTCGCCGAGCGGCTTGCGACAAAAGGCGGCGGCGCGGCCGAATGGGTCCGCCTCATTCGCGCCTATTCGGTGCTAAAGGAATCCGACAAGGCGCGCGAGGCTCTTAGCTCCGCGCGCAAGGCTCTGGGATCCAACCCGGACATCGACGCCCTCGCTCAGGATCTCCGGCTTTGACCCGCAAGCAGTTCCGTCTCACCTTCATCGGCGGCGCGCTGGCGCTTGCGGGGATCGCGGTCGGCCTGATGCTCTACGCTTTACGCGACAGCGTCGCATTGTTCATGAGCCCGTCCGACATCGTGGAGAAAAGTCCGGCTCCCGGCGCGCGGCTCCGCATCGGCGGGCTTGTCGCCAACGGCTCGACCGCCAAGACCGCCGACCGGCTCACCTTCTCCGTGACAGACGGCGCGCACGAGGTCGGCGTGGTCTGCGCGGGCGATTGTTTCGCGGCGGTGCCGGACCTGTTCCGCGAGGGACAGGGCGTGGTGGCGGAAGGCGTGCTCGACGGCGCCCGCAAATTGATGGCCGACTCGCTGCTCGCCAAGCATGACGAGCGCTACATGCCGCGCGAAGTGGTGGACGCCCTGAAGAAGCAAGGGCGCTGGCAAGAGGGGCAAGTCAGCAAATGATCGTCGAAGCCGGACATTACGCGCTCGCTCTCGCCCTGGGCCTAAGCGTGCTGCAATTCGCCGTTCCATTCTGGGGCGCCCGGCGCGGCGACGCGGCGCTGATGCGCGTCGCGGACTCGACCGCGCTCGGTCAGTTCTTCTTCGTCGGCCTCGCCTTCCTCGCTCTGGCCTACGCCCATCTGTCGTCCGACTTCTCGGTCGTCAACGTCGCCGAGAACTCGCACAGCCTCATGCCAGCGATCTACAAATTCTCGGGCGTCTGGGGCAATCACGAAGGCTCGATGCTGTTGTGGTCGACCATTCTGGCGGGCTTTGGCGCGCTGGTGGCGACGACAGGGGGCGCGCTCCCGCTGCGCCTGCGCGCCGACGCGCTCGCGGTGCAGGGCCTGATCGGCTCGGCGTTCCTCGCCTTTATTCTCGCGACCTCCGACCCCTTCGCGCGTCTCAACCCGGCGCCTTTCGAGGGTCGCGACCTGAACCCGATCTTGCAAGACCCCGGCCTCGCCATCCATCCGCCGCTGCTCTACGTCGGCTATGTCGGCTTCTCCATCGTGTTCTCCTTCGCCGCCGCCGCGCTGATCGAGGGCCGCATCGACGCCGCCTGGGCGCGTTTCGTGCGTCCCTACACGCTCGTCGCCTGGTCGTTCCTGACGCTGGGCATCGCGATGGGCTCGTACTGGGCCTATTACACGCTGGGTTGGGGCGGCTTCTGGTTCTGGGACCCCGTCGAGAACGCTTCCCTCATGCCGTGGCTGGCGGGCACCGCCTTTCTGCACTCCGTCGCCGTCATGGAAAAGCGCGAGGCGCTGAAGGTCTGGACAATTTTTCTCGCCATCCTCGCCTTTTCATTCTCGCTGCTCGGCACGTTCCTCGTTCGCTCGGGCGTGTTGACCTCGGTGCACGCCTTCGCCAACGATCCCAAGCGCGGTCTGGTGATCCTGATGATCCTGGGCGCCTTCGTCGCGGGTTCGCTGGCCCTGTTCGCATGGCGCGCGCCATTGCTGCGGCAGGGCGGACTGTTCGCGCCGGTTTCGCGCGAGGGCGCGCTGGTCGTCAACAACCTGTTCCTGACGACCTCCTGCGCGACGGTGCTGATCGGCACGCTTTATCCGTTGGCGCTGGAGCAAATCACAGGCGCCAAAATCTCCGTCGGCGCGCCTTTCTTCAACGCGACCTGCGGCGTGCTTTTGCTGGCGACGGCCTTCCTCACTCCCATCGGTCAATCGCTCGCCTGGAAGCGCGGCGATCTGCTTGGCGTCGCCCAGCGCCTCGCCGTCGCACTGGCCTGCGGCGTCGCGACGCTTGCCGCCGTCCTTGCGGCGACGCGCGGCGGGCCGGTGCTGGCCCCCCTTGCGGCGGGCATAGCGGTGTTCGTCATGCTGGGCGCGCTGAGCGAGGTTTTTGCGCGCGGGTTTCGTGGGCGGGCCACGGTCGGGGTGGCGTTCCATCGGCTCAGGGGCCTGCCGCTGTCATTCTGGGGCGGGGCGCTTGCGCATTTTGGCGTCGGCGTGACGTTGCTGGGGCTCGCCGCGACCGGTTTCGGCTCCGAGGTGATCGCCTCGGTGAAGCCGGGCCAGACGCTGGCGGTCGGTCCCTATCAGGTGACCTACGAGAGCAGCGCCGCGCAGCCGGGCCCCAATTATCTTCAGACCGTCGCCACGATGAAGGTGACGAAGGACGGCGCCCCGGTGACCGAACTTTCCCCGGCCCGCCGCAATTTCGGCGTGCGTCGCATGTCGACCACGCAAGCCGGCATCGCGACGCTCTGGCTCGGCCAACTCTATGTCTCGGTCAACGACCTCGGAACCGACGGCCTGCTTCCCGTCCGCCTGTATTGGAAGCCCCTCGTGACGCTGATCTGGCTCGGCGCGTTGGCGATGGCGTTCGGCGGCGCCATGTCGCTCGCCGACCGCCGCCTGCGCGTCGGCGCGCCCGTGCGCGCGAAAGCCGCGCGTGCGGCGGCTCCTGCATGAGGCTGCGTATCGCCCTGTTGGCGCTCGTCGTCGCCGCCCCCGCCTTCGCCGTGCAACCCGGCGAACTGCTGGCCGACCCCGCCAAAGAGGCCCGCGCGCGCGCGCTCTCGGCGCAACTGCGCTGTCTTGTCTGCCAGAACGAGTCCATCGATGAATCCGACGCGACTTTGGCCAAAGACATCCGCGTGCTGATCCGCGAGCGCATCGTGAAGGGCGAGAACGACGTCGCGATCCGCGATTTTCTGGTCTCGCGCTACGGCGATTTCATTCTGCTGAAGCCGCCCTTCAAGGCGTCGACCCTGCTGCTGTGGCTCAGCACGCCGCTGATCCTGACGCTCGGCCTTTGGGCGATCGTCGCCGCCAACCGCCGCCGCCCGGCCCCGGTCGCCGCGCTGAGCGAGGAAGAGGAGCGCAGGTTGCGCGAGATGGGCTGACAAGGCACCTCTTGCGTCCGGCCCGCTTTTACTGGAATTAGAAAGCAGGGGGCCTCACGAAGTGACAAGATACTTCCTCGCCGTGCTGTTCTTCACGCTGATGGCGCTCCCATTCGCCGCTTCGGCGACGCCCTTGACCGATCCCGGTTTCGAGGGCGCCTACATTCCTTATTCCGGCAACGGGGGCGCTGTTACGGGCGCGATAGCGCCGGGCTGGTCGGACAATTCAAGCTGGGCGCATGTCGCCGCCGTCTACAGCGCCGACACGACCGCGCCGCATCTGGGCGCGAGCGCCCAGCGCATCGACGTCAGCCAGATCGTCAGCGGCGTCGTTCAGATCTCGCAGCCCGTCGCCGTCGCTTCGGGCCAATTCTACCAGGTGCGAATCTGGGCCAAGGGCGCGCCGGGAACAAAGATGTTCCTTCGACTGCAAAACGCCAACGCGCCCTATGACGTTTTGATCGAAAACGACGTCGTCGTCGACTCCGCGTGGCGACTCGTCACGGCGCAAGGCTATGTCACGACCAGCGAGCCGGCGCTGTTGATGGTCGGCGTATCCTCGGTCGGCTCGGTCCAGATCGACGACGCCATGCTGACCGCAACGCCGGGCTCGCCGACGCCGGACCCGCCCGTCGGGGCCATCGGGCCTGAGTTTTTCGGTATGCATGTCGCCAATTTTCAGAACCAGACCGAACGCAACCCAGGTTTTGAAGGGCCCTATAATCCGGTCGCCTCCAGCGGCCTCGCCACGATAACAGGCGTCGTCGCGACGGGCTGGAGCGACAATTCGGATTGGGCGCCGGTCAGCGTCGCTTATTCCGAGGACGCAACGGGACCCCACGGCGGCGGCGCGTCGCAGAAGGTCGAGATCCTCGCCGCGCCCTCCGGCGCGGTGCAACTCGTCCAGCAGCTCAGGTTGACGCCTCAGCGCACATATGAATTTTCCGTCTGGCTGCGCGGTTCCCCCGGCGCATTCGTCAACGTGGCGATCCGGAACTCGCCCGCCCCCTACAATGCTTACGCACAGGCCACCGTCGCGCTATCTTCGACATGGGTTCAAACGAAGATTCGCGGACTTGTCGGCGACACGGGCGACGTCGTTCTGCTGATCGGCGGCGCGGCGCCGGAAACGTTCTGGGTCGACGACGCCGTCATCGTCGACGCCGTCGGCAAGCCCGTCGCCGGAGGCGTGCCCTGGCCGCCGCAGCCGGTGGGAACGCTGCGGCTCTGGGACGCCGGAGTCAGCTGGAACTTTCTGGAGCCGCAGCGCGGTATCTGGGACTTCTCGACGCTTGACGCCTGGGTCGCGGCGGCGACGGCGCATGGCGTAAGGGACATCATTCTGACGCTGGGCCAATCGCCGGCCTGGGCGTCGGCGCGGCCCGGCGACGTCAACTATAACGGCGCAGGCGCCCCTGCGGAGCCGCGCGCCATCGTCGATTGGACCCAATACGTATCGAAGGTGGCGCAACGCTATCGCGGCAAGATCAGATATTACGAGATTTGGAACGAGCCCAACGATTCGACCTTTTACACCGGCAGCGTCGCCAAACTGGTGCAACTTACCAAAGCCGCCAGCATGGCGCTGAAGGCCGTGGATTCCGGCAACACCGTCATAACCGCGCCTCCCTATACGACAGGCTATCTGCAACAATATCTGGCCGCCGGCAGCGGGGCCGCCGCCGACGTCATCGGATATCACAATTATTCGACGCCGCCGGAGATATCCGTCGCCGCGCTCGCCAACGCCCGTTGGGTTATGGCTTCGCTAGGGATCACCAAGCCGCTTTGGGATACGGAGGGCGCGTCAGGAGACGCGACCACCCCGAAGGGACTGGCGCCCGCGTATCTGGCGCGCAAATTCCTGATCGATCTCGCCTATGGCGCGCGGCGGTTGGACTGGTACAGTTGGGGTCCGGCTAGCCCCTTCTGCGTCGCGACCGCGCAGAACACCCCAAGCCGAACTCAGACCGGCGCGGGCCTCGCTTTCGGAACCCTCCAGTCGTGGCTCATCGGCGCGACGATTTCGGCCGTCGGTCGGGACGCCAGCGGAACCTGGCGAATGTCGCTCACGCTGCCCGGCGGCGCGCCCGCCGTCATCATCTGGAACCCGCTCGGCGCCTGGCCGACGGCTCTGCCCGGCGGCCTCGTCGCCACCCAGCGGATCGACCTCGCCGGCGGGCTTTCGGCGGTCAGCGGCAACAGCGTGACTGCGCGCGTTTCGCCCGCCTTGTTCAAATAAGCTGACGGGGAAGCGCGCTCGGCCGCCCGTCTCAGCCCACGATCTCCGCCGCCTTAGCGCGCTCGGCGCGCTTGCGCTCGTTGGGATCGAG
Source organism: Hyphomicrobiales bacterium (assembly GCA_043784465.1). GTDB lineage: Bacteria > Pseudomonadota > Alphaproteobacteria > Rhizobiales > Beijerinckiaceae > Roseiarcus. The sequence continues at coordinate 29,253 of JAYVYJ010000060.1, forward strand.
ATAGGTTTTCCGTAGACGGATCGACTTGGGCGTCACCTCCACCAACTCGTCGTCCTGAATATACGCCAGCGCCTTCTCCAGCGTCATCTGGATCGGCGGCGTCAGTCGCACCGCCTCGTCCTTCGAATGGGTGCGGATGTTGGTGAGCTTCTTGCCCTTCAGCACGTTGACTTCGAGGTCGTTGTCGCGCGTGTGCTGGCCCACGATCATGCCCTGATAGACCTTCCAGCCCGGCTCGATCATCATCGGCCCGCGATCCTCCAGGTTCCACATCGCATAAGCGACCGACTCGCCCGCTTCGTTGGAGATCAGAACGCCGTTTCGTCGGCCCGCGATCTCGCCCTTCCACTGCCCCCAGTCATGGAAAATGCGATTCATGATCGCCGTGCCGCGCGTGTCGGTCAGCAATTCGCCCAGATACCCGATCAGCCCGCGCGTCGGGGCGAGGAACACCAGCCGCAGACGCCCGCCGCCCGAGGGGCGCATCTCGTTCATCTCGCCTTTGCGCTCGCTCATCTTCTGCACGACGACCCCCGAGTGCTCCTCGTCCACGTCGATCACGACTTCCTCGATGGGCTCCAGAATCTCGCCGTCCTCGGCGCGCTTGTACAACACCTTGGGCCGCGACACGCCCAGTTCGAAGCCCTCGCGCCGCATTTGCTCGATCAGGATAGCGAGTTGCAATTCGCCACGCCCCGAGACGATGTAAGCGTCGGAATTGGGCGCCGCCTCGACCTTCAGCGCGACGTTGCCCTCGGCTTCCTTGAACAGCCTTTCGCGGATCACGCGGCTCGTCACCTTGTCGCCTTCGGTGCCCGCGAGCGGGCTGTCGTTGACCATGAACGTCATCGATAGCGTCGGCGGGTCAATGGGTTGCGCCTGCAACGGCTCGACCTCTTCGGGCGAACACAGGGTGTCGGCGACGTTGAACTCGGAAAGGCCCGCAATCGCCACGATGTCGCCGGCCTCGGCGATCTCGATGGGCGTGCGCTCGATGCCGCGGAACGCCAAAATCTTGCTGACGCGCCCGGTCTCGACCAAATGCCCTTCCCGGTTCAGCACCTTGACCGGAGCGTTCGGCTTGATCGAGCCCGAAAACACGCGCCCCGTCACGATGCGGCCCAGATAGGGGTTCGCCTCCAAAAGCGTGCCCAGCATGCGGAAATTGCCGGCGCCGACCCGGGGTTGCTCGAAATGCTTGATCACCAGATCGAACAGCGCCGCCATGTCCTGCTTGGGCTCGTCGGCCGAAAGAGACATCCAACCCTGTTTGGCGGAGCCGTAGAGAATGGGGAAATCGAGTTGTTCGTCGGTCGCGTCGAGCGCGGCGAACAGATCGAACACCTCGTTGACGACCTCGACGGGACGCGCGTCGTGCTTGTCGATCTTGTTGACGCAGACGATGGGCTTCAGACCGATCTTCAGCGCCTTGCCGAGCACGAATTTCGTCTGCGGCATCGGCCCTTCCGCCGCATCGACCAGAATGATGGCGCCGTCGACCATCGAGAGGATCCGCTCGACCTCGCCGCCGAAATCGGCGTGGCCCGGCGTATCGACGATGTTGACGCGCGTGTCCTTCCACAGCACCGAGGTCGCCTTGGCGAGAATCGTGATGCCGCGCTCTTTTTCAAGATCATTGGAATCCATGACGCGCTCGGCCACGCGCTGGTTGTCGCGGAACGCCCCCGATTGCTGGAGCAACCGGTCCACGAGCGTCGTCTTGCCGTGATCGACGTGGGCGATGATGGCGATATTGCGCAGTTTCATGTCGGCTTTCGGCGGTCGGCCGGAGACGCGGCGCGCGTCCCGCGGCGGGCGGACAGGTTCGGAAATTCGGGCGATGCGCCCCCGATTTGTGCGGCGCAATACACGATCGGACGCGTGAAGGGAAGATGGCCGCCGCAGCTTTCGCCGTTCGCCCCTGCGGCAGAAATAAGCGACTCCAACCGGGGAATGCGTTGTAAGCCGCTTGCGCTTGGCTTGCGAATTAAAATATAAACATCCGAGTTGTTTATGATAAATTTTCCGTACATTAGTTTCTGTGCAGAATTTGCGTAGTATCTATTTTAGCTCTTCCTCTTTGACGCAAGTTCCTGGGCTCCGGCGCTGATGGCTCGGAGGGCGTCGGCGCCCATCGTCCCGACGCCTCGCAATACACGCGATCGACCTTCGAGCGCCGTAGGATTGTCGCGTCGGCGGGGAGGCGCGCCTGCCCATGGCGCCCGTTAGTCCGCCAACGTGGGGATGATCGAGGCGACCAGCAGCGCCGCCATCGTCCCGTTGAACCATCGCGCGCGCCGCTCCTCGGCGAGCCACCGGCGCATCGCGGCGCCGAACACCACCCAAAGCCCGCTGCACGGCGGCGTGACGATCAGATAAACTCCGGCGACCACGATGACGCTGACCATGTATTCGGGACTGACCGCATACGCCGTCAGCGCGCTGATGGCGATGACCCAGCCCTTGGGATTGAGCCATTGAAACGCCGCCGCCGCCAAGAACCCGAGCGGCCGCCCCGCCGACGCCCCTTCCTTGACCGCCCCGGCCCGGGCGATGCGCCACGCGAGCCACAGCAGGTAGGCGGCGCCCACATAGCGCAATAGGGTGAAAGCCCAAGGCGCGAAGCGGAAAAGCCTATCCAGCCCCGCCCCGACGAGCGCGACCATCACCGCGAAGCCCAGCACCACGCCCGCCAGATGCGGTAGGGTGCGCCGCACGCCGAAATTCACGCCCGAGGCCATTAACATCATGTTGTTGGGGCCGGGCGTGACGCTGGAAACCGTGCAAAAGGCGATGAGGGCGAGCAGGATGTCGGGGCGCAGCGTCGGCATTCCGGGGGTCTATCGCGTGGCGCGCGCGCTTGACAAGGCGCGGCGCGCATGGTGGCCTCGTCACAACGATATGAGGGAGGTTTTCATGCTGTCGCGACGCAGTTTCGTAGGCTGCGCGCTTTGCGCACTGGCGGGTTTCGAGGCGACGGGCGTCGCGGCGCAGGGCCTGACGCGCACGATACTCAGCCGCACGGACGGCCCGACGCCCGGCTACGAGACCATCGAGGCCAAGGTCGAAATCCCCGCCGGCGCCCCGATCGCCCGTCACAAGCATTTCGGCATCGAGACGAGTTATGTGATCGCCGGCTCGGTGGACCTCGACGTCGAAGGCGTCGGCCCCCGGACGTACCATGCGGGCGACGGCTTTCAGGTGCCGACGGAAACGCCGCACGGGGGCAAATGCGTCGAGGCGGCGACGCTGATCGGCGTCTATGTCGTGGAGAAGGGCAAGCCGCTGGCGACCCCGGTATGAGCACGCTCGACGTCGCCAACGCCGACCAGTCGGCCTATTGGAACGGCGACGCCGGCCGTCGCTGGACAGCGTTGCAGGAAAGCCAGGACAAGCTGTTCACCCCGATCACGGCGGCGCTGTTCGACGCGGCGGCGCTACAACCGGGCGAAGGCGTGATCGACGTCGGCTGCGGCGCGGGCGAAACGACGCTCGGCGCCGCAGCGCGCACCGGCGCCGCTCTGGGAGTCGATGTGTCCGAGCCGCTGCTGGCGCGGGCGCGGGCGCGGGCGGCGGCGGTGGGTTCGCCCGCCCGCTTCGCGCTGGCCGACGCCACGGTTCACGATTTTTCCCGCGAGCGCGCCAGCGCGCTGATTTCGCGCTTCGGCGTGATGTTCTTCGCCGAGCCTGAGCGCAGTTTCACGAATCTGCGGCTCGGCCTGCGGCCGGGGGCCCGCCTCGCCTTCGTCTGCTGGCGCGAACCCAAGCTCAATCCGTGGCTGATGCTGCCCTATGCCGAGGCCGTCAAACACGTCCCTCCCCCGCCCCGCCCCGGTCCCGACGACCCAGGCCCGTTCTCCTTCGCCGATCCCGCCCGCGTGACAAAGCTGCTGGAGGGCGCGGGCTTTGCGGGCGTCTCGCTGACGCCGGTGGATTTCACGCTCGACGTCGGCGTGGGAGAGGGTCTCGACAACGCGGTGGCGAAGGCGCTGGAGATCGGCCCCGCGAGCCGCGCCCTTGACGGTCATCCCGAGGCGGCGCGCGCGGCGGCGGAGGCGTCCATTCGCGCGGCGCTTGCCACCCGTGTGAAGGACGGCGCCGTGCCGTTGGGCGCGGCGGTGTGGATCGTGCGCGCGCGGGCCTAACCTCGCGCTATCTCCACCACCAGATCGGCGAGCCGCTCGGCGGCGTCCGGCACGCCCACCTCTCGGGCCGCCGCCGCCTTGACGGCGAGCGCGGCGGGGTGGCCAAGCGCGGCGCGCCAGATTGCGGCCAGCGCGTCGGGCGTGAACTCGGGCTGGCGGATCACCGTCGCCGCGCCCGTCTGAGCCAGCAAGGCCGCGTTGGCCGCCTGATCCTGGTCCAGCGCATGCGGATAGGGCACCAGCACGGACGGGCGCCCGATGACGCTGAGTTCGCTGACCGTGGAGGCCCCGGCGCGCGCGACGACAAGATGCGCGGCGGCCATGCGCGCCGGCAGGTCGGGGAAGAATTCTGCGATGTCGGCGGAAAATCCCAGCGCCTTGCAGGCAGTTTCAGCCGCCGCACGATCCTCGCCGCGCGCCTGAAGCGTCAGCGACAGCCGCCCTCGCTCCTCCGCGCTCAGCCGCCCCAGCGCGGCGGGCGCGACCTGCGCCATCACCCGCGCGCCTTGCGATCCCCCCGTGACGAGCACCTTCAGGCGTCCATCGGCAAAATCGGGATAAGGCGCTTCAGCCGCCGCACGCACGGCGGGCCGCACGGGGTTCCCGGTATGGCGCAGCTTCGATTGCAGCCCCGGCGCGACGCCGCCAAGGTTGGGAAACCCGGTGGCGATCTGCGTGACGCGCCCGCTCAAGAACCGATTGGCGCGTCCCAACACCGCGTTCTGCTCATGCAGAATCGTCGGCACGCCCAAGAGCGAAGCCGCGATCAGCGGCGGCACGGTGGGATAACCGCCAAAGCCGATGACGACGGCGGGCTTCAGCCTCCGGATCAACCGCCACGCGACGCCGACGCCCAACGCCAGTTGCAGCGCCGCTCGCGCCTTGGCGACGAGGCCGGGCCGCGTCGTCGTGCCCGAGGGAATCGCGTGGATGGCGCGCGCAGGAAAATCGCCGCCGTATCTGAGCGCGCGCTCGTCGGTCGCCAGATCAACCGCGATTCCCCGCACCCCGAGCGCCGCCGCCAACGCGGCGGCGGGAAACAGATGGCCGCCCGTACCGCCCGCCGCCAGAAGGACGTTCATGAGCGCTCCAGCACGCTCGCCTGCGTCAAATGCCGCCGCGTCAGCGCGACGAGGAACCCCATGCCCAGCGCCAGCGCCAGCGCCGACGACCCGCCATAGGAGATGAACGGCAGCGTCATGCCCTTGGCGGGCATGGCGCGCACATTGACCGCCATGTTGATCCAGCTCTGCACGCCAAACATCAGCGCCAGCCCCGCCGCCGCGGAGCGGCAGAACGGATCGTGGTTGCGCTGCGCCAGCCACAGCGCCCGGATGACGACGAAGCCGAAGAACGCGATCAGCGCCAGACACGCGATCATGCCGAACTCCTCGCCCGCAACCGCGAAGACGAAATCGGTATGCGCGTCCGGCAAGATGCGCTTGTAGAGCCCCTCGCCCGGCCCGCGCCCGAACCATCCGCCCGAGACGAGGCTTTGCAGCGCGGTGTCGACCTGGAAATGATCGCTGACGCCGCCCGCCGTCGCGTCGGGATTGATGAAGTGCTGAATGCGATCATGCACGTGGCTCGAAAACCTGTAGGCCGCGAGCCCGCCGACGACGCCCGCCCCGCCCAGCCCCAGAACCCAGAACCAATGCAGGCCCGCCATGAAAAAAAGCGCCGCCCAGACCAGCGCGATCAGCATGGTCTGGCCGAAGTCGGGTTGCAGGATCAGCGGCACGATGGTGACGGGCAGGATGAGCAGCGAGAGCCCACGCGCCAGAGCGCGCGGCGCGCCCGGCCGGCTGCTTTCCGTGAAGGCCCAGGCCGCGAGAATGACGAAGGCCGGCTTGATGAACTCGGACGGCTGCACGCCCGCGATCCAGCGGCGCGACCCCTTGACCTCTGCGCCATACATCAAGCCCAGAATGATGAGCCCCAGCGACACCGCATACAGCACGAGCGCCGCGCGGCGAGCATGGCGGGGGGTGAGGAACGACGTCGCCACCAGCATCACGGCGGAGGGGATCATGAGCGTCGTCTGGCGATTGACGAAATGGAACGTGTCGAGGCCGATGCGCTCCGCCACGGCCGGGCTTGCCGCGAACGCCATCACGACGCCGATCAGCATGAGGGCGCCAAAGGCGCCGATCAACCACGGATCGACCGTGCGCATCCAGTCGGCGACGGGTCCGCGTTCCGTGCGAGCGACCATGTCAGGCCCCTTTCAGTTGCTGAACGAGGGTGCGAAAGGCGTCGCCCCGCACCTCGAAATTCGCGAATTGATCGTAGGACGCGCAAGCGGGAGACAGCAGCACGACCGGCTCTGGCGCTCCGCTTGCGGCGGCGGCGTCGCGCGCGGCCGCGGCGACCGCCTTGTCGAGAGTGCCGCATTTTTCATACGCCACGCCTTGCAGCGTCTGCGCGAAAGCGTCCATCGAGGCCCCGATCAGATAGGCCTTGGCGACGCGCGGAAACAAGGGTCGCAACGGCTCGATTCCGCCCTCCTTCGCCTTGCCGCCCACGATCCAGAAAATATCGCGAAACGAGAGCAGCGCCTTCTCTGCCGCGTCGGCGTTGGTGGCCTTGGAGTCGTTGACGAACACCACGCGGCCCCGCTTCACCACCTGCTCCATGCGGTGCGCGAGACCGGGGAAGCTCGCGAAACCGCGCGCGACCGCCGCCGTATCCACGCCCACTGCACGGGCCGCCGCGAACGCGAACGCTGCGTTCTGCCCATTGTGCGCGCCGCGCAGCGCGGGCGCGATCCGCAGGTCGATCAAGGGCGCCGCCTCACCCGCGACGTAAAGCCTATGGTCGTCAACGAACACATGCGCGCCCGGCGTCCGCACCGCCGAGACGCCGATCACGTCGCCAATCCGCGCCGCTATGGCGCGACAATAATCATCGTCAAGCCCGACGATCTTTGTGTCGGAAGCCGCGATCAACCGCTCCTTGATCGCGGCGTAGTTTTCCATCGTGCCGTGACGGTCGAGATGGTCGGGCGTCAGGTTTATCAGCAGGCCGACGCTGGGATCGAGCGCAGGCGCCAGATCGATCTGGAACGTCGAACATTCCAGCACATGCGCCCGGCTCTCGGCAGGCGGCTCAAGGTCCAGCGCCGGCACGCCGATATTGCCGCCAATTTGCACGTCGCGCCCCGCCTCACGCAGGATGTGCGCGATCAGGGCCGTCGTCGTAGACTTGCCGTTGGTGCCGGTGATAGCGATCAGCGACGCGCGCGGCGCCCGCGCGGCGCGCTCCCGCACGAACAACTCGATATCGCCAATCACCTCCACGCCCGCCGCACGCGCGCGCTCAGCCGTCCAATGCGGTTGGGGATGCGTCAGCGGCACGCCCGGCGACAGGATCAGCGCATCGAACCGGGACCAGTCGGCTTGTGTGAGATCGACAAGCGCCACGTCCGCTTTGGCGCGGCCCGCCTCGCTATCGTCCCAGGCGGCGACTTCCGCCCCGCCCGCAATCAGCGCGCGCGCCGTCGCCAACCCGGAGCCGCCGAGGCCGAACAGCGCGACGCGCTTGCCTGCAAAGGTGGAGACCGGAATCATGCTCACCTCAGCTTCAGCGTGGCCAGACCAACCATCGCCAGAACGAAGGCGACGATCCAGAAGCGCATGACGATCTGCGGCTCCGACCAGCCCAGTTGCTCGAAATGATGATGGATCGGCGCCATGCGAAACACCCGTTTGCCCGTCATCTTGAACGAGCCGACCTGCACGACCACGCTCAGCGCCTCCATGACGAACAGCCCGCCGACGATGGCGAGCACGACCTCATGCTTGATGATGACGGCGACCGTCCCCAACAGCCCACCTAGCGCCAGCGATCCCGTATCGCCCATGAAAATCTGCGCGGGTGGCGCGTTGAACCACAAGAATCCCAGCCCCGCGCCGATCAGCGCCCCGCACACGACAAGGATTTCGCCGGAATTCGGCACATGGTTGATTAGAAGATAATGCGAATAGATGACGTTGCCGGCGAAATAGGAGATGAGGCCCAGCGTCCCCGCCGCGATCATCACCGGCACGATGGCCAGCCCGTCGAGCCCGTCGGTCAGGTTGACCGCATTGCCGAAGGCGACGATGACGAACGGCCCGAACAGCAGGAAGAACCAGCCGAGATCGGCGACGTAACCATTGAAGAACGGCAGCGACAGCGACGTCGCCGCCGCCCCGCCCGCAAGCTTCATGGCGAGACAGGCAAGCGCCGCGATGCCGAACTCGCCCGCCAGCCGCGCACGGCCGGAAAAGCCAAGATGCGATTGTTTGGTGACCTTCAGATAATCGTCGTAGAATCCGATGGCCGCAAAACCGAGCGTAACGAAAAGCACGATCCAGACATAGGGGCTTGTCAACCGCCCCCACAGCAGCGCCGACGCGAACAGGCCGAACAGGATCATCAGGCCGCCCATCGTTGGCGTACCTTTCTTGGTCAGCAGATGCGAGGCCGGCCCGTCCGCGCGGATCGGCTGGCCCTTGCCCTGCTTGAGCCGCAACGCGGAAATGATGCGCGGCCCGAAGAAGAACACAAGAAACAGCCCCGTCGTCGCCGCGCCCAATGTGCGGAACGTCAGATAGCGGAAGAGATTAAACAGCCCGGAGACATGATTGAATTCGCTTAGCCAGGTCAGCATGTCTAGAGCCCCGGACCTGACGATGCAGGCTTGAAAAGTTCGCGTAACGAGGCCGCGAGCGGCCCCATGCGGGACCCGTTCGAGCCCTTGATCATCACCACGTCGCCCGCGCGCAGCGCGGCGATCAACGGCTTGCCCAAATCCTCGACGCGGTCGGCGTGCGCACCGCGCATCGCCCCCGGCGCCGCGTCATAGAGCGCGCGCGTCAGCGGCCCCGCGCCGAACAGCAGATCGACGGCCTGTGCTTTGAGATCGGGGGCGAGCTGCGCATGCAGCGCCGCCCCGTCCGCGCCAAGTTCCAGCATATCGCCGATCACGGCTATGCGACGGCCGTTGAGCCCGGGCGCCGTTGCGCCCAGCAACGCCAGCGCGGCGCGCATGGAGACGGGATTGGCGTTGTAGCTCTCGTCAATCAAGGTGAGCGCCCCGCCCGGCGCCGCAAGCGTGAACCGCTCGCCGCGCCCTTTTGCGGGTCCAAACGACGCCAGCGCCGCCGCGCACGCGTCAAGCGGCGCGCCCAGCAGATAACAGGCGAGCAATACGCCGACAGCGTTTTCCGCCATATGCCGCCCCGGCGCGCCGAGGCGGAAGCTTAGCCGCGCGCCTGCCACTTCCGCCTCCACGCGCGAACCTTCGCCCTCCGGCTCGCACGCCATCAGCCGCGCGTCGCCGCCTTCGCCGAACGTCGCCACCCGGCCCCGCGCCCGCGCGGCTGCGGCGAGCCGCTCGTATTGCGGCGCATCGCGGTTCAACACCGCCGCTCCCCCCGGCGCCAGCCCCGAGAAGATCTCCGCCTTGGCGTCGGCGATGGCCTCCAGAGACCCGAAATGCTCGATATGCACGGGACCGATGGTCGTCACCAACGCAACATGCGGTCGTACGAAACCAACCAGCGGCGTAATCTCGCCCGCATGGTTCATGCCGATCTCGAACACGCCGTAACAAGCCTCGGCGGGCAGCCGCGCCAGCGTCAGCGGCACGCCCCAATGATTGTTGAACGAAGCCGCAGAGGCATGCGTCGGCCCCACGGCGCCCAGCGCGACGCGCGCCATTTCCTTAGCGCTCGTCTTGCCGACGGAACCGGTGATCGCGAGCACCCGCGCCGCGCTGCGCGCCCGCGCCGCCACGCCCAGCCGCTCCATGCCGCGCAACGAGTCGTCAACCACAAACAACGGCCCGCCGCCCCCCTCGCGTCCCACCAGAGCGGCCGAGGCCCCCGCTACGAAGGCCCGCGCGACATGATCGTGCCCGTCATGCGTGTCGCCCTTGATGGCGACGAACAGATCGCCCTTCTGCAAGGTGCGCGTGTCGATGGAGACGCCCGTGGCCGGCCCCGCCATGGCTACGGTCGGCGCGCCCAGCGTCTCAGCAAGTTCTTCAGGCGTCCAAAGCGGACGGTTCATCGACAATCCTCCAGAGCCGCCCTCGCCTCGTCGGCGTCGGAGAACGGCAATGTGCGGTCGCCCACAATCTGGCCGGTTTCATGGCCTTTTCCAGCAATCATCAGCGCATCGCCCGGCTGCAACATCCGCACGCCTTCGCGGATAGCTTCTGCGCGGTCGCCGATCTCGCGCGCGCCCGGCGCCGCGGCGAGGATGGCGGCGCGGATTGCTGAAGGATTTTCCGAGCGCGGATTGTCGTCCGTGACGATGACGACGTCGGCGCATCGCGACGCGATGGCCCCCATCATCGGCCGCTTGCCGGGGTCACGGTCGCCCCCACAACCGAACACGACAATCAAGCGTCCCGTCACGAACGGACGCAACGCGGCGAGCGCCTTTTCCAGCGCGTCAGGTTTGTGGGCGTAGTCGACGAATACCTGGGCGCCGAATACCTGGGCGCCGATCCGCTCCAACCGCCCCGGCGCGCCTTCCAGCGAAGCCAGCGCTGCAAATACCGCGTCCGGAGCCTCGCCCGTCGCCAGACAGAGCCCCGCCGCGACCAGCGCATTGGAAACCTGAAAGTCCCCCGGCAAAGGCAGCAGCGCCTCGTAAGGTGCGCCCGCATAGATCAACTTGAGCCGCGTCGCGAAACCCTCCCGGCGCGCTTCAACCAGACGAAGGGCGTCTCCCTTGGCCCCCACTGTGAAGGGGCGCCGCGCCGCCGCGATGACGCGCCGGGCGATGGCGCTGTCCGCGTCGATCACCGCCGCGCCGCCCTCGGGCAAGAGATCGCGCAACAGCCGAAGCTTGGCGTCGAGATAATCCTGCTCGCTCGCGTGATAATCCATGTGATCGCGCGAAAGATTGGTGAAGGCGGCGGCGAGAGGCGACACGCCGTCGAGCCGCTTCTGGTCCAACCCGTGCGAAGACGCCTCCAGCGCCAGATGCGTGACGCCCGCCTGGGCCAGCTTCGTCAATGTTCGATGCAGCGTCACGGGATCGGGCGTCGTCAAAGAACCATAGACCGTCAAAGGCCGTGACACGATTCCGATCGTGCCCAGCGACGCCGCCTCGCGCCCCAGCTTCTCCCAAATCTGCCGCACAAACGCCGCGACGGAGGTCTTGCCGCTGGTGCCGGTGACGGCGACGATGGTTGACGGCCGCTCGGGGTAGAACCGCGACGCCGCATGCGCCAGCGCCGCGCGCACATCGGCGGTCTGAACGAACGTCGCCGCGCCCAGCGCCTCAGGCTTCCGCTCAGCGATCACCGCGCGCGCGCCCCGCGCCACCGCCTCCGCCACATGCTTGAGGCCGTCGTCCTTCGCTCCGGCCAGCGCAAAGAACACGTCGCCCGGCATAATCTCGCGGCTGTCTGCGCTTAAGCCCGTCACGTGAACCGCGAAGCCGGGCAGGCCCAGAAGCGCGCCAAGCGTCATCGCGCTCATTCCTTGCCGACCCGGTCGGCGTCGCCGCCATAGCCCAGGCGCGCAAGGATCGGGAACGGATGCGCGGGCGGCGCCGGCATCGGCGGGTGGCCCGCCAACGGCTCGACGCGGCGGATCAGCGCGCCCGCCACGCGGCCCGCGTTGTAAGCCGCCGTGTGATAGCCGCCATCGCCGGGCGCGGATTCCGGTTGATCGTACAGCACCAGATAAAGATATTTGGGCTTGTCGGCGGGCGTGATCGCCATGAAGGTGGTGAACACTTTGTCGTTAGAATAATGGCGCCCGACAATTTTCTGCGCCGTGCCGGTCTTGCCGCCTACGTAATAGCCGTCGATGTTGGCGAAGCCCGCCGATCCATGCGTTGCGTTGGAGCGCATCAGATAGCGCATCGACTCGGACGTCTGGTCGCTGATGACTTTCTCCGACCCCGCCATCGCCGTCTCCACGTCGCGCAACAGGAACGTCGGCTTCATCAGGTGCCCGCCGTTGGCCAGCGCCGCCACGCCCATCAGCGCTTGCAACGGCGCGACGTTGAGTCCCTGCCCAAAGGCGATGGTCATCGTGTTGAGTTCGCCCCAATGGCGCGGCACGATGGGTCTGGCGTTTTCCGGAAGTTCCGTGACCAGACGATCAAGCTGGCCCATCTTGCGCAGAAAGTTCTGATGTCCCTGCACACCGACCATCAGCGCCATGCGCGCGGTGCCGACGTTGGAGGAATGGGTGAACACCTCCGGCACCGTCAGCACGCGATGCGTCGCGTGAAAATCGTGGATCGTGAAGCGGCCCGAACGCAGGCTGTCGCGCGCGTCGATATGCGAACCCAGCGTGACCTTGCCCTGATCGAGCGCCATCGAGATAGTCAGCGCCTTGAAGGTGGACCCCATCTCATAAGTGCCGACGGCGATCCGGTTGATCTTCGTCAGGTTCTCCGGCTTGGTCATGTCGGGAGGATCGTTGGGGTCGAAGTCGGGCAGCGATTGAAGCGCGATCACCTCGCCGGTGTCTACGTCGAGAATGGCGCCCGCCCCGGCCTTGGCCTTGTACTTGTCCATGCCCTGCATCAATTCGTCGCGCAGCGCCTGCGTCGCCTTGAGATCGAGCGAAAGCCTCACGGGCTTAAGAGCGGCGAGATCGAGTTGGAAGCCCGGTACATGGGGATCGGTCAACCCTTGCAGGTCGAGATATTTCTCCATGCCCGCGATGCCGATATTGTCCTTGTCGACGAAGCCGATCACATGCGCGCCCAGCGCCCCATTGGGATAGATGCGCTTGTTTTCCGGCCAGAAGCCGATGCCGGGCAGGCCCAGGCGGTAAATCTCGTTCTGCTCTTTGGCGGTGATCTGGCGCTTGATCCAGATAAACCCCTTTTTCGAGTTGAGCCGTTCGCGCAATTCGCGCGCATCCACGTCCGGCAGCACGGCGGTGATGAGTTCGACCGCTTCATCCTTGTCGATGATGTTCTTGGGTTCGGCGAACACCGACATGGTCTTGACGTCGGTGGCGAGAATCGCGCCGTTGCGGTCGAGCAGATCGGGCCGCGCCCCCGCCGCCGCCAGATCGGCCGCGCTCTTCAGCGTCTGCGGCGCGTCGTTCTTCAGACCCAGATGCACCAGCTTGGCCGAGATGCCCAGATAAGCGACGCCGATCAGCAGCATCAACTGGCGGATGCGCCCGCGCCCCTTGTCGGCGCGTGGCGAGAACACGCGGCCGGCGCCGCCCGTCAAGCGCTGTCTCAGAGGCAGTTTGGCGTCAGGCGCGCTCATATTTATCTCGTCGCGGGCGTGGCGCCGGAGGCGCCGTTGGCAGGCGTGGAATTGGGGTTGAGGCCGAGTTCTTCGAGCTTGCGCCCAATAGAATCGGCCTGCGCGTTCTTCTCGGGAATGTCAGCGACGCGGGCGATCTGGTTGAGCGCCAGCGGCTGCATCAAAAGCAGCTTGTCGGCCAGCTCCTGCACGCGGTCGGGCCGGGCGAGATGCTCGTATTCGGCATGGAGCACGGCGATTTCGTCCTTCGTCTTGCCGATCTGATGCTTGAGTTTCACGATCTGCTCGGCGCTGAGGATCGTCTGGTATTTGAGGCGATAGACATAGCCCGCCGAGCCGATCAGCGCGGCAATGGCGATCAGATGCACAAGCCGCCACATCAGCGGGCCTCCTTGTAAGCAGGTGCGTCCAGCCGCTCGGCGAACCGCAGTTTCGCCGAGCGCGCGCGCGGGTTGAGGCTCAGTTCCGTGTCCGTCGGCGCGACCGGCTGGCCGGCGAACAGACGGAAGGTGGCGACAGGGGGCGCAGGCTCGCCCGGCAGCAGCCGCGACACGGCGCGACCCTTGGAGCCGCGTTTGGCGAAGAACTGTTTGACGATGCGGTCCTCCAGCGAATGGAACGTAACCACCGCCAGCCGCCCGCCGGGCTTGAGCGCGCGCTCGGCGGCGGCGAGGCCGCGCTCAAGCTGGCCCAGTTCGTCGTTGACGGCGATGCGCAGCGCCTGAAACACTTTTGTCGCGGGATGCGTGCGCTCGCCGGGCGGCTCGGGCGCGACGCGGGCGACGAGCCCCGCCAGTTGCAGCGTCGAGACGAACGGCGTCGTCGCGCGGTCGTTGACGATGGCGCGCGCGAGACGGCGCGAGGCGCGCTCCTCGCCGTAGGTGTAAAAGACGTCGGCGAGTTCATCGACGCTAAGGTTCGCCAGCAGGTCGGCGGCGGTGGGGCCGTTCGCCTCCATCCGCATGTCGAGCGGCGCATCGAAGCGCAGCGAAAAACCGCGCTCGGCCTCGTCGAGCTGCATCGAGGACACGCCGATGTCGAGCGCCACGCCGTCGAGATCGCGCGCCACATCGTCCAGCGCGCCGAAGCGCGCTTCCACTAGCCGTAGGCGGTCGGGAAACTCGGCGCCCAGCGCCGCACCGCGCGCTATGGCCGTCGGGTCGCGGTCGAGCGCGACGACGCGCGCGCCCTTGTCGAGTAGGGCGCGCGTATAGCCGCCCGCGCCGAATGTGCCGTCGAGATACAGACCCCCTTCGCGTACGGCGAGCGCGTCGAGGACTTCGCCGAGCAGGACCGGGATGTGGCTCATGTGGCCCTCGCCAGATCGGCGCGCATCGCGCGCACGCGCGCCCGCGCGGTTTCCAGCCGCGCCACGAACGCATCCGCCGCCCAGATCTGGAACTTGTCGCCCTGCCCCACGAACGCCGCCTCGTGCGTCAGCCCGATGGCCGCCTTCAGCCGTTCGCTTAAAACGAAACGCCCCTCCGGATCGAGCTTGACGATTTCGCTCGTGCCCAGCAAAGCCAGCGCGAGATCCTCCCGCTCCGGCGCATAGGGCGGCATTTTCGACAGCATCGCGCCGATCCCGGCGATCAGCGCAGCCCCACCGCAGTCGAGCGCCGGGGCGTCGAGCGCCGGATGCATGAACACGCCCGCGAAGCCTTCCACCGACAAGGGCGCGCGGAACGCCGCCGGCAAAGTCAGCCGTCCCTTCGCGTCCAGCGCCTTGGTGAAATGCGAGAGGAACACCCGGCGCTCCTGTGGCCAAGCGCGGAGACCCCGGGGGCGAGCCTGGGGCAAGCGTTACGGCCTCTGATGGGATGGCCTGGGATATCATGGGCGAAAACGGGCGTCAACGAATCGGCCGCCCGCGCGGGATGCGCGGAGGCTCGTCATCCCCCATTAGGGGATGTTAAGGTTAATCATCCGTTAGGATGGACGCGACGTTAGCCCGAGGCCCCCTCTGACCCTGCAAAAGTTTCGCGCCTCCCTCGCCGGGCCCGAGCCGCCAGGCCTCTCCTCCGCGCTCGCCAATTTGTGGGGCGACGCGCGTGGCGAACGGGATGGCGCGCACGAACGTGCGCAGGTCGACGAGGGCGGCGCGGGCGCCTGGGTCCACGCCTATCTCCAGCGCAAGGAGGGCGAGAAGGGCAACGCCGCCTATGGAAACAGACGCGCTCGGCGCCCCTACCCCCGCACCACGCTCGACACGGAATGGAGCGACATCGCCGAAACCCTTCTCAAGGAGCGCGCATGAGCGCCGCCTATCACCCTGTCGATGGCGACCTCCTGCGCGCCACCCCCCTCACCGTCGGCCCATGGAGTCCGGAGCACCAGCACGCCGGCCCGCCCTCGGCCCTCATCTGCCGCGCCATCGAACGCGCCGCCGCGCCGCACGGCCTTACCCATATCGCGCGGCTCACCGTCAATCTGCTGCGCCCGGCGCCGCTGGGCGACTTCCGCGTGGACGTCCACGCGGACCAGATCGGCCGCAACGCCGGCCATTTCTCCGGCCGGTTGGTCACTGCGGCCAAGGATATCGCGCTGTTCACCGCGCTCGCCCAGCGCGAAGGCCCCTTGCCTGTGCCGCCAAATGCCCCCGGCCACCCCCCGCCCGCCGCCCTGAAGCCCCCCGAAGACAGCGCGCCCGTCCAAATGAGCGTGCGCCATGCCTTCGGCTATGCGCAACTGGTGGAGAACCGGCTGGCGGGCGGCGCCTATTTCAAGGGACCGAGCGCCGTCTGGTTCCGCCTCGCCTATCCGCTGGTGGGCGGGGAGGAGCCCAGTCCATATCAGCGCGTCGCTGTCGCCGCCGATTCCGGCAACGGGATCAGCGCCGCGCTGGATTTCGACCGTTACACTTTCGTCAACTGCGATTTGACCATCAATCTGTTCCGCCGCCCCTCAAGCGAATGGATATGTCTCGACGCACACACCTGGCTCGGCGGCAACGGCTGCGGCCTCGCCGAATCCGCCCTATATGACGAGAGCGGCCTGATCGGCCGCGCGACCCAGAGCCTGGCGGTGCGTGCAAGATGAGCTTCAACCCCGTTTCCTCCGTCGAAACCCTGATTGTTCCCCGCGCGCGCGACATCGGCGGCTTCGAAGTGCGCCGCGCCCTGCCCGCGCCACAGCGCCAGATGGTCGGCCCGTTCATATTCTTCGATCAGATGGGCCCCGCGGAATTCCTCACCGGCCAAGGCATCGACGTGCGCCCGCACCCCCATATCGGCCTGGCCACCGTAACCTATCTCTACAGAGGCGAGTTCCAGCACCGCGACAGCCTCGGCTCCAACCAGATCATCCGCCCCGGCGCCGTCAACTGGATGGTGGCGGGGCGCGGCGTCACCCATTCCGAGCGCACCAGCGAAGAAACGCGTCGTGGGCCGCATCCGCTGTTCGGCGTGCAGACTTGGGTGGCGCTGCCCAAGGACGCCGAAGAGACCGCGCCCCGCTTCGAGCACCACGGTCGCGAGGCGCTGCCCACGGCGGAGGCGGAAGGCGCACAGCTTCGCCTGATCCTGGGCTCGGCCTATGGGATGCGCGCGCCCGCAACAGTATTCTCCGACACGTTCT
Source organism: Hyphomicrobiales bacterium (assembly GCA_043784465.1). Classification (GTDB taxonomy): domain Bacteria; phylum Pseudomonadota; class Alphaproteobacteria; order Rhizobiales; family Beijerinckiaceae; genus Roseiarcus. The sequence continues at coordinate 46,218 of JAYVYJ010000060.1, forward strand.
ACGTCGACGCCGTGCTGGCCGCCGGCGCCCGCCTGCCGCTACCCGAGGATCACGAGGACCGCGGCGTCTACGTGATTGAGGGCGAGGTCGAAATGGCAGGCGAGACTTTCGCCGCCGGTCGCATGATGGTTTTCCGTCCCGGCGACAAAATTGCACTCAAAGCTGGCCCGCAGGGGGCCCGGCTATTGCTGCTGGGCGGCGCGACGCTGGAAGGTCCGCGCTTTATCTGGTGGAATTTCGTGGCGTCGTCGCTGGAGAAGATCGACGCAGCGAAGGAGGCGTGGCGCATGGCCGATTGGGGACAGGGGAGGTTCGACCTGCCCCCCGACGACCGCGCCGAGTTCATCCCCGCGCCGTGATAGTTTGTAAAGCCGGGGGCCGACGTGCCCTGGCTTGTCCCGGCCGTCCACGCCGTCGTGCAAACAACCGGCGCCGACGAACGGCAGAAGCGTCGGGTCGCTCGTTCCGCCAACCCGTTGCGTCGCGACGTGGATGGCCGGGACAGGCTCGGCCATGACGAAGGGCGGCGTATGAGGCCCCTTTAACCAAACTTCGGATCAAGCTCCCCGCTCGCATAGCGTTTGGCCATTTCCGCAGGGGTCAGCACGCGCTTGACCTTTGAAGCTTGCCCCGCCGCGCCGAATTCTTCAAACCGTAGCGCCACGATCTTCCTCATCGCCTCCTTGGCGGGCGTCAGGTACTTGCGCGGGTCGAATTCCTCCGGGTTCTGCTTCAACACGCGCCGCACCTGCCCCGTGATCGCCATGCGGCTGTCGGTGTCGATGTTGATCTTGCGCACGCCGTGCTTGATGCCGCGCTGGATCTCTTCGACCGGCACGCCGAACGTTTGCGGCATCCGCCCGCCGAACTCGTTGATGATGTCCTGCAAGTCCTGCGGCACCGACGACGAGCCGTGCATCACCAGATGCGTGTTGGGCAACTTGGCGTGTATCTCCTCGATCACATGCATCGCCAGAATGTCGCCATCCGGCTTGCGCGAAAATTTGTAGGCGCCATGCGACGTCCCCATCGCAATCGCCAGCGCGTCCACTTTGGTCTCGCGAACGAACTTCACCGCTTCGTCCGGGTTGGTCAGCAGCTGATCGTGGCTCAGCACGCCCTCCGCGCCGTGCCCGTCCTCCTTGTCGCCCTGCCCCGTTTCCAGCGAGCCGAGCACGCCCAGTTCGCCCTCGACCGAGACGCCGCCCAGATGCGCGAACTCGACGACCTGCCGCGTCACGTCGACGTTGTAGCTCCAATCGGCGGGGGTCTTGCCGTCAGGCAGCAGCGAGCCGTCCATCATCAACGAAGTGAAATTCGCCTGCATCGCGCTGACGCAGGTGGCGGGGCCGTTGCCGTGGTCGAGATGCACGCAGATCGGGATTTGCGGATAAATCTCCGTCAGCGCGTCCATCATGTGCCGCAGCATGATGTCGTTGGCGTAGGCGCGCGCGCCGCGCGACGCCTGAATAATGACGGGCGCGTCGGTGGCGGCCGCCGCCTCGCCGATGGCGAGCGCCTGCTCCATATTGTTGATGTTGAACGCCGGCACGCCATATTCATGTTCGGCGGCGTGATCCAACAATTGTCTCAGCGTGATGCGCGCCATCGTGTCCTCCCGGCTTTTTATTTGTTCTGCAAGGCATCTACGCCGGGCAGCGGCTTACCTTCCATCCATTCGAGGAACGCGCCGCCGGCGGTCGAAACATAGGTCAGTTCATCGCCGACCCCGGCCGCGTTAAGCGCCGACACCGTGTCGCCGCCCCCCGCCACCGAAATGAGCTTGCCCTCCTGCGTGAGAAACGCGGCGGCTTTGGCGATCTGGTTGGTGGCGGCGTCGAAGGGGGGAATTTCAAACGCGCCGAACGGCCCGTTCCACACCAGCGTCTTAAGCGACGCCAGCGCCTCCTCGACCGCGATGATCGACTTTGGCCCGATGTCCAACGCCATTTCGTCGCCAGCGATATGATCGACGTCGACGAACCGCGCCGCGGCGTGCGCCTCGAACTCCTTGGCCGCGTGAACGTCCACCGGCAATAAAATGCGGCAGTTGGCGGCCTTCGCCGCTTGGAGGATCGCGCGCGCGGTGTCGGCGAGGTCCTTCTCGCATAGCGATTTGCCAACCGGCTTGCCTAACGCGAACAGGAACGTATTGGCCATGCCCCCGCCGATGATGAGCACATCGACCTTTTTCACGAGATTGCCGAGCAGATCGAGTTTGCTCGAAACCTTGGCCCCGCCGACGATAGCGCCGACAGGACGTTTCGGCTGGCCGAGCGCCAGCGTCAACGCCTCCAGTTCCGCCTGCATCGACCGGCCCGCATAAGCGGGCAGCTTGCGGGCGAGGCCCTCGGTCGAGGCATGGGCCCGGTGGGCGGCCGAGAACGCGTCGTTGACATAAATATCGCCGAGCGCGGCTAGCGCCTCGACGAAAGCGGGATCGTTCTTCTCCTCGCCCTTGTGAAACCTCGTGTTCTCCAGCAACAAAACGTCGCCGTCCTTCATCGCCGCGATGGCCCCGGACGCCGCAGCCCCGATGCAGTCCCCCGCAAAGCCCACGGGGCGCCCCAGATGCTCCGCCACCGCCGCGGCCACGCCTTTGAGCGAATTGGCTGCGTCCGGCCCGCCCTTGGGCCGCCCGAAATGCGCCAGCAGGATCACCTTCGCTCCGCGCGCGACGAGATCGTTGATCGTCGGCAACACGCGCTCGATACGCGTGGCGTCCGAGACCTTGCCGTTCTCCATAGGTACGTTGAGATCGACGCGCGTGAGCACGCGCTTTCCCTTCACGTCGGCGGCGTCGAGGTTGCGAAAGGACTGCCTCATGGATGCAAGAACCTCGATGCGGTGAAGATGAGCCCGGAAAGACCGATCAGCAGCGTCGCCAAGATCGCAACGATCTGCCACGTAGTTGGAATGTTCGCCAATCGCCCTTCGATTGTAGCGATTTTGTTCGATAGGTCGGTAAGCTGAATTCGAATTTCTTTGTTATCCTAAGCTAAATCCCTGAGGGCGATTTCGATGCGTCTAAGAGCTTCGTCAATTCGGTCAATCTTCCATTCGATCCGTTCAACCCTTCGCTCCAAATCCGATACCCGTTGTTACAAATTCGGGTTGGTTGGACCTCCGCCCCCCGTCCCAACTTTTCGCCCCGGCCATTCGTGAACGTCGGCGGTCACGCGGCGGCTCCAAGCGAGGATTTGGCCCGGCGGCGCAGCGGCTCCTCAGCAAATTGCACGATGTGGCCGCAATGGGTGCAGGCGATTGAAATCAGTCTCGTACGTTGCTTTGGAACCAAGTCGCTCCCTTCATAGTGAATCAAATTTGTTCGTAACGGCGAATTCAAATCATCCAGAATCGCAAGTTCCTGATGTCGACAAACCGGTCAGCGAAAACCTTGCAGATCGCTCTGCAAGATTTTCTCGATCTCGGCATCAATATCGAATTCAGTCGGCATCTTGATCCCGACCGCTCAAATGAGCTTCGCCAGCGCCACCGCCGTATCCGCCATGCGGTTCGAAAACCCCCACTCGTTATCGTACCACGACAGGATGCGCACGAACTTGCCCTCCATCACCTTGGTCTGATCCATGTGAAACACCGAGGAATGGCTGTCGTGATTGAAATCCATCGAGACGTTCGGCTGGTCGGTGAAGCCCAAAATCCCCTTCATCGGCCCGTGCGCCGCCGCCCTGATGGCGTCGTTGATCTCTGCTACGCTGGTCGCGCGCTTGGCGACGAACTTGAAATCCACCACCGACACGTTGGGCGTCGGCACGCGGATCGCCGATCCGTCAAGCTTGCCCTTCAACTCCGGCAGCACGAGACCGACCGCCTTGGCCGCGCCCGTCGTCGTCGGGATCATCGACAGCGCCGCCGCGCGGGCGCGATAAAGATCCTTGTGCATCGTGTCGAGCGTCGGCTGATCGCCGGTGTAGGAATGAATCGTCGTCATGAAGCCATGATCGATGCCGATGGCGTCGTTGAGAACCTTGGCGACCGGCGCGAGGCAATTGGTCGTGCAGGAAGCGTTGGAGATCACCAGATGCTCCGACGTCAGCTTGTCGTGATTGACGCCAAACACCACCGTCAGGTCCGCCCCGTCGGCGGGCGCGGATACGATCACGCGCTTGGCCCCGGCGGTCAGATGCGCCGCCGCCTTGTCGCGCGTGGCGAAGATGCCGGTGCATTCGAGCGCAACCTCGACGCCGAGATCGCGATGCGGCAGTTCGGCGGGATTCTTGATCGCGGTCACCTTGATCGGCCCGCGCCCGACGTCGATCGTGTCGCCCACGACCGTCACCTTGTGAGGAAATCGGCCGTGCACGCTGTCGAAGCGCAGCAGGTGAGCGTTGGTCTCGACGGGACCCAGATCGTTGATCGCCACCACCTCGATGTCGGTCCGGCCGGACTCCACGATGGCGCGCAACACGTTGCGTCCAATGCGTCCAAATCCGTTGATCGCAACCTTGACCGCCATCTCGTCGCCCTCTCGTCTCCACCCCGCGCGCCTTCGCGCAGGCGTCGCGCTTCTTTTGTCCCCGACGATTGCCTCTGTCCACCGATTTCAGTCAACTCACGAAAACGCCTGGGCCTATCCAAAAAGATTTAGCCTACCGTCTCCCTTCCTCCCGGGCGTGAGCCATGAAAATGCGGGCGATTGGACGGGGGCGTAGACCTTCTAAGCCGCGTTGACCGCGCGAAGGCGTCTGCGTAAAGAGCACAGGAAAGTCTTGCCCGGGGAAGCATTGTCCGCTGAATCTTCCGACCCTTTGACGATGCGTCTGCGCGCGGCGCTCGTTCGTCTCGAAGCGGCCGCGGAGCGGCGTGCGCGGCGCGAGGCCGCCTTGGCGGACGCGGAGGCGGAATTCGCCGTCATGCAAGACGACCGCGCGCGTCTGGCCGTCGAACTCGACGCGGCGCTCGATTCGCAGCGCAAACTCGGCGAGGCCAATTCGGCCGCCATGGAGCGCATCGGACGCGCCGCCGCGACCCTTGAGCGCTGGCTCAGCCCGCGCGACGGCGCGTTAGCCAAAGCGCAAGATTCCCTCAAGGCGCATTTTCCATGACGCCGCAAGTGATGGTCGTCATCGGAGGACGTTCCTACCGGCTGGCCTGCCTTCCCGGCGAGGAGGATCATCTGCTGGAACTCGCCAGGTTCGTGGATGGCAAGATCGGCGAAATGCACAGCTCTTTCCGAGACATGGGCGATCAGCGCATCGTCGTGATGGCTGCGCTCGCCATCGCCGACGAACTGCACGACCTGCGCCGCAAGGCGCAGGATCACGACGATTCCAAGGCCCAGGCCGTCGGCCGGGAGGCGCAAATCCGCGCCAACGCCGAGGCGCGTGTCCACGAGTTGGAGGCGATGCTGGCGGACACGGCCAGGCGCGTCGAGGCGCTCGTCGAGGTTCTCGACGGCGCCGGCGCGGACGACGACTGAGCGCCGCGCGAGATTGACGCCGGCCTTCGCGCTCGCGCATGAGCTTCCGATGCTTCGTGGATTGTTTCTTCTGCTTGTGTGCCAACTCGTCGGTGAAGTCGCCGCGCGCGGGCTGGACCTTCCGGCGCCGGGCCCGGTGATCGGCCTCGCTTTGCTCGCGGGCGGTCTCGCGCTCCACGCGCGGCGGGGCGGTACCGTGGAGGGCGGCGACGTCGACCGGGCGGCGACCGCGCTATTGGGTTCGTTATCGCTGATGTTCGTGCCTGCCGGAGTCGGCGTCGTGCAATATTTCGACCTTCTCGCGGCGCAGGGTTTTGCCCTGGGCGTGTCGCTTGTCGTCTCGACGGCGCTCACCCTGCTCGTCACCGTCGGCGTGTTCCTCGCCGCCAAGAAGCGAACGGCATGAACGGGCGGCTTTGGGTCTATCTGGAAACTACGCCGCTGTTCTGGCTGACAGCGACCGTCGCGGCGTTTCTGGCGGCCGATTGGGCGGCCGCCCGTGCGCGCCGCCATCCGCTCGTCAATCCCGTGCTGATTTCCGTCGCGCTGGTCGCCGTCCTGCTCCGATTCACGGGCACGCCTTACAAGACGTATTTCGAGGGCGCGCAATTCGTGCATTTCCTGCTGGGTCCGGCGACGGTGGCGCTGGGCGTGCCGCTCTACAAAAATTTCGCGCTGGTGCGGGCGAACGCGTGGCCGATGGCGGCGGCTCTGGGGACGGGCGCCGTCGTCGCCATCGTCTCTTCGGTAGGCGTCGCGGCTTTGCTGGGCGCGCCGCGCGAGGCGCTGATATCCCTGGCGCCCAAATCGGTCACGGCGGGCGTGGCGATGGCCGTGTCGGAAAAACTCGGGGGCTTGCCGCCGCTGACCGCCGTGCTGGTCATCCTGACCGGCGTCATAGGCGCCGTCATCGTCACGCCGATGATGAACGCGCTGGGAATCCGCGATTACGCCGCGCGCGGCTTCGCGGCCGGCCTCGCCTCGCATGGCATCGGCACCGCGCGCGCCTTCACGGTCGATCCGGTGGCGGGGGTGTTCGCCGGCGTCGCGATGGGCCTCAACGCCGTCGTCACCCCCGCACTCGCGCCGATGATCCTGCCGCTGATCGTGCGATAGCGAGAGGCTGAAGCCAACCGCCGCCTGCGGCCCCCTCCCTCTTTACGGGGGAGGGTGGGGGTGGGGGTGGGGGTCGCCTCATCCCGAAGCGCCGCCGCGTCTCACGCGAGCCGACGCGCCCACGGCCGCGACGGCTCCCGCGTCTCCGCAGCCAGCCCCGGCTGATAAGCCAGCGGAAAACGCGGCGCGCCATGCTCGCCAAGCGCCCGCAGCGTCGCTTCGCTGCTCACGTCGAACGCGTCGAAGCCGCAGCGCAACATCAGCGGGATTTCGTCGATCAGCACGTCGCCGACCGCACGCAACTCCCCAAGGAAGCCGAGCCGCTGGCGCAGCAGGATCGCGTAGGAGAACGCGCGCCCGTCGCCGAAAGCGGCGAAGTTGAGCGCGATCAGCGGCAGGCCGACGAGGTCGGGCAGCGCGGCGATCGCCTCTGGGCCCGCCGTCAGCGCGACGCCGACGTCGCCACGCGCCGCCAGCGCGTCGCGCCGCCAGCGCGCCAGCGAGACGATGACACGGCTTTCCGGCAAATCCGCGTCGTCTCCGGCCGTGGTCCAGACATCTTCGGCGAATGCGCCGTGGCGCCAAAGCGGCATCAGATATCTCCTCCGGCGTTGAGCGTCGTGACGTGGATGCCGCATTCCTGTTTGGTCTTGCCGCGCCAGCGCCCCGCACGCGGGTCTTCTCCCGACGCGACGCGGCTGGTGCAGGGCAGGCAGCCGATGGAGGGAAATCCCTTCGCCACCAGCGGATGCGGCGGCAGGTCGCGCTCCCTGATATAGGCCAACAGATCCCTCGCCGACCAACCGACGAGCGGGTTCACCTTCACCCGCGCGCCCTCGGCTTCAAACAGCGGCAGCGTCGCGCGCTCGGCCGTCTGATGACTTTTGCGGCCGGTGATCCACGCGTCGAACCCTTCGAGCGCCGGGCTGAGCGGCGACACCTTGCGGATTTCGCAGCAGCGGTCGGGATCAGCGGCGAACAGGAATTTCTCGGGGTCTTCCTGGGCCAAAACCGCCGCGTCGGGCCGGGCTTCAATCAGCCCCGTCAGGCCGAGCCGATCCAGAAGCCGGTCGCGATAGTCCAGCGTCTCGGGAAAATGCTGGCCGGTATCGACGAACACGATGGGCGTCGCCTTGTCGATGCGCGACACCATGTCGAGCAGCACGACGGAATCCGCGCCGAACGACGACACCAGCGCGATGCGGCGGGGAAACAGGTCTTCTATCGCCAGCCGCACCAGCGCCAGCGCGGGAATGCGCGCAAAACGCGTCTCCAGCCGCGACGCTGCGACCGCGTCGCCGAACAGCTTGACGTCGTGCGCGCTCATCAAATGTCCGATCCCGCGCTCCTCTCGTAGAGCGCCTCCTTGAACGGCGCCATGCCGACGCGCCGATAGGTCGCCAGAAACGGCTCGTCGGCGTCCGTGCGCTGCGTCTTGTAGGTCTCCACGATGGTCTCGATGGCGCCCACCACGCGCTCCGAGCTGAACCCCGGCCCGGTGATCTGCCCGATGCTCGCGTTCTCGTCGCCCGAGCCGCCGAGCGTGATCTGATAGGTCTCCTCGCCCGCGCGCTCCAGCCCGAGGATGCCGATGTGGCCCACATGGTGATGGCCGCAGGCGTTGATGCACCCGGAAATCTTGATCTTGAGCGGGCCTATGTCGCGCGCGCGCGCGCCTTCGCCGAAAGCCTGCGCGATGCGCTGCGCCACGGGGATCGAACGCGCTGTCGCCAGCGCGCAATAATCGAGGCCCGGACACGCAATGATGTCGCTGACCAGCCCGGCGTTCGCCGTGGCGAGGCCGACCGAGGCGAGCCGGTCGTAGACGGCGGCTACGTCGTCGAGCGCGACCTGCGGCAGGATGAGATTTTGCTCGTGGCTCACCCGCACTTCGTCGAACGAATACGTTTCTGCGAGGTCGGCGACCGCGTCCATCTGGTCGGCGCTCGCGTCGCCAGGCGGCAGGCCCACGGGCTTGAGCGAAATCGTCAGCGCGACAAACCCCTCGACCTTGTGGGCCGAGAGGTTGGTCTTGACGAACGCGTCGAACTTGGAATCGTGCGCGCGGCGCGCGGCAACCTTCGCGCTTTCGCGTGCGCGCGGCGCGACGGCGGGGGGTGAGAAGAACGACCGCATCGTTGCGATGTCGGCCTCTTGCAGCGCCAGCGCGCTCTGCGCATTGGCGGCGAATTCCGCCTCGACCGCCTCGCGGAAAGCCGTCTCGCCTTTCTCGTGAACAAGGATTTTGATGCGCGCCTTGTATTTGTTGTCGCGCCTGCCCTCTAGATTGTAGACGCGCAAGATAGCGTCGACATAGCGCAACAGATCGCGCTCGGGCAGGAAGTCGCGGATTTTCTTGGCCACGAACGGGGTGCGCCCCAGGCCGCCGCCCGCGTAAACGATGAAGCCCAGTTCGTCGCGCGCGTCGCGAACCATCTGCAAGCCGATGTCATGCGCCTGAATGGCGGCGCGGTCCTGCGGCCCGCCGTTGACGGCGATCTTAAATTTTCGCGGCAGGAACGAAAACTCCGGGTGCTGCGACGACCATTGCCGCAGGATCTCGGCATAGGGCCGGGGATCGGCGACCTCGTCCGCCGCGACCCCCGCCAGATGATCGGCGGTCACGTTGCGGATGCAATTGCCGGAAGTCTGGATCGCGTGCATCTCCACCTCGGCCAGCTCGGCGAGAAGGTCGGGCGTCTCGACCAGCTTGGGCCAGTTGTATTGGAGGTTCTGCCGCGTGGTGAAATGCCCGTAACCCCGGTCGTATTTGCGCGCGATGTCGGCCAGCTTGCGCAACTGGCGGCTGTTGAGCACGCCATAGGGGATGGCGACGCGCAGCATGTAGGCGTGCAATTGCAGGTACAGCCCGTTCATCAGCCGGTGCGGGCGGAACTGGGCTTCCGTAAGCTCACCCGACAGGCGGCGCTTCACCTGATCGCGGAACTGCTCGACGCGCGCGGCGACGAAGGCGGAATCGAACTCGTCGTAACGGTACATGGGAAATTCCTTCAGCCGCGCGCGGGGGAAGCGCCGACCGTCGGGCCCTCGGCCCGGATTCGCTCGCGCAACGTCCTTGGCGCCAGATGGCCCGCCCGCATTTCCAATTCAATGGCGTAGGGCTCAACGACGACATTGGCCCGGGCCGAAGCCTCGCCCTGCTCCAAAGCCGCCTTGCGCGCGCCAGCGTCCTCCAGCACCAGAGCGCGCCGGAAATCCTCCGTCCAACGACCCTCAGGGTCGAGATAGACGACATGCCCGTCGTCGAGGCTATTGGCGGTGATGATTTCCGGCATGAAAGGCTCCAGGCGTCCCGCCGCATTCCCCAGCGCGAAGATGCAAAATACAATGCTATCACAACGATATAGTCTAAATCACGGAATTTTTCTAGAGGTAACCTATTATCACATTTTTGATTTGGATGATTACCTCTACGCTCACAGCTTTGTCGACTCGCCGTTAACGGGATCCCCACGTCTTGGCGCCACCTTGACCCTAACGTTGCGGTCATTTCGGTATGAAGATGCGGTTCCGGTCGAAACTCGCGGGGGTTTCCGCGTTGCTCCAAATAGCCTTCGTCACGGGCGCGTGGGCGGACGACTGGAAAATCGCGCGTCTCGCCGGGTCCGCCCTGGTGTTTTCTCAGGGGCGCTGGACGCCTCTGCATCTCGGCGACGTCGTCACCGACGCCTCCGCCGTCCGCACGCTCGCCGACGGCTCGCTGCGCTTCGAGCGCGACCGCGAGACCATCGACGTCGAGCCCAACACACAAATCCGCATCGAAGACCGCGCCGGCCGGCGGTTCACCACCGTGCATCAGTATTTCGGAACCGTGGGCGTCGAAGCGAACCGTGAGAACGTCCAGCATTTCGCAGTCAAGACCCCCTATCTCGCCGCCGTGGTGAAGGGCACGGCTTTCGCCGTGACGACCCAGGCGAAGGTTTCCGCCGTGGCCGTTTCGCGTGGCAAAGTCGGCGTAACCAGCGCGCTAGGCCCCGCGCACGGCGACGTCGCCGCCGGGCAGACCGCGACGGTCTCGACCGCCAAAGGCTTCAGCATGGGTCACGCCGCTTCGGCGGCGGCCGCCGCCGCGACGGCGAGCGCAGCCCCTTCGGTCGCCGCGGCCGTAGCGGCCGCAACCGCAGCGGCCGCGGCCGCCGCAACGTCTTCCGCCGCAACGTCTTCCGCTGCGGCTTCTTCAACTTCGGCCGCTTCGGCGAGTTCGGCCGGCGGAGCTTCGGCGGCGGCGGCGTCCGGCGGCGCTTCTTCAGGGGCCGCGCCTGGCAAGGGCGCCGCCGCGAGCGCGTCGTCGCCTTCAAGCCCTTCGCCGTCGAGCGCAGGCCCATCCGGCGCAACCACCGGCGGCGGCGAGGGGGCTGCATCCGGTCACGCCGCAAACGGTCACGCGCATGGCCATGGGGACGGGGGCGGGGACGGAGACGGGGCAGCCTCTGGAAACGGCCACGCCAACGGTAACGCCAACGGGATCGGCGCGGCGGTCGGATTCGGCCACGCGAACAGCGCCGGGGCCGCCTCGTCAAGCGGCAACGCGAACGGAAACGCCGGTCATGGCGGCACGAGCGGAGCCCAATAGCGCCATGCGGCTCGCTCCCTGGGCCGGGCGGGCCGCGCGAAATCTTGCCTTCGGCGCGCTGGCGCTGGTCGCTTTCTTCGCCGGCGCCTTCGCGCCGCTCGACCGTTTTCTCGGCGACCAGAGGTTCTCGCTCGCGCTTACGACCCCCGCACGACGCCTTGTCGCCGTCGAGATCGATTCCGCCAGCCTCTCGCAGATCGGCGTCTGGCCATGGCCGCGCGCCCTCCACGCTGCGCTGGTCGACCGGCTCGTCGCGCTGGGCGCGCGCCGCATCGTGTTCGACGTGGATTTCAGCGCCGCCTCCACGCCACAGAACGACCGCGCCTTCGCCGACGCGCTCGCCCGCGCCAGCGGCAAGGTCTGGCTCGCCGTTTTCGAACAGCCGGGCGGCGTCAACGGCGGCCTGACGATCGACGCGCCGCTCCCCGAACTCAGCGCTTATTCCGGCGCCGTCGCCATCGACGTGCCCCTCGATTCCGACGGCGCGGTTCGCAACTACCGCTCCCGGATCGAGGTGGGCGGGGGGTCCCTGCCCACTGCCGGCGCGCTCCTCGCCGACCAGCCCGGCGCCGCCGATTTCGCCATCGACTACGGCCTCGACCTCTCGGCCCTCGACCGCCTCTCCGCCGCCGACGTGCTGGCCGGCCGCACGCTGCGAGCGCAGATCGAAGGCCGCGACGTGCTGATCGGGGCCAGCGCCGAGGAATTGCGCGACCTGTTCCTGACGCCGCGCTACGGCATGATCCCCGGCCTCGCAGTTCACGCGCTGGCCGCGCAATCCCTCTTGAACGGGCGTGCGCTGCATCGCCTGCCCGCCCCCTGGATCGCGGCGCTGATCGTGGCGCTGGCCGTGGGCTTTGGCGCCTTCGAGCGTCGTCTGGGGCGATGGCGGGGCGGGGCGGCGCTGGCGTTCGCCGCGCTTGGCGTCGAGGCGGGCGCGCTGGCCCTGCAAAAGAGCGCGGCGCTCCTCGCCCCCACCGCAGCGGTTCACGCCGCCCTGGCCGCCTGCGGCCTCGCCGCTTTGCTGGGCGCGCTCATCCGTAGGCGGAGGCTGCACGCCGACGCGGCGCGCGCGCGCGACGTGACGCACGCCTTGCTGCAACAGGTCGTCGCCGACAATTTTGACGGCGTCGCGATCTTCGGGAGGAGCGGAGAGGCCCTCGCCGCGAGCGGCCCTGCGCGCGCCTGGGCGGGCGAGACGCCGCGCCTCGACGCCCTGCCGGGGCCGCTTGCGGAGGCGGTCGCCGCCGCTCTGGCGGACGCCGCCCCCACCCGGCAAGGAGAGGCGCGCGTCGCCGCGCCCGACGGGGCTCTGCGCGATCTCGAATTCGTCGTCACCGCGAGCCGGTTGCGCGACGCGCCCGAGCGCCGCGCGGTCTGCCTGACCTTTCGCGACGTGACCGAGCGACGCGCGCATCTGGCGCGGCTCGACTATCTCGCCCGCCACGACGAGACGACCGGCGCCCTGACGCGCGCCGAATTCCTCGCCCGCCTCTCGCCAGGTGGCGACTTCGCGCTGTTCTGCTTGGGGTTGCGCCGGTTCGACCTTGTGACCGACGTGTTCGGCCATGCCGTCGGGGATTGCCTGTTGCGCGCCGTAGCGGCGCGGCTAGGGGAATTGGGCTTCGTGGACGTCGCCCGGCTCGACGGCGCGCGCTTCGCCTTCGCTGCGCCGGGGACATCCGCTCTCGGTTCGCAGGGCGCGGCTTTGTGCGAGGCGCTCGCGCGAACCTACCTGATCGAGGGTCGCCCGCTTGCGGTCGGCGTCGCGCTCGGGGCCGCGACGACGGCTTCGGGCGGGGACGCCGCGACGTGGCTCACGCGCGCCGGCATGGCGCAGACCGCCGCCGCCCGCCGCATCGGCGACGTGTTCGTCGCCTTCGATCCCGATATGGAGGGTCGCCGCCGCGCCAAACAGAAGCTTGACGCCGACCTTCGCCGCGCGGTCGCGCAGGACGCCCTTGTCATGCACTACCAGCCCAAGGTGCGGCTATCCGATAGCGCCATCGTCGGGGCCGAAGCCCTGATGCGCTGGCGGACGGACGATGGCTTCGTTTCGCCGACGCTGTTCGTGCCGGTCGCCGAGGAGACAGGGCTGATCGTCGAACTCGGCCGGTTCGCTTTGCGGCAAGCCTGCCGCGACGCCGCCGCCTGGCCGCAAGGCGCCGTGGCGGTCAACGTGTCGCCGGTGCAGTTCGGCCTCAGCGACGTCGCAGCGGAAGTCGAAGCGGCGCTGATCGGGGCGAACCTGCCCGCCAGCCGTCTCGAAATCGAGATCACCGAAAGCGCCTTCGTCGAGGCCGACCCCGCTATCGCGCAGTCGCTGGAACGGGTGCGGGCGTTGGGCGTACGCATATCTCTCGACGATTTCGGCACCGGTTACTCGTCGCTGCATTATCTGGGCTCGCTGCCCATCGACTGCATCAAGATCGACCAGAGTTTCGTGCGCGCGATGCCGCGCGAACCCAGCGCCGCAGCGACGGTTCAGGCGGTGATCGCGCTCGCGCGGGCGCACGGCAAGCTGCTGGTCGCGGAAGGAATCGAAGGCGGCGGAGAAGCCGAGGCCCTCGCCGCGATGGGATGCGACTACGGCCAGGGCTGGCTGTTTGGCCGCCCGGAGCCAGCGGCGGCGTTTCAGGCCCGGCTCCTGCGCCGCGCCGCCGCCTGAGCGCCCCCGCCGCGCCACTTATTGTTGCGCTGCAAATTATTAAATTGCGTCGCAAAAATCAAAGGCCCGAGTTGCACGCCGAATCAGCCGGGCGTCGCGAGAAAGGTTTCAAATAATAGTTATCGCGTGCCGTTATCCGCTTGTCACATCTTCGGCATTATTGTTAGCTAGAGATGGAAAACAGGGGCGCGAGGGAGGGTTTCAGCATGATCTACAGCGAGATCGTTCGTACGTGCACTAACTCGCATGTTGCGGAAGCTGCGGTGCAGTCGCTGGGCGGACAAATCGCCTTGCTGCTGTCCGAGGATGCGGATCGCGTCGCGATGACGCGCGGCGATTACGCGGCCAAGCTGGTGCGTGACTTCGCCAGCAGCGCGGACGCGAGCGAAAAGCGACGCGTTTTGGACGCGACGCGGGGGTCGCAGCACCCAATTTTAAGCGGCCTGCGCTACATTTTGGAGCGCGGGACCCGCGCAGAAGCTTCGTGGATGACCGGGCAGCGCCTTTAGCGCGCTGCCGGGGTTCCTTGGCGCCGAACGGGTTTTTCGTCACACAGGGCGCATGCAACCTTTTTGCGTTAGCTACGGACGGTTTTTATCGCGCGCCGGTCTCGGACCGGCAGGCACGCTTTGAGCCCGCGTGAGATCGCCGACGCGGAGGACGCTCGGGATATTTTACGCTGGTGGGCCATAGCGGGCGTGGACGTCATGTACGCCGACGCCCCGCGCGACCGCTTCGCCGAGCGGCCTCAGCCGCCCCGCGCGCCGGCCCCAGCGCCGAAGCTGCTTCCCCCGGCGACGCTCATTCCCCCGGCGGCGCTTTCCCCGCCCGACGCCGCCGCCCGCACCGCCGCCGAATGGGCCTCGCAGGCTCGGACGCTCGACGAATTGCGCGAGGCGATGTTGCGCTTCGAAGGTTGCGCGCTGAAGAAGACCGCGACGCAACTCGTGTTCGCCGACGGCGCCCCCGGCGCGGCGGCCATGATCGTCGGCGAGGCCCCCGGCGCCGACGAGGACCGGACCGGGCGCCCTTTTGTCGGCCGCGCCGGGCAGTTGCTCGACCGGATGCTGCAAGCGATCTACCTCGACCGCCGGCATGTCTACATCGCCAATATCGTGCCCTGGCGCCCGCCCGGCAACCGCACCCCGACGCCGCAGGAAACGGCGATCTGCCTGCCCTTCATTCGCCGCCAGATCCAACTCAGCTCGCCCAGGGTGCTGGTGACGATGGGCAATCCCTCGACGCAGGCGTTGCTGGGCGTCAAGGACGGCATCACCCGAATCAGAGGAA
>JAYVYJ010000061.1:0-13586 GCA_043784465.1 Hyphomicrobiales bacterium
CCACAGCTTACGCGAGCACATAGGTCAGCGCGTCCCACCACGCGGCGGAATCGAGCGCGGGCGCGGCGAAGTCGATGCGCGCCGTCTCGCCCCCCCGGCCAAGGTCCAGCCCCTCCGTATCGATCCCGACCGGCTTCCACACCCCGCGAACGCCCGCGCGTAGGCTGAGCGCGGCATCGCCCAGCGCGGCGGCCCGCGCCAGCAATTCGTCCTCGGCCGCCGCAAGCGCGGGCGGGGCGGGGGGCGTCGAGATGTCGGCCAGCGTCAACGCGTCCGCACGGCCGAAGCCGCCGTTGAAATGCACGACCTCAATCTCCAGCCGGCGCAACGACATGTCGGCGAAGCCAATGTAAAGCTTCGACTTCGGGTTGCGTCGAACGTAGCGGTCATGGCCGTCGCGATCCGCGCGCCGGGCCACGCGACCGTTGAGCGTCAGGCGCGGCTGGTTGAGCGGATCGCCGCGCCCGCCCTCGCTGGTCAACAGCAGCGACGCGCGGGGGTCGGCGTCGAGATTGCGGGTGTGGCGCGACAGGTCCGACGTCAGGAACATCGGCGCGCCGTCGCCGTCGCTCGCCACGCCTACCAGCGTCGTCAGCGGTGAGCCGCCGTCCATCGTGGCCAGCGCGCCGGTGCGGGCGAGCCGGAGCAGGCGTTTGGCGTCGCGGCGGGCGCTCTCGTGGGGGCTGGGTTCATCGGTCATGGCGGGTCCGGATTTGTATTTCTCGAATATAAGTCTATTTTACGAAATCGAAGCCGGGATTTGGCGCGTTCTGCGGCGCGTTGTGTCGCACGTGCGCCCCATTTCGGCCCCGATGCCGCGAGAACAACCGCGCCGCCGATCCAAGCCCCGATAAAAGGGGCGATTTCAGAGTGGTTTCCTCATGCCGACGATTGCGCTGGTCGACGACGACCGCAACATCCTCACTTCCGTCTCGCTGTCGATGGAGGCGGAGGGGTTTCGTGTCCAGACCTACACCGACGGGGCCAGCGCCCTTGACGGGCTCAAGGCCAACCCGCCCGATCTGGCCATCTTCGACATCAAGATGCCGCGCATGGACGGCATGGAATTGCTGCGCCGCCTGCGGCAAAAGTCCGACCTGCCGGTGATCTTCCTCACCTCCAAGGACGAGGAAATCGACGAATTGTTCGGTCTCAAGATGGGCGCGGACGATTTCATCCGCAAACCGTTCTCGCAGCGCCTGCTGGTCGAACGCGTCAAGGCGATCCTTCGGCGCGCCAACCCCAAGGACGCCGCCGCGCAAAAGGAAACCGAGGCCAAGATTCTGGAGCGCGGCCGCCTGCGCATGGACCCCGAGCGCCACACCTGCACATGGGACAACACGCCCGTGGTGCTGACAGTGACCGAGTTCCTCATCCTTCAGGCGCTCGCCCAGCGCCCCGGCGTGGTCAAGAGCCGCAACGCGCTGATGGACGCGGCCTATGACGATCAGGTCTATGTCGATGATCGCACTATCGACAGCCACATCAAGCGCCTGCGCAAGAAGTTCAAGGTCGTGGAGCCCGATTTCGAGATGATCGAGACCCTGTACGGCGTGGGATACCGCTTTCGCGAGGCCTGAGGCTTAGATGACGATCGAGCAGCGCTTCGGCTTCGCCGCCGCGCATCCGGCGCGCTGGCGCAAGACGCGCTGGCGGTTGCGCGTCTGGCGGCTCTGGCGCGTGCTGGTCTCCAGCTTTTCATCGTCGCTGACGCGCCGCATCGTCGTTTTGAACCTTGGCGGCCTCGTCGCGCTGGTGGCGGGTTTTTTGTTGCTCAATCATTTGCGCGCCGACATCGTGCAGGCGCGCACGCAAAGTCTGGCCACCCAGGCCGACATCATCGCCGCCGCCGTGGCCGCCTCGGCGGGCCTGGGCAACGATTCGCTGCTCGTCGATCCCGACAAGCTGCTGGACCAGACGATTCCCGAGACGACGTCGCGCGACGACGATTTGCTCGTCTTCTCGATCAACCCCGAGCGCATCGGCCCGGTGCTGCACCATTTAGTGACGCCGACGCGCACGCGCGCGCGCATCTTCGACCGCGACGGCCAGCTGATCCTCGATTCGCAGACCGCGCCCGCCCGCGAGCGCGAGGCCGTGGACGCCGCCGAGGACACCACCCTGATCGAGCGGCTGTGGTACCGCATGCGCGGATTTTTCCGCGCCGACCCGGCGCCGCAGCCGGTCTATGGCTGGTCGACCAACGGCATGAAGTTGCCCGAGGTCGCCGACGCGCTGGCGGGCCGCAACTTCAACATCACGCGGGTCAACGGCAACGGCGAGACCATCGTTTCGGTCGGCGTGCCGATCCAGCGCGCCAATGTCGTGCGCGGCGCGCTGGTGCTGTCGACGCGCGGCGGCGACATTGACAAGACCCTTGCGGGCGAGCGGTGGGGCCTGTTGCGCTATTTTCTGGTCATCGCTTTCGTAATGCTGGTGCTGTCGCTGTTGCTCGCCAACACCATCGGCGAGCCGGTGCGCAAGCTGGCGGATGCGGCCGAGCGGGTGCGGAGGGGCATCAAGTCGCGCCAGCAGATTCCCGACTTCACCTACCGCACCGACGAGATCGGACATCTCGCGCGCGCGCTCGGCGAGATGACGCAGGCCATGTACAGCCGCATCGACGCCATCGAGAGCTTCGCCGCCGACGTCGCCCACGAACTCAAGAACCCTTTGACGTCGCTGCGCAGCGCGGTGGAGACCCTGCCGCGCGTCAAGAGCGAGCCGTCGCGGTTGCGCCTGATGGAGATCATGCAGCATGACGTGCGGCGGCTCGACCGGCTCATCAGCGACATATCCGACGCCTCGCGGCTGGACGCGGAAATGGCGCGCGACGATTCCAGCCCCGTCGATCTCGCCCAGCTTGTGCCCGCCGTGGTGGCGATGCTGGCCGATTCGCCGCGTTCGCGAGGCGTGCGGCTGAGCCTGACCGTCGCGCCGGGGCCGGACGGGGAGCTTCCCCGCTATTTCGTGATGGGCCACGATTCGCGCCTCGCGCAGGTCGTCACCAATCTCATCGACAACGCCTGCTCGTTTTCCGAACCCGGCGGCGAGGTGCGTATCGGGCTGCGTCGCTCGGGCGATGAGGCGGAAATCGTGGTCGAGGACGACGGCTTGGGTGTGCCCGGACATGCGCTGGAGCGAATTTTCGAGCGTTTCTACACCGACCGGCCCGACGACGGCTTTGGCGAAAATTCCGGTCTCGGGCTTTCGATCTCGCGCCAGATCGTACAGGCGCATCTGGGCCGGATGTGGGCCGAGAATCGCCCGCTTCTCCCAGGCGCCCCGAGCGAGGACGAGGGGGGCCGACCCCGGCATGGCGCGGGCGCACGCTTCCTCGTCACGCTGCCGGCCTGCCCATGAACCCGGCCCTCCACGCCAGCGCCCTGGTGGTGGGCGAGCGCGGGATCTTGCTGCGCGGCGCCGCCGGCTCCGGCAAGAGCCTGTTGGCGCTTACGTTGATCGAGCGGGTGCTTCGCGTGGGGCGATTCGCGGCTCTGGTGGCTGATGACCGGGTGTGGTGGGAAATTTCTCACGGGCGGCTTGTCGTGCGCGGCGCGCCGGCGTTCGCGGGAATTTGCGAGCGCCGCGCGCTGGGGCTGGTCTCGGTGGCTCACGAGCGCGAGGCGGTGGTGCGGCTGCTCGTCGATCTCGCCCCGCGC
Organism: Hyphomicrobiales bacterium; assembly: GCA_043784465.1. Lineage (GTDB taxonomy): Bacteria > Pseudomonadota > Alphaproteobacteria > Rhizobiales > Beijerinckiaceae > Roseiarcus. The sequence continues at coordinate 3,663 of JAYVYJ010000061.1, forward strand.
GGCGTGGCGCCGGCTCGCATGCCGGGGCGCGAAGATCTATATGATGTCGTCGGCGGCGTAAAATTGCCGCGCCTGCGGCTTGACATGAATCCGGGGCTTGAGGCGGCGGCCTCGGCGGTCCTGGCCGGGTGGGAACGGATCGTTGGCGATTTGTGGCGGAAAACTGTGAGCGACGACGCGGTTTTCGCTTGATCATTGCGCCGCAGCGCACAAAATACAGGTACTGCGTGCGTCCGGACTTGTGGGCCGAGACTGGTGAAGCGTTAAATGATTGGCATGGTCTTAGTGACCCACGGGCAGCTGGCGAATGGCTTTAGGGCCGCGCTGGAGCATGTCGTGGGGCCGCAGCTTCAGTTCGAGACGATCGCCATCGGACCCGAGGACGACATGGAGCGTCGGCGCAGCGACATTCTGGAGGCGGCGCATCGCGTCCAGGACGGCAGCGGCGTCGTGCTGCTGACCGATATGTTCGGCGGCACGCCGTCCAATCTGGCGATTTCGGCGATGGAGGGCGGGCGGATCGAGGTGATCTGCGGCATCAATCTGCCGATGCTGATCAAACTCGCGACGTTGCGCGACACCGCCGAACTCGACCATGCCGTGATCGAGGCGCGGGACGCTGGCCGTAAATACATCACCGTCGCCAGCAAGGTTCTCTCCGCCAAATGAGCCAGGACGTCGACGAAGAGGGGCGCCCTTGCCCGCCGCTCCCCGATTTCGCCGGCGCTCAATGGCGCGAAATGAAAATCGTCAACCGCAAGGGGCTTCACGCCCGCGCCACGGCCAAGTTCGTGCAATGCGTGGATCGCTTCGACGCGGAGATCACCGTGACGCGCTGCGGCGAGACGGTGGGGGGCGATTCGATCATGGGCATCCTGACGTTGGGGGCAGGGCTGGGCTCAACCATTTCCGTCTCCGCCCGGGGCGGGCAGGCGGCCGAGGCGCTCGACGCCATTGCGGCGCTGGTGGCGGGTCGCTTCGGCGAGGACGAGTAAGGACGAGTACGCCTGCTTCGTCGCTTACCGTTTAAAGGGGTGGCGATGGTTTGCGCGGCGGCGTCGGCGCTTGGGAACGCTTCGATCCGCGCGGGAATGGGCGGCGCCATCCGCGGGAGCGCCGGTTCGCCAAAAAACCTGGACGTAGACGGATCTTGGACCGCCGCGGTTCTCAGCGAGACGACCGATCCGCCGCCGCCCCGCATGGCCAACGAGAGCGAAGGCTGTATCGATCGCGTTAGGGAAAGCTCCGGCGATCAGGCGGCCTTGCGCTCGGGCGCGCGGATGGTTTCGCGCACGGCGTCGGCAAGCGCCTGCGCCTCTTCGGTGGGGCGCCCGGCGCGGCGGATGAGGCCCATGCGGGTGAGCGGCAGCGCGGGCAGGCCGACGTCGGGCCCCAATATGCGCAGGCCCCCTGTCGCCAGCCCCTGCGGCAACATGGTGACGGCGAGCCCGGCGCGCACGATGGCGCCTATGGCTGTGTAATTGCGCGAGACGAACAGGCTGCGCACCGTATCGCGCCGCCCTTCCAGCGCCTCGTCGGCGACGCGGCGCCAGATGCAGGACGGGCTGCCCAGGGCCAGCGGCATCGGGTCGGTTGGCTTGAATTTGGTGGACGCCACCCAGACGAGCGGTTCCTCGCGGATCAATTCGAACCCCTCCAGCGCGGGAAAATCGGTAACAAGCGCGAGATCGAGCGCCCCCGCGCGCGCCAATCCCGAAAGTTCGAGGGAATTCTCGCAGGTGACGGCGATCTCGACCAGCGGATGCCGGTGATTGAAGCGCAAGAGGATGTCGGCGAGGAACGCCTCGGCGTAGTCGTCGGGCACGCCGAACCGCACTGCGCCGCGCAGGCCCTTGCGCGACAATGCGGCGATGGCGCCGGCCTCCGCGCTTAAAATGCGGCGGGCGTATTCGACGAGCTGCTCGCCCTCGGCCGTGAGGCGCGCGCCGCGGCCCTGCTTGACGAAAAGCGGACAGCCCAACTGACCTTCCAGCCCCCGCACATGCATGGAGACCGCGGATTGCGTTTTATGGACGCGCTCGGCGGCGCGGGTGAACGAGCCTTCGTCGACGATGGCGATGAAGGAGCGGAGTTGATCGGTGTCGAGCATGACTCATTCCGGGTAAGAATACTTAACTTATAAAACATTCGTTGGACCGATCAATGGGCGTCACCCATATAGGAGCGACTTGACCGCTCCGGGTCGAGCTTTGGGACGAAAGCCATGTCCAACTTCGCCTACACGACCACCACGCCCCCCTCGGGTTCGCTGACCAAGCTCGTCGGCCGCCTGCTTTCCGGCTGGCGCGCCCGCCAGTCGGCGTTTGCTCTGGCGGGGATGGGGGAGCGTGAGCTTCAGGACATCGGCTGGGGCCAGCCGGATCGCTATTCGCGCGCGAACGTGCATTCGACGTGGCGCAGCTGAACGGCTGCGGTTTTCTCGATGCGAAATCTGCATTGGAAATCGCCGGCCCTGGGGCCGGCGTTTTGTTTTTCACGAATAGCGGCGAGAGCGGTCCGTGCCGGTTTGTGAACATAATTTTACTGGGTGAAGTCGTCGTTGGTCGCAACCGTTCCCATCCGTATGGACGAGGGCGAAAAAGAGAAGTTGGAAGCGCTGGCGAAAGCTACGGGCCGCAGCCGCTCCGATCTCGCCGCCGACGCTCTACGCGCCTATCTCGACGTTCAGGAATGGCAAGTCGCCAGCGAGCTTTCGGCCGTGCAATAGCGGGCGGAAATCGGCGGATTTGGGCGTGGGGACGTGAAATCTGGGTGGCGCCCCGGGATGAAACGGACGAGACCAAGCGGCCCAAGCCTCGTCGGCGATGAGAATCGCCTGGTCGGGGAAGCCCTCGACGATCGGGAATCCTTAAGGGCGCATACTGGCAAGGACTGCCCGAAAGCTGCGCGCGACACGGCGCTGCGTAGGTTGGCGGCGGTCGAGGGCTTGCCGGAAACGCATCCGCACATCGAGCGTCTCGGACGGGTCGCTGGCACGCGCGCACTCGTCATCGCGCAGACCCCGTATATCGTGCCCAATCGCATCGACACGAGCGTGGTGTTCGTGCTGCGGATTTATCCCTGAAAGCCCGGCCATGGCGCCGGAGGATATCCGGGCTTTGCACGAACAGGCGCATCCAAGCCAAGCGGTGTTTGGCAAATACCTTCGGATATCGACGGGAAAGGTGCAAAAACAGCAACACGGGGCCACGCGGCCGGATGGTCCGGTGCGGGTGCTGTTGGACCTTATTCGACGCAAGGGAAGGGAAGCGATCCTGTAGAACTCTAAATGACCTCAAGTCTTCGCCTTGCAAATCGTGACCGGCTCGCCCTCACCCCCCGATGCTGAAACTCGCCAGCGTCGCCATGTTGACGATGTCGGTGTCCTTGGCGCCGAGCGAGACCATCTGCACGGATTTCTCCAGCCCGACGATTAGCGGCCCGATCACCGTCGCGCCGCCGAGTTCTTGCAACATTCGCGTGGAGATCGCGGCGGAATGGAAGGCGGGCATGATGAGGACGTTGGCGGTGTCGGTCAGGCGGCAGAACGGATAGGCGGCCATCAACTCGCGGTTTAAGGCGACGTCCGCGCCCATTTCGCCGTCGTATTCGAAATCGACGCGCTTGGCGTCGAGGATGCGCACAGCCTCCTGAACGCGTTGCGTGCGCTCGCCCGGCGGGTGGCCGAAGTTGGAGAAGGCCAGCATCGCCACGCGAGGTTCGTAACCCAGCCTGCGCGCCACGCCCGCCGCCTCGATGGCGATATGGGCGAGGTCGTCGGCGTCGGGCATTTCGGTGATCGCGGTGTCGGCCACCACGATGGGCTGGCCGCGCGCCAGCACCAGCGAGACGCCGATCACCCGGTGGCCGGGCTTGTCGTCGATGACGCGCCGCACTTCCTCCAGCGCGATGGAGAAATTGCGGGTCACGCCCGTCACCATCGCGTCGGCGTCGCCCCGCGCCACCATGGCGGCGGCGAAGGAGTTGCGGTCCTGATTGATGAGACGCTGACAGTCGCGCAGCAGATAGCCGCGCCGTTGCAGCCGCTCGTAGAGGAACTGCGCGTAGACGCCGTTGCGCTGGGAGATGCGCGCGTTGTGGATTTCTATGCCGGCCTGCGCGAGGTCGAGCCCGCTCGCGGTTGCCGCCGCCGTCACGCGGTCCTCGCGGCCGACCAATATGGCGCTGCCCAACCCTTGCGTGACGAACGAATAGGCGGCGCGGATGACCTGCTCCTCCTCGCCCTCCGCGAACACCACGCGCTTGGGCATGCGGCGCACGCGCTCGGCCACGCGCTGCATGACGGCGGCGACGGGATCGCGCCGCGCCGAAAGCTGCTGCTTGTAAGCGTTCATGTCGACGAGGGGGCGGCGCGCGACGCCCGATTCCATGGCGGCCTTCGCCACCGCCATCGGCACGACGTAGATCAGGCGCGGATCGAACGGGGTCGGGATGATGTAATCGCGTCCGAAGCGCGGGCGGGCGCCGCGATAGGCCACCGCCACTTCGTCGGGAACGTCCTCGCGCGCGAGATCGGCGAGCGCGTGGGCGGCGGCGACCTTCATCTCCATATTGATGGTTTTCGCGCGCACGTCGAGCGCGCCGCGGAAGATGTAGGGGAAGCCCAGCACGTTGTTGACCTGGTTGGGATAGTCCGAGCGCCCCGTCGCCATGATGACGTCGTCGCGCACCTCATGGGCTTCCTCGGGCGTTATCTCGGGGTCGGGGTTGGCCATCGCGAAGATGATGGGATCGGGCGCCATCGACCTCACCATCTCGGGCGTCAGCGCGCCCTTGGCGGAGAGGCCGAAGAAGATGTCGGCGCCCTGCATCGCGTCGGCGAGCGTGCGCGCGGGCGTGTCCACCGCGTGCGCGGATTTCCACTGGTTCATGCCCTCGGTGCGGCCCCGGTAGACGACGCCCTTGGTGTCGCACAAAACGACATTGGCCGGGTTGAAGCCGATGGCCTTGATGAGGTCGAGGCAGGCGATGCCCGCCGCGCCCGCGCCGTTGCAGACGAGCTTTGTTTGTTTGATGTCGCGCCCGGTCAGGTGCATGGCGTTGATCATGCCGGCGGCGGCGATGATGGCGGTGCCGTGCTGGTCGTCGTGGAAAACGGGAATGTCCATCAACTCCCGCAGCTTCTCCTCGATGACGAAGCACTCGGGCGCCTTGATGTCCTCCAGATTGATGCCGCCGAACGAGGGGCCCAGGAACTTGACGGAATCGATGAATTCCTGCGGGTCCTCGGTGTCGATTTCCAGATCGATGGAATCGACGTCGGCGAACCGCTTGAACAGCACCGCCTTGCCCTCCATCACCGGCTTGGAGGCCAGCGCGCCGAGATTGCCAAGGCCCAATATCGCCGTGCCGTTGGTGATGACGGCGACCATGTTGCCGCGCGCGGTGTAGTCGTAGGCGGTCGAGGGATCTGCGGCGATGGCCTTCACGGGGACGGCGACGCCGGGGGAATAGGCCAGCGAAAGATCGCGCTGGGTCGCCATCGGCTTGGTGGCAACGATCTCCAGCTTGCCCGGCCGGCCGCGCGAGTGGAATTGCAGCGCCTCCTGGTCGGTGATCGACGGCCGGGTCGGGCCGCCGGGAGTTTTCGCCATGATCCGCTTCCTCCAACGCCCGCGCGCATCCGGGCGTTGGGGCTGCGGGCGCTTCTAAACAAAAGCGCCGACTTGGCAAAGCGCGACGGCGCAGAACTTTAGCGCATGGCGGCCAGCGCGCGGGCGATCAACGGCGCGAGCCGCTCGCCCCAGGCGTGGGCGTCCTCGCGGCGTGCGACGAGATCCTGGCGCACCTCGATCAACACGTTGAGCAGGCCGCGCGCGTACGCCGCCGCGTCGATCGTGTCGCCCGGGAGGCCGCCGCTGTAGGGCTCGTTGTCGCCGATCTCGTGCGGCGCCAGACCGTCGTCCGCAAGCTTAGCCAGCAGCGGCCTCGCGAGCCGGTCGTCGGAATCGTAGAGCAGGCCTATCTTCCACGGCCTCGGCGTCCCGCGCCAGACCGGGGTGAAGCTGTGGACGGAGACGATGGCGGGCGGGTTTCCGGCGGCGATCATGTTCTCGGCGGCGGCCTCGACCGCGTGGCGATAGGGGCGCCAGTAGCGTTCAATGCGTCGTGCGATCTCGGAATCGTCCACGCGGGCGTTGCCGGGCACCACGGCGCCGTCGGAATAGCGCATGACGAGGGTCGGATCGTCCTCGCCGCGATTGGGGTCGATCAGCAGGCGCGAGAAGGTGGACAGGATCGCCGGGCACTGAAGCCGGGCCGCGAGGCTGAGGGTCAGCGCGCGGGCGCCGATATCGTAGGCGATGTGGCGTTCGAGGGCCTCCGGCGGCAGGCCGAGCGTGCCATAACCGGGCGGAAAGGCGTTGCGCGCGTGGTCGCACAACACGAGAACGCCGCCGTCCGGGCGGCCCTCGACGAACTCGACGGGCGAAAATGCGACAATATCCGGAGCGAGACTGTCCATAGACGCCCCTTGCCGCGTCGGTTTGGCGAGAATAAGGACGCGGGGCGCTTCCGGAGATACGAAAAATGTCTGACGCCGCAGCGCCCGCCGCCGGCCGCGGGAGGGCTGCTTTCGCCGCCTTGATCGGCGGGGCGTTGGCGATGGGCCTGTCGCCCGTATTCGTGCGGCTCGCCGACGTCGGCCCGTTCGCTAGCGCCTTCTGGCGCGTCGCGCTGGCGTTGCCGGCGCTTTACGCATGGACGGGGTGGGAAAGCGGCGCACGCGCGCCGGCACGGCGGTTTACCCCGCCGACCGTGCTGGCGGGGCTTGCGTTCACCGGCGACCTGTTGTTCTGGCACGCCTCTATCCTGCGCACGACTGTCGCGAACGCCACGTTTTTCGCCACCACAGCGCCGATCTGGGTGGTGGCCTTCGGTTGGGCTTTGTTTGGTCGCCGCGCGGGGCGGGGCGTGTTGGCGGGGCTGACGTTGTGCCTGGCGGGCGGGGCGGCGCTGCTGGGCCAGACGTTGCGGCTCCAGCCAGAGAACGCGCTGGGCGATGCGTTCGGTCTCGTGACGGGCGTTTTCTTCGGCCTCTACTTTTTGGCCGTGGAGGCGGCGCGCCGGGGCGCCGGGGCGGCGCAGGTGACGTTCGAGGCGTCGCTGATCACGGCGGCGTTGCTGCTCGGGGTCGCCGCTTTGACCGAGCCGACGTTGTGGCCGCATAGTTTAAAAGGTTTCGCTGCGCTGCTGGCGATGGCGTGGATCAGCCACGCGGGCGGGCAGGGGCTGTTGTCGATGGCGCTGGGACGACTGCCGGCGGCGTTCTCGTCGCTGGTGATTTTTCTGGAGGCGATCGCGGCGGCGGGTTTCGCCTATGCGTTGCTCGGCGAACCGCTGACGCTGGCGCAGGCGGCGGGCGGTCTGGCGATCATGGCGGGGATTTTTATCGCCCGGCCGAAGGGTTCCGAGAACGGCTTGGTTTGACGCTTCAAGCCCGCGCGGGAATATGTTATGCGCGCAGCGCAGGCGCCCGTAGCTCAACTGGATAGAGTATCGGTCTTCGAAACCGAGGGTTGGAGGTTCGAACCCTTCCGGGCGCGCCATTAAATTTCAAAGACTTAAGACTGGATTTGACTGAAAAAGGAATGATGGGAAAAGGGATAGGGTAACTCTCCGGGTAACGGAAACGAGCGCCGGTCATCGGTTGACGGTCCCGAGGAAGGGAAGACCTAAAACACGAGGAGCCCTAGCGCTCTTGCGCCTAGCAATCCCGTGCAGTTGCTCGCGCGCCTGGTCTACGGCCGCGCGGTCCGCCTTCCACGCATCTGCAGTTCTGCTTGACGCAAGATCGTCTTCGGTCCCGCTGGCCTCGCCGTCGAAAACGCCCCCGCCCGATCGCCAAGCGACGCGCTGGTCGACCTTTTGCGTGGCGCCGAGGGACGGCTCGCCGACCAACTGTTCGCGGTAGCCATCGTCATCGGCGATCCCGGATTCCGCCGGATCGTCTTCCCGATCGTGGCCGTCTTCGAGGTCGCACTCGGCCACGGTTTCGCCCTCGAATTCGAGATCGTCGCCGCCGAAATACGTGTTTGTGGCTTTCGACTGGTCCTTGTGGTTCGTTGAGCCGAGGTTCGGCTCGGCGTCATCGGCGAACGCCTCCGCGTCGTGCCCCTCTTCAAGGTCCTCGTCGGGCGCGTCGAGCGCGTCCAGGGTGGCAATGAGGCGTTCAACGGCAGCTTCGAGCTTGCGACGAAGAGCGGGCGGCATTGGCGCACTGCGGCGCGGCGGGAATGGCATGACGAGGGACATGGTTCAGGCCTCCCTAATGGCGGCGGCCAAGATGGCGTCGCAGTCCGGGCTCTCGAAGATCAACGCGTAGGGCGTGAGGTCGACGCCGAGAGCGAAGGAAATCATTCCCTTGTTTTGAATGTGCGGCGGCTCCCGCGCTGGGGCGCTTACCGAGAGACAAAAACTGAGCGTCGGCTTCAGGTGGATATCGTGTCCATTGGCGCGGACGGCGGCGATCATCTCGCGGGCAAGCGCAACAAGGTGCGCGCGGTCTTCGGGCATGGCTTGGGCGTTTGCCCGCACGGTGGCGTTGGGCATTGGGATTGCTCCGTATGAGTTCCTGTGTTACAAATAGGAACATAATCCATGTTTCTAAAAGTAACAAGAGGGCAAATGCTCGAATCGCAATGGCGGGCCGCGCGAGCACTCATCGGCTGGTCTCAGTCTGCGCTCGCCGAGCGCGTGGGAGTCGTACCTCTGACGGTCAAGCGTATGGAGGCGGGGCACCCGAGCGTCTCGGATGACGTCCGACAGCGAGCGCGCGCCGCCCTCGAAGCCGCCGGCGTGATCTTCGTCGAGGAAAACGGCGAGGGGCCGGGCGTGCGGCTGCGGAAGGTTGCACCGGGGCCTGAAAAACTGTTTCGCGCCCTGGACGATCAAATCCTTGAGCAGGAAAAGAAAGTTGCGGAAATGCCCGAGCCCGACGGTCCCAGCCCCGAAGCAGGCATGGCGGCTATGGATAAGGCCCTGGCGAAGAATGAACTCGTTGACCTAAAGAACAAACGGACGCGACGAAAGAGCGCGCGGCACATTTGATGGGCGCAGGCAGAACGGCGGCGAGGCGGGCGTCAGGCTGAAGAAAGCTCCACCTAATCAAAAAACTTGATCTCAGATCAAGATAGGGTAGTGGGTCAGTTTGAAATGGAGCGATAGAAAAATCGTATTTTCGAGCGGTCATCTGGAGTCGTCCACCGCGCTGTCAGATGTTTCACCCCCTGCGCTGGAATACCCCAGATCATGCCCTCTACAACTATTCGCCCACGGGAAGTTTGGCTGCACTCAAGGGTGCGGACGGGTATGGCTTTATCGCTCAACTGGTTGAATTGGCTGATCCCGATGACGATTAGCTTTTGGGGCTTGTGCGCCAAGACCAATTCCTGTGCTCTTGGCAGGCAAAAAGCCTCAATCTGTTGCCTAACCTCTTTAGGGACAAGTTTCCATTCTTTGTCACCCGGCGAGCGAAAGAAGTTTGCGTTCATCCCTGTCGATTCGTCCAATAGTTTAGAAGTCCAAGTTTCTCTGGCGCGTTGGGCTAAGTCGTACGAACTTACACAATATTCGAAGCGCTGAGGCCAAGTTTTCCTCTCGCCCTGGCGCTCGCCTATTAAAGCGTCATGAGCACCGCCCCCGGGCTGAGATCCTAGATATAGGACCGGCGCGCGAACTTTAGGCGGCCCATATAAAATCTTGAAGCCCAATGCGGCAGGCCCCATGGCGGAAGCCATTTTATTGTAAAATACTTCCGTCTCAGCATAGATTCGATTCGCCGTTTCTTCTAGCACCGCGTCTTTCGAACTTTGCTGATTCATTTACTTCCTCCCTTTCTATATTTTCCGCGCTTACGGTCAGCGTTCGCCTCTTCAGCTTCAATCATTGCGACGATATCCGCAA
>JAYVYJ010000062.1:0-10789 GCA_043784465.1 Hyphomicrobiales bacterium
CACGAAAAGTCCACCGCTGGGGGCGAAACTTATGTGGGCGGCGGCGGGGACCGCGGACTTGAAACCTCAGCCTGGGTCAGGCATAGGGAGCACGCGCGAAGGCCGCGCGACGTGGAGATGTGGCCGAGAGGCTGAAGGCGGCGGTTTGCTAAACCGTTATAGGGTTGTAAAGCCCTATCGAGGGTTCGAATCCCTCCGTCTCCGCCAAGCCTTTCGATCCTTGCGAACGCGTGCGATGCGTGAGGCGCCTTTTCGTTCCCTCGCGTTTTGCGCATGTGGCCGCTTGAGATCGCCGAGGCTGGGCGCCATCGGCGCACTCTGATTTTTGCCGCGTCGCGCCACGGCATGTCACAAAGCGATACGAGGCTCCCTGATCGCGCAAGCTTCGCCGAGCGGGCGCAGTCTGCGCGCGAATACCGTTCAGCGGCTCAGTGGGGCACGAGGGGCGTCCGTGCGGTAGAGGGATATGAAATGATCAAATGGGCCTGCGTAGCCTTTTGGGCAGCGATCGCGAGCACAGCGCTTGCCGACCCGCTTTCGCCCGCGACGCTCGCCGCGCTTCGCGGTCTCGCGCCGGTCACGGCGCTCGCCAACACCGAGGACGGACGCGCGGCGTTGGCGGCCAACTTCAGCGTCACCGGAGGAATTCAGACCGGCACGATCCGCCAGCCGACGCTGGCGCCGTTCGCCCAGCAGCAGCAACAGGCGTTGCGCGACGCCTTCATCGCCTTCAACAATCTCGCCGATCTGTCCGACGGCCTGGGCGCCACGCTGGGCGCGGCCTATCTGGCGCGCGCCCATTATTTCGATCGCCAGCATTCTACGAGCGTCTCCCAATCTGTCGCCGACGTGATCTCTTATGCCGAACGGGTTGCTCTCTCCGACGCGGGGGCGGGCAAATTTTTCTTCGCCAACGCGACGATGGACGGCAAAGCGCCGGCGCCGGCCGAGGCGGCGGCGATCTTCGCGGAGGTGAAGGGGGCGCCCGATCCGTTCGGCCGCGCCTACAATCGACTTGGCGGTTCGCCCGGCGCAAACCGATATGGCAATTCCCGGCCCTTCCAGACCGAGCCGATAACGACGCCGATCTCCGGCCCCGATTACTTCAACACGCCCGCCAACAACACGCTCTACAATCGCGGACCGCTGATGAACCTCACCGACAGCCCGTCCTATCCCAGCGGCCATTCGACCTACGGCTTCACGGGCGCCATCCTGCTCGCGGTGCTGGTTCCCGACCGCTATGCGCAGATGATCGCGCGCGGCGCGGAATATGGCAATGACCGTATCGTGCTGGGCGCCCATTACGCGATGGATGTGCTGTCGGGCCGGACGCTGGCCGCATTCGAAGTCGCCCATCTGCTCGCCGACGATCCTGCCTTCATGAACCGTGCCGTCGGCAAGGGCGGCGAGGCGATCGGCGACTTTCGCGCGGCGGTCGGCGTGGCGCGCGATGAGTTGGCGAAGGCGCTGGAAGCGGGCTGCGGCGATACCGTTGCGGTCTGCGCGAGCCAGGACATAGGTCGCTTCAGCGACCCGGCGGCGACGCAGGCGTTTTACGCGGCGACGCAAACCTATGGCCTGCCGCCCGTCCACCGCGAACTTGCTGCCGGGGTCGAGGACGTGGCGACGCTGGCGCCGGAAGCCGGTAACCTGCTGACGGCTGCGTTTCCCAAACTTTCGCTGGAAGAGGCCGACCGCATCCTCACCGAGACCGAGGGGCCGGGCGGCGGCTTCCTCGACGAGGGGTCGGCGTTTGGCGTCTATTCCCGGCTCAATCTCTACGAAGCGGGCTTGCGCGCCTCGGCGCTGTCGCGAGCGAAGCCCTGAACGTCTCCCCGTGCCTGAGGAACGACGCATGCCGCCCGCCTATGACGAAAACAACATTTTTGCGAAAATCCTGCGCGGCGAGGCGCCGTGTCTGAAACTGTATGAAAACGACGACGCCCTTGCGTTCATGGACGTCATGCCGCGTGCGCCGGGACACCTGCTGGTGATCCCCAAAAGCCCCGCCCGCAACCTGTTCGACATCGCGCCGAAGGCGCTAGCTGCGCTGACGCCCGTCGTACAGAAGCTGGCTCGCGCCGCCAGAGCCGGCCTCGGCGCGGAGGGAGTCTCGGTGTTCCAGTTCAACGAGGCGGCGGGGGGACAAGTCGTGTTTCACCTGCACGTGCATGTCATTCCGCGCTTTGACGGCGACAAACTCAAGCCGCCTGGCGGCCCCATGGCTGAGCCCGCCGACCTGGAATCGATCGCGGCAAAAATTCGCGCCGCCCTGACTGCTGCTTGAGCAGATGCACAAAGAATAGGCGCAGCGCGCCCCGGGGCGCGCCGCGCTTCCTTGGTTTGATGAGGCCGGGCCTCAGGCCGCAGCAGACTTTACGGTGGAGACCTCGGAGATCGTTTTCAGGACCTGCGAAGCGATCTGGTAGGGGTCGCCCATGCTGTTGGGGCGGCGGTCCTCAAGATAACCCTTGTACCCGTTGTTGACGAACGAATGAGGGACGCGGATCGAGGCGCCGCGATCGGCGATGCCGTAGGAGAACTTGTTCCACGGAGCGGTCTCGTGCTTACCGGTCAGGCGCTTGTCGTTGTCGGGGCCGTAGACGGCGATGTGGTCCATAAGGTTTTTGTCGAAGGCGGCCATCATGGCCTCGAAGTAATCCTTGCCGCCGACGGTGCGCATAAATTCGGTCGAGAAATTGCAATGCATGCCCGAACCGTTCCAGTCGGTGTCGCCGAGCGGCTTGCAGTGCCACTCGATGTCCACGCCGTAGCTTTCGCACAAGCGCAGCAAAAGGTAGCGGGCGACCCACATCTGGTCCGCCGCCGTCCGGGAGCCTTTGCCAAATATCTGGAATTCCCACTGGCCCTTGGCGACTTCCGCGTTAATGCCTTCGTGGTTGATGCCGGCTGCGAGGCAGAGGTCGAGATGCTTCTCGACGATCTCGCGCGCGACCGATCCGACGTTCTTGTAACCGACGCCGGTGTAATAGGGACCCTGCGGGGCCGGGTATCCCTCGGCGGGGAAGCCGAGGGGGCGGCCGTCCCTGTAGAAGAAATATTCCTGCTCGAAGCCGAACCAGGCGCCGGAATCGTCCAGGATAGTCGCACGGCCGTTCGTGGAATGTGCGGTCCTGCCGTCGGGCATCATCACTTCGCACATCACCAGAACGCCGTTGACGCGCGTGGCGTCGGGGTAAAGGGCGACGGGCTTCAGCACGCAATCGGACGAGTGGCCTTCGGCCTGCATGGTCGAGGAACCGTCGAACCCCCACAGCGGCAGTTCGTCCAGCTTCGGGAAAGCGTCGAAGTCCTTGATCTGCGTCTTGGAGCGCAGGTTGGGGACCGGCTTGTAACCGTCCAGCCAGATATATTCGAGTTTGTACTTCGACATCGCGTTCTCTCTCGCGTTGAAACGCCCGGCCGGATCCTCCCCGCCGGGACCCTGGAGGCAAACCCTCGGATCGCCCGCCGCATTGCACGAGACGTGCCATCTCGCAACAGCGAACGGCGAGAGCGTGTGAGGGTTCGGCACTCGTCGCGAAGCAAACGCGGAGGAGCCATGCAGTTTTTTTGAGCATAATCCGCGAAGGAACAAAATATAGCGAGATGGGCTTTTTGACATAGCCGTGAACGGAAATTTCCGCATTTTGGTGTTAGAAAGCCCATCCGGATCGTTCCGGGAGATCAAATTCGAAGGAAATGACCTTATGAATCCGCAAAACCAGCGCCTTGGCGCCCAGATTTTGCAATTTCCACCTGACGACGTTCGCGCACGCCTCGCCTTTCGCCGGCAAGCAAAATGGAAATTGAAACCAGAGGAGATACAATCGACGCCGGCGATCTTCGGCGGCGCTTGGTATCATGAAGCCGCCATCGCGGGTAAGGACGGGCCGAAAAGCTCGTGATCTGCGCCAAAGCACTTTTCATCCGGCCCGTCGCACTTTGCAAAGAGGCGCGGCAGGTCGGACGAAGGGGAGAAGGACATCGCCGACCGGCGCCAATTGCAGCCAGTTTCACCTGTAGGCAGGGGTCGAACCGAAGGGTTGGCGGGCAGATCAGGTTTCCAGAGGCGCAGTGCCCCCCAGACCCAGCGATCTCTGCACCATCACCGTGTCGGTCCAGCGTCCGAACTTGAACCCGACCTGCGGCAGAAATCCAACCTTTCGAAAGCCGAACTGCTCGTGGATCGCTAGCGAAGCCTCGTTGGCGGCGTCGATATATCCGATCATCTGCCGGAATCCAGCCGCCGCGCAGGCGTCGACCAAAGCCTCCATCAGCTGCTTGCCAAGGCCACGGCGGACGTGGTCCTGATGGATATAGATCGAATGCTTGACCGTATAGCGATAAGCCGGGCGCTTACGAAACGGCACGGCGTAAGCGTAGCCCAGCACCACCCCACCCTCTTCCGCCACGATATGCGGGAGCTTCCGGCTGTGCATGGATTTGCGGCGACGCTTGATGTCGTCGGCGTCAGGGGTTTCGATGCCGCCCTCGTGACGGGGGTCAACGCCTTTGCGGATATGGTGCAGATAAATCGCCAGCATCGCCGGCACGTCCAAATCGCGCGACGGGCGAACATTGACGGCGGCCTTGGGTTCGACGTCCATATCGCTCCTACTCTCGGATGGCGGCAGGCTTCATCATAGAATGCCGTCCGACGCAACGCCATGTTGCGACGCGCGCAAATGGCGCTAAGCTTCGATTGCAATGCCGCCTAGCGTCAAGCAGACGGCGGACCCTACCATTTTCGTTCTTACTTATTGATAGTAACGTATTTACCTCAGTTCCTCGCCGGCGTTCTTCGGTCATAATGCCGTATTGCGCGGCTAAAATCAGCTGAATTTCCAAAGCGGCGCATCCCGTCCACCGCCCCGAAAACCGCCACCAAAATATGCCACATAGCGATGAAAATTCTGGGCCTTCGCGTGGTCCCGACGATGGCTCTCGTCTCGACGGCGTTCGCCAACGACCCTTTCGATCTCATGCGTGAAGTGCGCAGCTACAGGCCGTTCGTCGCGTTCAACCTTCGCGTCGGCGGCACGCGCTTCTCCGGTTCTTTCGTCTCCGGCCCCTGTCGCTGCGACGGCAATTTGTCTCAGAAGGACGCTGCCGACGAAGCGCTCGCCGCCGAGCCGAGGCGGATGCTGTTTCAAATCTTAGCGGGCGGACGCGACCAACCTGACGCCTGACCATGAGCCGCGCTCGCCATCGCGGGAGACGACCTCGCCCTCAAACTCACCCCGCAAGGCCGTTTAAACGCCGCCCGTTTCTAATCCTCGTCGTCCTCGCGCACGACATAGGTATAGAACCGGATTTTTCCGTCCGGTTCGGCTTCTCTATACAGGCCCTGAATCTCGGACTCGAAGCCCGGAAACAGGTTTGACGCGCGCTCGAACGCTTTGAGATAAGCGATCATCGGACGCGCGCGCGCGTCGAGCCGCTCGCCGGGCACTATGGTGGCGATCCCCGGCGGATAGACGACGAACAGCGTGGTCGCAATGCGGCCGACCATTTCGTCGATGGGCAGATAATCGACGTCGTTGCGCACCAGCTTCTTGGCGGCGTCGCGCGGCGTCATGGCGATGTCGGGCAAATGATCGGGCGTGAACTGCGCCTTCTGAAGCGCCGACACGTTGGCTTCGCGGTAGAACGCATGCATCTCGGCGCAGAGGTCGCGAAGGCGGCGGCCGCGGTATCTCTGCGGACGTTTGGCGACGAACTCGGGGATCACGTCGTCGAGATAGGCGTTGTCGTCGTGGTGACGCTTGAAGGCGACCAGAGCGGACACCAGTGTGCCCGCCTTGGAGGATTCCACGCCCGGCGTCAGCAGAAACAACAGCGAGTTGAGGTCGTTCTTTTCCGGCACGACGCGGTTCTCGCGCAAATATTGCGCGACGACGGGCGCGGGAATTCCGTGCTCGGAATAGGCCCCGGTCTTGCGGTCGAACCCCGGCGTCAGCAGCGTCAGCTTGGCGGGATCGGTGATTGCAAAATCCTTCTCCAGCTTGCCGAAGCCGTGCCAGTCGGCGCCGGGTTGCAGCATCCAGTAGCGCGGGTCCCGCGCCAGCAGATCTGTCGAGATCGATTCCCACGCCACGTTATGCACGCGCCCCGGCGCCGCGACATCAGGAATTTCGACGCGATCCGGCACGAACGGATCGAAGAACCAGCGCCGTGCAGGATCGCGCTCCTTCTCGTCAAACTCGCGGCGGATGGCGCGCAGCTTCTTGCGCAGTTCGATGCCCAGACGGATCGTGTCGTCCCACAGGACTTCGCCCGACTTGCCCTTCATCATCTGCGCGCCGACGTCCAGCGAGGCGAACAAAGGATAGAACGGCGAGGTCGAGGCGTGCTGCATGAAGCCTTCGTTGAAGCGCCTGTGCTCGACGCGGCGACGCTGGCCCTTGATGTGGCGGTCGCGAATATGGATCTGGCTGGCCTGGCTGAAGCTCGCCAGTTGCTTGTGCGCCGATTGCGTCGCCACGATGCCCGGCGAATTGGCTCCCAGCGCGCGCAGGCCCATGGCGAAACGGCGCTCGTAGAGCGGATGAAACTTCATGAAGCCCGCCCAGGCTTCGTCGAACAGGATGTAGTCGCAGAGATGCCCGATGCGGTCGACGACCTTCTCCGCGTCGAGGATCGTGCCGTCATAAGTGCATTGCTCGATCACCGCCACGCGGAACGGGCGCGGCTTTTTCCAGGCGTCGCGGTCCGCGACCAGCGGGTTCGCACGGATGCGCTCGCGCAGGGCCTCCTCGTCGAAAGCGTCGGCGTAAATGGGGCCGATCAGGCCGTGGGCGTTGCGGTCGGCGGACAGATAGATCGGTACGCCGCCCGAGATCAGCAGCGCGCCGTGATGGGCGGCCTTGTGGTTGTTGCGGTCGAACAGCACGAGGTCGCCGTCGGCGATGAGGTTGCCGAGCACGACCTTGTTGGAGGACGACGTGCCATTGAGCACAAAATAGGTTTTTTCCGCGCCAAAAATCTGCGCGGCCTCCTTCTGCGCTTTCAGCGCAGGGCCCTCGTGGGTCAGCAGGTCGCCCAGTTCCAGCACGGAATTGTCGAGATCGTCGCGAAAGATCGCCTCGCCCAGATGCTCGACGAAGATGCGCCCGATGGGCGAGCGGTTGTAGAAGATGCCGCCATTGTGCCCGGGGCAGGTCCAGAGCTGGTTGCCCTCCTCGGCATAGTCCACAAGCGCGCCGAAGAACGGCGTCTTGAGCGTCTCGGCGTATTGCTTGAGCCGCGACACGAGGTTCTTGGCGATGAATTCCGGCGTCTCTTCGGCGAGAAAAACATAGCCGTCGATGAAGTCCAGCACCTCGACGGGAATGTCCTCGAACCGCTTGCCGCGCACGAGGATGACGATGGGCATCTCCAGCCCGCGCTTGCGCATCAGGTTGATGAGCGAGGCGGCCTTGCCTTCCAGCCCCTTCTTGCCCCAGTCGACCACCATGCAGCCGATGGCCGCGTCCGTCTGCACCGCGATCTCGGCGTCGTCGACGCGGCGGGCGCGCACGACCTGAAAGCCCATGCGGTCGATGGCGGCGATGATCTGAGCGACGCGATTGCCTTCGAGATCGTCGACGTCGAAATTTGGAGCCGAGAACAGGAAGGTGAATCGCTGGAAATAGTTCATCTAGAGTTCTCCGCGTCGCCGCTTTAGGGGACGCTGACCGCGTGGACAACATGGAAGCGACGAAATCGTGACGGAGGCGCCCTCCCCTGTAACGCGCGGGCTGTTCGTGCGAAATTCCTCTGCATCCCCGAAGACCGCCGCCATGTTGCGTCTGCTCCTCATCGCCGCCCGCGCCCTGCCCGCGCCTGCATGCGCCGCAAGCTGCCTGAACATGGTTTCGTAGGCCGAAGTTGGCTCACCGCACATCCCGACAAGGCGGGAATCGGGCCGCAGACCGTCGCCCCACAGGCGCCGCGTCAGCCCCCGGCCGCGTCCGTGGCCAAAGCGAAGATAAGTTCGCGCGAGCATCCCGGGGTCTCTCTGGCCGGGGCGAAGGCGATGCCGAGGGCGGGCGTCGAGGCCGGCTGCGTCAAGCCCTTCGCCGCCGTCGCGTGGATGCTGAAGCCCTAAGGCTTGCCCGCGAGCTTACGGCGTCGCAAAAGCCCGCCATGCTGCATATCAACGACCTCACCTACCGTCTGGGCGACCGGGTTCTGATCGACCGGGCGACCGTCGCAATTCCCACGGGCGGCCGGGTGGGCCTTGTGGGGCGCAATGGCGCGGGCAAGTCGACGCTGTTCCGCATCATCAGGGGCGAGCTTTCCTCCGAGACCGGCTCCGTCAAGATGACGCGCAACGCGCGCGTCGGCTCGGTCGAGCAGGAGGCCCCCGGGGGCGAACAAACACTCATCAGTTTCGTGCTGGACGCAGACGTGGAACGCCGCGAACTGCTCCACGAAGCCGAGCACGCGCATGACCCCGCGCGCATCGCCGAAATCCAGACGCGCCTCGCCGACATCGAGGCCCACGCGGCCCCGGCGCGCGCGGCTCGGATTCTGGCCGGCCTCGGCTTCGACGAGGCGGCGCAGGGGCGTGCACTGTCAGAATTCTCGGGGGGCTGGCGGATGCGCGTGGCCCTCGCGGCCGTGTTGTTCTCCGCCCCCGATCTGTTGCTGCTCGACGAACCCACCAACTATCTCGACCTCGAAGGCGCAATGTGGCTGGTCGACTATCTGAAAACTTACGCCGCCACGATCGTCGTCATCAGCCACGACCGCGACATTCTCGACGAGGTGGCCCAGCACATCCTGCATCTCGACCGTGGCAAGCTGACGCTGTGGACGGGCGGCTATACGAGCTTCGAGCGCCAGCGGGCGGAGGCCATGACGCTGCTGGCCAAGGCCGCCAAGAAGCAGGACGAGCGGCGCCAGCATCTCCAGAGCTTCGTCGACCGCTTCCGCGCCAGCGCAACTAAAGCGCGGCAGGCGCAGTCGCGAATCAAGATGCTCGCCCGGCTCGCGCCGGTGGCGGTCGCGCTCGACGACGACGTGCAGCCGTTCGCATGGCCGCCGGTGGTGAAGAAGCTGGCGTCGCCTCTGGTTGCGTTGCAAGGCGTCGGCGTCGGCTACGACGGGCGCGCGGTGCTGTCGCGGCTGAGCCTCAACTTGCAGAACGACGACCGAATCGGGCTGATCGGCGCCAACGGCAACGGCAAATCGACCTTCGCCAAGCTGATGGGCGGCCGGATGGCGCCGCTGTCGGGGCAGATGGTGCGGGCGGCGAGGATGGAGACCGGCTTCTTCGCCCAGCATCAGGTGGACGATCTTGAGCCGGGCGGGACGGCCTACAGCCATGTGGCGGCGCGGATGCGGGGCGAGGCCGAATCGAAGATTCGCGGTCGGGTCGCCCGCATCGGCTTCTCCTCCGGCCGCGCCGATACGCCGGTTTCGCTGCTGTCGGGCGGCGAGAAGGCGCGGCTGCTGATGGGGCTCGCCACTTTCGAGGGTCCGCAACTGCTGATTCTCGACGAACCGACCAACCATCTGGACATCGACAGCCGCGACGAACTGATGAAGTCGATCAACGACTACGAGGGCGCCTGCATCCTCATCTCGCATGACCGGCGTTTGCTGGAGGCTTGCGCGGAACGGCTGTGGCTCGTCGCCGACGGACAAGTCAACGACTTCGACGGCGACCTCGACGACTATGCGGCGCGCGTGCTGGGGAGAAAGGACGAGACCAAGCCCCCCTCCCGCGCACCCAAGCCAGCCCCCAGGCCCGACGGGCCGTCGATTCAACGGCAGATCGTTGCTATCGAGCAGAAAATGCAGAAATTTCAAGATCTATTGGCGCGCGTGGACGAGGCTTTGGCGAGTGCTGCGGGCCAGGGCGCAGCGTCTGGCCAAGCTATCGACCTCGCCGCAAAGCGTCGGGAACTAGAACGAGCGCTCGTTTCGGCGGAAGACACGTGGCTCAACCTGTCCGAGCAGGCGGAAGCGTCGAAATGACGAGTCCGCTATATTGCGAGGCGGCATGGGTTGCGATGTACGATTCGGAGAAGTTATGTCTATTTTTGTGAAAACACTGATATCCCCTATTGCGGATTAACGGCAATCGTATAATTGAAACTGCGGAACCACTTTGGAGAAAGTTATGTCGATGGGAGAAGCACCGGGCGCCGATTATGTGGCTTTGGCTGCGGAGGTAGTTTCCGCATTTGTTGGTCATAATTCCTTGCCGGTTTCGGAACTTCCAGGTCTGATAACTTCCGTTCACGCGGCTCTTGTGAAGATTTCGGGCAGCCCGGCGGTCGCCGCTTCAGCGGAGCCAGAAATTTTGACGCCTGCGGTGCCGGTGCGCAAGTCGATTACGCCGGATTACATCGTCTGTCTCGACGATGGCCGCAAGTTCAAGTCGCTGAAGCGCCATCTTGCTTCGCTCGGCATGACGCCCGACCAGTATCGTTCGAAATGGGGCCTCCAGGCCGACTATCCGATGGTCGCCTCCAATTACGCCGCGACCCGTTCCGCCCTGGCCAAGAAGATCGGCCTGGGTCAGAACCGCAAGCGCGTCTGAAACGACTAGCGCAGCGGGCCGCTGAATTCTTCGCTTTCGAGAATCGACTTGGCGTCGCGCTCAATCTCCGCGCGACGCTCGGCGCTCATGGCGTCGAGAGTTCGGTAAGGCATCGCCATACGCGGGTTTCTTGCGAGTCGTGCGCGGTTGCGCAAAAGGAAATCCCAATAGAGCGGATTGAACGGACAAGCTCGATCTCCGCTCTTCAATTTGGGATCGTAGTAGCATTTCCCGCAATAGTTTGACATG
>JAYVYJ010000063.1:0-7246 GCA_043784465.1 Hyphomicrobiales bacterium
GCGTTTTTTCCCCCTTGATCGCGGCCAAAGCCACCTTCGCCTTGAAGGTCGGCGTGTGATTCCGGCAGGCTCGCTTCGTCATCTGCGCTCCTGAATTGCAGTTATTCTCGCCGCTGTCAGGCAGAAAATCCACTTATCGCCCTGTCCAGTTTTGCGGAGCCAGCTCTGATATCGGAGTCCTGCTGGGCCGAACTGTCAGCGCTACCCTTCGCCACCAACGATCCCGAGCAAACTCGTCAGCACTCTGTCGGCTGACGCGTGTTATTCCATGCAACGGATATCATGTTCGACCCGTTTGTCGAAGTAAGTTCGGGGGAGGCCACATTTGTCCGTCAGCAGGGAAAGAGAACATCAAGTCAGGCGACTTTCACAATCCGCATTCCTTCAACCTCCTTGACGACAGAGTGATCTTTCCATCGCTCGATATCGTGGAGTATTATGAGCCGGTCGAGATCTCCGCCAAGTTCTTCATTCATCTTGTCAATCGTCTTGAGTTGCTCCCAGACGCTACCGACCGCGTTATTGAGGGGAGCATAGACGCCGTCATTGTTGCGACCGGTGAATTGCCGCCGCGAATAGACGCAGTCGCCTGAGATCACTCGGTGGCACGTTTCGGTCTCGATGACAACAAACTGCTGGCCAATCGTGTGGCCGCTGCCAAGGCGCGCGTGGACGCCGGGCAGGATATCGTCTTTGTCGCCGTCAACTAATGTCACGCGATTCTCGATCGACGCTTCCAACGCAGTGCGAAGATTATCTGGATCGATGATTGCCGTGAGATGGCCGAAGCGCTTCGGCAGCGCAATCATCTCATACCAGGAAAGAAGCTCGCTCTTTTGAATGTAGATGTGTGCGTTGGGAAACTCGGCGATCGAACCCATGTGATCGAAATGCGCATGGGTTATGACGATGTCGGTGATGTCATCAGCCCTCAACCCCATCTCTGCAAGTAGGCGAAGCGGCGAAATCCACGTAGGAATTCCAAACTTGCGTGGGAAGCCGTTGCAAGGGTCCTCCTGCATGAAGCCAGTGTCTATGAGCAGGTTGTGCCCTTCTCGCTGCGCAAGAACGAACGAAAACGGCAGATCCATCACGCCCTCCTGATACATCCCACTGATGAGATCAACCCATGGCTGGTTCTTGGAGCGAGCGAACTCCATCACATAGACGTCCCAGTGTGCGGCTTGCGTCATGAAATCCACCCCTTCAGGTTTCGGCCAGCTTGCGACCGAGGCTCGATAAGCCGACCGCGACGATCAGGATCGCACCTTGAAATACATATTGTGAGAAGGTCGGCGCGCCAAAGATGTTGAGCCCGTTAAAGCCGAATGCGATGATGAGTGCGCCGACGAATGTTCCGAGTACATGGAACTCTCCATCGCGTAACGTCGCCGAACCAAGGAACACGGCGGCGAAGGCGGAGAGCAAATAGGAATCGGCGGCGCTGGTCGTTCCGCTTCCCAAGCGAGACGCGAGGAGGACGCCGGTCAACGCGGCGCACATACCTGAAATCACGAAGCCGATGATCTTGATGCGGTCGACGTCGATGCCGGCGAGCCGAGCGGCCGCGGGGTTGCCGCCCACCGCC
Source organism: Hyphomicrobiales bacterium (assembly GCA_043784465.1). Taxonomy (GTDB): domain Bacteria; phylum Pseudomonadota; class Alphaproteobacteria; order Rhizobiales; family Beijerinckiaceae; genus Roseiarcus. Next base: position 1,589 of record JAYVYJ010000063.1, read on the forward strand.
TGGATCTCCTGACCGAGCGACGTTCGCTCCACCAGCACCCAGAGGCCAGCGAGCACAAGAGCCATTACGATGATCGGGTTGGGAACGCCGAACAGCCACCGCGCGAGGGCAAGGTCGAGAAATTCGTCCGGCACGCCGGCGGCGATGGGGGCGCCTGCGGAATAGGCGAAACTGAGCCCGACAAGGATCGTGCCGACGCCGAGCGTCGCAATCACCGAATTTACGCGCAGCTTCGTCACGATCAGGCCGTTCACGACGCCGATCAGCGCGCCGAGCGCGAGCACGATAATGATCGCTACCGTCACGGGCACCTTCGACTGCACGATGAGCCCCGTCACCAGCACGCCGTGCAGGCTCGCGGCATAACCGATGGAAAGGTCGAGTTCACCGACGATCACCGCAAGTGTGAGGCCGCCGGCGATAATCATCGCGAGCGAAGTCTGGTTGAGGACGTTGACGAAGTTGTTGAGGGTTGGAAACGCCCCCGGCGAAAGCACAGAGAAAGAGCCGATCATCGCGACGAGTCCGAAAATCGTCGCATAGCGCGCGAAGACGCCGAGGCCAACTTTTGCGGCGGGGGAGAGCCGGCACGCGGAAAGAGACAATTCGCTCATGTGTGCGGTCGCTCCTCTGCTTGAGCGTAGCTCGCGGCGACGATGGCGCTGCGGTTCAAGTTGGCTCCGGCGAGTTCCCGCACGACGCGCCCTTCCGCCATCACCAGCGCCCGGTCGCAAAGGTCCGGCAATTCCTCAGCCTCCGACGAGATGACCAGCACCGCCATGCCGTCGCGAGCCAATTCGCGGACGAGGCGGTGAATTTCGCTGCGCGCGCCGATGTCGACGCCGCGAGTCGGCTCGTCGAGGATCAGCACACGCGGCTTGGCGCGCAACCAGCGGCCGATCAGAACCTTTTGCTGGTTGCCGCCGCTCAGCCTTGCGACCGGGGTTTCGATATTCGGGGTCTTGACGGCGAGGTCGCTGACGATTTGTTGCGCGAGCGCCTTGCGCCGGGAGCCGCTGACCAGCGGCAGCCAGGGGGCGAACTGAATCGACCGCAGATTCGTGAGGCTAAGATTGAAGGCCACGCTCTTCGTCAGCACGAGCCCCTCGGTCCGCCGCTCTTCGGGAACGAAGCCGACGCCGGCTTTCACGGCGTCTGTGCTGTTTCGCGGCAGGAACGTCTTGCCGGACAGCGTCATTGTTCCGCCGTCCGCGCGGTCGGCGCCGAAGATGAGCCGCGCCAGCTCGCTGCGGCCTGCGCCAACGAGCCCACCCAGACCCAGCACCTCGCCTTCGTGCAGATCGAAGCTGACGCCTTTTACCCGCGGAAGCTGCGAGAGTCCGCGAACCGACAGCATAACCGGCCCTGGCCGCGCGGCGCGCGCCGGCGCCCGAGAGATTTCCCGCCCGACGATCGCTTTGACCAACGCCGCCTTGTTCAGCGTTAGCCCCTCCAGCTCCGCGACCGAGCGCCCGTCGCGAAACACGGTTGCGCGCCGGCAGAGTTCAAGCACTTCGTCGAGGCGATGCGAGACGTAGAGCACCGCGACCCCCTCGGCGCTGAGGCCGCGGATGATGGCGAACAGACGCTCGCTTTCGGCGACCGACAGGGCCGCCGTCGGCTCGTCCATCACGATGAGACGAGACTTGCGCACCAACGCCCGCGCGATGCTGATGAGCCAATTCTCCGCGGTCGACAGGCTCTTGACCTTGGCGTCCAGCGGCGCGGTCACTCCGACGCGGCGCGCTATGGGAACCGCTTCGCGCGCCGTCGCCGTCCAGTTCACCAGGCCGAAACGCGTACGTTTCGGCAGACCGAGCATGATGTTCTCGATCACCGTCATGTCGGGAATGAAGGCGAGCTCCTGATGGATGAAGCTGAGGCCGGCCTCGGCGACGTGATGGGCCGAAACGCTGGCGAATGGCCGGCCGTCGAGAAGGATCTCGCCCATGTCCGGTTGCACGAGCCCGGCGAGGATGCGGATGAAGGTAGACTTGCCCGCGCCATTTGCGCCGACGAGACCGTGGACTTCGCCGGGCGCGATGGAGAGGGAAGCGTCTTTCAACGCCTGAGCGCCGCCGAAAGATTTGCCCAAGCCTGTCGCTGCGAGAAGCGGCGTGGCCTGCGACACGCCGATATTCGTCACAACCGCAATCATTGCGCTCAAATTTACTTCAGGGCGGCGGGGTGGTCGGTGAGAAACTTCTCGAGCGTGTCCTTAGTGACCAACACGGCCGGCACCTCGACGGCTTTGGGCGTCCAGCTCGCGCCTGCCTTCACGATCTCGGGCATGAATTTGATCATGTTGCTCCCCTCCGTATAGCTGTCCTGCCAGGCGGTCGCCGTCATCAGGCCCTTCTTGATGTCCTCCAGCGCCTGGGCGTTGCCGTTGACGCCGTAGACCTTCACGTCCGTGCGCCCCTGGCTGCGCAGCGCGCCTATCGCGCCGATCGCCGGATCGTCCCAACAGCCCCAAATGGCGAGGTTTTCCTTCCCCGCGGGATGCGAGGCAAGCCACGCGTTGGCGTATTGCGCGCCGTCCTCGAAATAGCCGGGGATGCGCACCTCATTCTTGGTCGCCTTGATGTCCGGTTGCGCCTTCAGCGCCGTGTCGAGTTCGACCTCGCGGTTCCGGCAGACTTCGCCGGTGTGGTAGGTGAGTTCGAGCAGCGCGCCCTTGCCGTCCATCGTCTTGATCATCAGGTCGTCGACCGGGACCGTCATTGGACCGCCCGAGCCGTTGGTGGCGGCGACCGAGCTTCCCAGACCGCCGCCCCAGGTGACGACGGGGATCTTCGCCGCCTTCGCGGCGGCGAGCCCCGCCCCGATGGAAGTGTAGGGAAAGACCATGTCGACGATGCCGGCCGCGCCGCGTTGGGCGAAATTCTGGATGGCTGCGTTGGCCTGATCGGCGTTGCCCGCTGCATCCACGACCGCGACCTGCCAGCCGATTTCCTTGGCGGCGGCCTGTGCGCCGGCGATGTAGCGCGCATTGTTCGCTTCGGTCGCCGAGATAGAGACGATGCCGACAAGGGGCTGGTCGGCCGCATTTGCAACTCCCGCCGCGAGCCACAGCGCCGCGGCCGCAAAACCTACCACCGATTTCGCCATCACTTTCCTCCCTATTGTTCTAGCTAACCGTTTCGCTATGATCGCCCAGCCGGCGCGCGTGGGCAAGCGAAATTTAGGAAGCCTTCCGGAATATCCAGCTTATCAAAGGATTTTGAGTGACGGACACATCGAGAATAAAGCCTTCCGTACAGCGAAACGTTTAGCTGTGGCTTCAACGACAATAAAGGATGTGGCCAAAGCGGCCGGAGTTTCGACCGCGACCGTCTCCGCGGTCCTGAACGATTCCGCCTTTGTCAGCCCGCCCTTGCGTGCCCGCGTCCTAGACGCAGTGCGGGACCTCGGCTTCGCGCCCTCCCAGGCTGCTCGCAATCTCAGGCACGGACGCAGCGAACTGATAGCTATCGTTGTCGCCGATCTTACGAACCCCTTCTATGCTCGCGCCGTATGCGCCGCCGAGGCGGCCGTCGCCAACTGGGGTTATTCTCTGGTCGTCTGCAACAGCGACGAAAATCCAGAGTTAGAAAAGCGCATCTTGGTTCGCATGCGTATGCTGCATTGCGAGGGTATAATCCTCGTTCCCGTCAGCAATGCGCTACCCGACCCCGCACGCAAGCCGCCCGGCCGCACCATTCCAACAGTCCTATTCGGCCGCAACTTCGACGATAGCCGCATCGACGCAGTCGCCATTGATAACTTCGCCGCCGCTTATCAGGCCACCAATTATCTTCTAGACCTTGGCCATGAAAGGATTGGCGCGATCACGGGTCCACAGCACGTGAGCACAGGCAAAGGGCGCCTTGACGGAATGACGGCTGCGCTCGCGGCGAAGGGAGTGACTCTGGACAACCGATTAATTCGCCCGGGCGAGTTTCGCGAGGACGTCGCCTATTCGGCTGCGCGCAGCCTGTTGGCGCAGCCCGATCGGCCGACGGCACTCTACGTCGCTAATGGACTCATGGCGCTCGGCGTCATGCGCGCGATCGCCGATCTAGGTTTGCGATGCCCGGAGGATATTTCGGTCGCGTCAACCGACAACATCCCCGGCGTGCGCGGCATGCGGCCAGTGTTGACGCGCACAGAACATCCAATCGTAGACATGATCAACGAAGCCGTACGGTTGCTCATCGACCGTGTGAAGAACAAAAGCGAGCGAGAGGCGCGCACCGTCGTGTTTCCTACGTCTCTGGTGGTGGGCGACAGCTGCTCACCGCTGAGCCGATGAAGTTCGGTCGATCACGATTCGCTTTCAGACACATTATTGCCTGTAGAATTACCAGGGAACCGGCCGGCCACGCCGGTCGAAAAACCGCGGTTTGCGTTGAATTACCATTGGTTGATCGCTGTGCTTGCCGCACCAAATCCTCCGCTTGCCCCCCGGAGTGTTCGCAACGCGAGTGTACCTCTTTGTATACAAATCTTGCAAAACGATTGGAAAAATCGGCTAGAATGCTCGCCCTTAAGTCGTATTGGATACAAGATTTGACTTTTGGATACCATGATGTATCCTCGTTGAAATACAAAATAGATCATCGGGGGATACGTGAGCGGCGCCGGGGCACCAGCGACAAAGCCCACACAGACGTTAGCTGTACTGGCGATGTCCATTGTGCTAGTCGCCGCCTTTTCGATAGCCCTGCCGGGCTTTGCCACGCTGGGCAATTTCTTCGCCCTTGCACGTAACGTTTCAATCCTCGGTATTCTCGCCCTCGGAATGGCGGTCGTCGTTATTGGACGTGGCCTTGACCTCAGCCAAGTCGCAGCCCTCGCCGCCTCGACGGCGATCGCAATCATTCTCATGAATGCCGGTTTCGCAACTCCACTCGCGCTCACGATCGGCTTCGTGATGTCCGTCGCCGTCGGCGTCCTCAACGGCTTCCTCATCTCGGTGCTCGAGATGCCGCCGTTGTTGACGACGCTGGCCTCAAGTCTTGCTGTACTCGGCGTTACGCGCACAACCGCAGTGCAGCACTATGTCGTCTATCTCGGCAAGGGCCACGACGGTTTTCTTATGATCGGCGGCAATATCTGGGGCGGCATCCCGGTTCCTATACTCATTTTCATAGCCTCCGCCGTCGTTGTGCATCTGTTTCTATCGCGCACAGTGCTCGGCCGTTTCATTTATGCGCATGGCGACAACCCGGATGCGGCGCGATTGACAGGTTTGCCTACCCGCCCTCTCACCATGATCGAATACGGTCTGTGCACAGCTATTGGCTACGTTGGCGGTGTGGTTATGATCGCAGAGACCGCGCTCATGCATTTGCAAGTCGCGGAATCGACACTTATCTTCGACGTCATCATGGTCGTTGTGCTCGGCGGCGTGAGCCTCGTGGGCGGACGCGGCAATGTCATGAGCGTTATCGCGGGAACGTTGCTGATCGGCGTCCTGCTGAACGGTATGACGATCATGGACATGGACGTCCAAACGCAGAACATCATCAAGGGCGTAGTACTGCTGATCGCGATCGTTCTCGATTCCTACCTGCACCCTCAGCCATCCCCTCATTTCACACGATCCCGAATGTTTGATTGAAAGCCGCGTGTTGGCTCAGATATTCGCGGAATCGCGCGATGAGTGGGCGCAGG
>JAYVYJ010000064.1:0-18275 GCA_043784465.1 Hyphomicrobiales bacterium
GCGAAACATTCGAGCCTGGGCCCCAGCGCGGCGATGCGCGCGAGGTAAATTTCGGTTAGTCGGCGACTGGAGATCGCGCCGGCGTCGAGCCAATGCGACAATTGGTTGACGCTAGCGAAGGCGACATCCTCGTCGTCCGAGGAAACGGGCTTGGCCGGCAGCCGGCTCGCGCGCACGCCGCTGCGCCCGGCGGGCGTCGTAAACCCCGGAAGACGCGGATCGAAACGCAGGGCCGGCGGCGTCGCGTTCGCCAACCGAAGCTGACGCCGAGCCTGGGCGGCGGCGATCTGACTCTCAAGATTGTCGAGCATCTGCACACGCTCGGCGACGGTATAGCTCACGCCCGCCAGCCGCTCAGCGCCTTCGATATCTCTGATTTCCAGCATTCTGGCCTGGCTCCGGCCCAGAGGAGATTTTCCTCCATCCCGACGCCAGCCTATTCGATTGGCTTTTGTAGTCAATCGACATTCATTTGATCGCGACAATTTTATTTGGGCGCCTACGCTCACCAAAAGGGCGCCCCGGCCGCCGACCAAACAACGTCGATCATTTGTTTGCTGGAGATCGCCGACAAGCCGCCAAGGACCTGGGCTAAGGAGCCTGCCGCGCCGCTGCCTATCGCTTTGGCGAGACGCCCCGATTTCGTTCGCTTGCGCCCAAAGCTTACGCCCCCGCCCGCGTCCTGCGGCGGAGACGGGTAAGCCCTTGAGATTGCGATCGGCGCAGGTTCTCCCGAACACGATTGTTGCTTTGGCATCTATTTTGCTTCTTATTGACTCGACGGCAAAATCGCGGCATCGGACGTCATGTGGGCGTTCCAGACGGAAGCCGGGACGACAAGGCAGGCGTGAATGGACCACGGCGCCATGGTCCCTTGCCATCCAAATGGCGTTCCGGTCGCGAGGCGGCGCTTGCCGTTCCTGTCACAAATGGGATTGCCCTTTGGCGTCTCGATATCCTTGACCGGCTCTCGCAGCGTCGTATCGAAGAGCTTTCAAAGCTCCATAGTTTTTAATTGACGGCGAACTCACGCAGGCGTCACATTATCATAACAAGCGTGTCGGGCGGACAGGGCGCGCCTCTTTCGGACGTCGGCGGCCTTCCTCCTCTGTCGCGCTCGCGAGACGATCTACCAGCCTCGACTTCGCGCGGGCATGAGGAGGCGAACATGGATTTGGCGCTTAGAGGGTTGAAGGCCATCGTCACGGGCGGGAGCAAAGGCATCGGCCGGCATGTCGCGGAGATCTTCGCCGACGAGGGCGCCGACGTCGCAATCTGCGCGCGCAACGCGTCTGAAGTCGCCTCCGCCGTCGAAGCGTTGCGGGCGAAGGGCGTGCGGGCGTTCGGCGCGGCCGTCGACGTCGCCGACAAGGCCGGCGTCGAGGGATTTGTGCGCGAGAGCGCGAAGGCGCTGGGCGGGCTCGACATTCTGGTTGCCAACGTCTCCGCGCTCGCCGTCGCGGACAACGAGGAGGCTTGGGCCAAAACTTTCGACACCGACATGATGCACACGGTGCGCGCGGCCAACGCCGCCCTGCCGATGCTTGAACAATCGAAACATCCCGCCATCGTCATCATTTCGTCAGTGTCGGGCCGCGAGGTCGATTTCACCGGGCCTGCCTATGGCGCGGTCAAGGCGGCGCTGATTCACTATGCGCAATGGCTCGCTTTCAAGCTGGCTCCGAAGATGATCCGGGTGAATGCGGTGTCGCCGGGCAACACGTATTTCGAAGGCGGCGTCTGGCACACGATCGAGCGCGACAACCCCAAACTGTTCGCCGAGGCCCTCGCCCTCAATCCGACCGGCCGTATGGCGACGCCGCAAGAGGTGGCGCGCGGCGTCGTCTTTCTCGCCAGCCCCGCCTCCAGCTTCACGACGGGGACCAATCTGGTGATCGACGGCGCGCTGACGCGCGGCGTCCAGTTGTGACGCTCCTGCGGGCCGCCAACGAGGATGGCACGCCCATCGCGGCTTGCGGACGTCTCATATTTTCAATAATTGAAAACAGGAGCGACGCCATGCGCTCTGCCGGGCTGTGAGCCGGCTTGCGGTGCGGCTTGCGCGCCGTTCGGCTTTGTTCAGCGGCTCCGCGATTCCGGACGGACGACGCGTGAGGCCGATTAAAGCATTCCAGAACGCGAACCTATCGGCAAGGCGCCAGATCGATTTGTGAAGATCGCGAGGGGAGCGAGCGCGATAAGAATGATTGGCGTAGATGTCGGGGGGACTTTCACCGACGTCGTTTATTGCGATATGGAAACGGGGGAGGTCGCCATCCCCAAGGTGTCGACCACCCCCGACGATCCTTCGCGCGCAATTTTGCAGGGCATAGCGGAATTTGCGCGGAGAACGGCGTTGCGCCCGGCAGCGTCGATTACCTGTTGCACGGCACGACGACGACGACCATCGCTTTCCCGGCGGGCGTAGTGACGGAGGCGGGCTTGAGGGAAGTTTGGGGGCGCTTCCATCAGGCGCACGCGCGCGAATACGGACACAGTTTCCCTGACAATCAAATTGAAGTCGCCAACGTCCGCGCGACCGGGGTCGGCGCCGTGCCCAAGATACAAAAGCTGAAGGCCCCGACAGGCGGCGATCTCGTCGGGGCGCGCATTCCCAACGGCCCCGGCGTGTTTCGCGTCGCGGAGGAACCGAAAACCTTCGACGCCACGTTCTATCACCGGCGCCTGCTCCCGTTGGGAGAACGCTTCGCCGAACCCGCCATCGTTTTGTACGAGGACAGCACGAGCGTCATTCCGCCCGGTTGGACCGCTATTGTCGACCCTGCCGGAAACCTCTTGCTCACAGTTCAGGGAGACGCATGATGGCGACCAATCGCGTCGACCCCATCACCGGCGCCGTCATTCAGGGCGCTCTGGAGAACATCGCCATCGAGAGGGGCCACAAGCTGATGCGGATGAGCTATTCCAGCATCGTCCGCGAGTACGAGAATTTCGGCGCCGCGCGGACGGACACGGAGAGCAACCAGCTTTGCGAATGCAAAATGAGCACGCCGCTGCCAACGGGACCGATCCCCGGCTATATCCGGGGCGTGCAAGCCCGCTTCGCGGCCCGCGACGATGTCTTTCGTGCCGGCGACGTCAACAGGCACAACGATCCCGCCGGCGGCGCCTCGCATGGACCCGACGTCGCCTTTTGCGTGCCGGTGTTCGAGGGCGAAGCGCTACTCGGATTCCCGGTGACGACGGCGCATCATCTTGGCATCGGCGCGCATACGCCAGGCAGTTGCGGCATCGACGATGCGGTGGACGCTTACGCCGAGTGGCTGCAATTCAGGCCGCTGAAGGTGTTTGACAAGGGACGCCGCAACGAGCCGCTCTGGCATTTGATCTGAGACAATATCCGTGTCAGCGACCTCGTCGTCGGCGACATGGAGGCGCAGATCGCCGCCGCCCAGATCGGCGCGCGCCGATTCCTCGATCTCGTCCGCCATTACAGCCACGAGACCGTCATGGCGGCGAGCGCGGACCTGATGGATGATTCCGAACGCCTGATTCGGGCGGCGATCGCCAGTATCCCCGACGGCGTCTATCGCGCAACGACCTACATCGACGGCTTCCTCGACGACCCCGAACCCTCGCGCCGCGATCTGGCGATTTGCGTGGCGATCACGGTGACTGGCGACGAACTGACGGTCGATCTCGTAGGCACGGCGCCGCAGGCGCCGGATCGGCCGATCAACATGGCGTTCGTCGGCCCGGTCGATTGCGCCGTCTGGTTGACGCTGCGCTCCCTTCTGCTCGACAGCGTCGTTTACCGCCCGATCCCCCAGAACAACGGCCTCACGCGGCCGAAAACGATTCTGGCGCCGAAAGGTTGCCTCGCCAACCCCATCTTCCCCGCGCCGGTGATTGCGTGTTTCTGTCCCGGCAACGCACTTGCCGGCGCGGTGAGGAAGGCTTTCGCGCCCGCCGCGCCCAAACAAGTCAGCGCCGGCATCGGCAATCTCACCGTCGTCGCGTTCAGCGGCGTGGTCGAGGATCGGCAATGGGTGCATATGGAGATTCTGGAAGGGAGCTATCGCGGCCGCTGCGGGAACGATTGCGTGGAGGCGGTGGACACGCTCTACGCCAACTCGCGCAACAATCCTATTGAGGACATCGAATCGCATCCGCCGCTGCGCGTGGAGCGCTACGAGCTGCGCGAAGACCTTGCGGCGGCTGGCCTGTGGCGCGGCTGCATCGGCTCGGTGCGCGAGTTCGTCTATCTCAGCGATGGCGGTTTCTCGGTCGAGGGTGACGGCCACAAATATCGGCCGTGGGAGTTCGACGGCGGCGCGGAGGGAGCGCCAAGCGCACTTGTTCAGGTGTCGCCTACCGGCGAGCGCGTCGAATGGCCATCTAAAGTTCCCTGTCGCAAAACCAAAAAGGGGGACCGTCTCATCTCGTTCGGGCCGTCCGGCGGCGACTACGGTGATCCCATGTCGCGTGCGCCGGAAGGGGCGCTGGACAATTTTCGCGATGGTTTGGTGTCGCTTCAAAGGGCGCGCGAACTTTATGGCGTCCAGTTCGTCGGCGGGAAGATTGACAGCGCCGCCACCGTGCAGTTGAGGGAAGACAGGCGGGGCGCCGCTAATCGAGAGGGGACGAAATGAAGGCCATCATCGTCAAGGCGCCGGGCGTGGCGGACAACCTGACCGTCGAGGACGCCCCCGCCCCACGGCCAGGACCTGGCGAGGTCAGCGTCGACGTCGCGTTCTGCGGCTGCAATTTCGCCGACACGATGATGGTCAGCGGCACCTATCCCCATCCCAAGGGCTATCCGCTGATCGCGGGTCTCGAACTTTCCGGACGCGTTCACGAGGTCGGACCCGGCGTCGTGACGTTTCGCCTCGGCGACCGTGTCGCCGCCTTCTCCGAAGACGCGGGCGGTTTCGCCGAGCGTTGCGTGGTTCCCGCCGAACGGTTGATCGCCATACCCGACGCGATGGGTCTCGACGTCGCCGCCGCTTACCCTATTCAAGCGCTCACCGCGTGGCATCTCCTGCACAACGTGAGCGTCACGAGGCCCGGCGACGTGATCCTCCTGCATGCGATTGGCGGCGGGCTGGGGCTGTTGGCGACGCAGCTTGCGATCAAGGCCGGCGCCACGGTCATCGGCACGGTCGGCACTCGCGGCAAGGAGAAGCGTGCGCTGGAGATGGGCGCCTCGTTGGTCGTTCACCGTGACGACGAGGATTTCGTTGAAGCCGTGCTGCGCTTCACCGCAGGCAAGGGCGTCGACAAAATCGTCGATTCCACCGGCGGCGACATCCTCGACCGCAGCTTCGGTTGCATACGCAAGCTCGGCCACGTCGTCAGCTATGGTGAGGCGGCGGGTCGCCCGTTCGCCAATCTGTGGGAGCGGCTGGTCGCGAAATCCCTCACGTTCTCCCGGTTGCACCTCGGCCACGTCGATTTCAGCGGCGACGCTTGGAAGAGAAGCGTAAGTGAGGTGACCGGCGACATTCTCTCCGGCCGTTTGTTGGTAAGGGTGGAGGAGGTGTTCGCTTTCGAACGCGCGGCGGCGATGCTGGATCGGCTCGCCTCACGCAGCGTGTCGGGCAAGCTGCTTCTCGCCGTGGCTCCCAATATGAAATGACGCTTTGGTTGTCGCTTGGGCGTTGACGACAGAGCTGACCATATTTCGTCCTCCGGCGCCGAAATTCCCGCTTAGCCGAAACGCCCTGCGAGTCGGTCGCGCAGGCCAGCCCGCCGCCCATATCCGATTGCGAGACCCGCAACTCCGGCGCCGCCGGTCCCCACGCTCCGGCCTGGGCGATGCTGAACGCGGCCGAGCGTTTCGAAGCGCGGCGTCGTGTTCTCAGGCGCGTTCACGCAAACGAAATTGGCGTCGAGGCCGATCCGCGACATCAGCGGGGTGACAAAAGCGCGCGGATCCGCCCGGCAAGGCGTAGTTCGCGCTTATCGACGCGTTTCCTGACGCGCGCGCGCGACGAAGCTTTTGGCGCGCTGTGGGTCGACCGGGTTCCACCAACCGCCGTCGACTTTCAGCGAACTCGCGACGATGACGCCTGCTACGACCGCCAGAAGGCTCCCCACGTTCTCGGGCGTGACTCCGCTGCCGACCAGCGTCGGCAAAGTCGTCGCCGATTTGAGGTTTTCGACGTAATCGAGATCGGCCGCATGGCCGGTGCGCTGGCCGGTGGCGATCACGGCGTCTGCGTTGAAAAACTCGACGTCGCGCACCAACTCGGCGAGCGGCCGATCCTGCACGATGGCGTGGGAGCCGTGCTTGACATGGGCGTCGGCGAAAATGCGCACCGCCTGCGCGCCGAGCGCGCGGCGATAGCGTAGCGCCGTGGCCGCCGCGCCCTCGATCAAACCCTCGTTGGCCACATAGGCGTTGGCCCATTGATTGACGCGGATGAAGCGCGCGCCCGACGCGCTGGCGATGGCGAGCGCGGGCAGCGCCCCATTGGCCAGCACGTTGACGCCCATCGGCAGCCCCGTTTCGCGCCATATGCGGTCGCAGCAGACCGCCATATGCGCAGCCGTCTCCGGCCCGAGGTCCTGCGGTTTGGAAAAGGGAATGTCGCCGTGATTCTCCACGATCAGGCCGTCGAAGCCCGCCTCGGCGTAAGCGCGTGCGTCGGCAAGCGCGCGCTCGTAGATCGGTTCGACCTCGTGACCTTCGTGATCTGGCGCCCCAGGCAGCGGCGCCAGATGAACGACGCCGATCAGCACGCCGCTGTCGCGTCCGAAAATCGCCTTCAATGCATTCTCGCGCAGGCGTGCGACGCTCATGGTTGATGCTCCTCAAGCAGCGCGGCCATCTCGCCGCGCGAAGGAAACGAAGCGAGGACGCCGCGCCGCGTCACCGAGACGGACGCCGCCGCGACAGCCGCGCCGAGCGCCTTGCGCCAACTGCGGCCCGAGGCCCGCGCTGCGATCAGCGTTCCGCAAAACACGTCGCCGGCGCCGACGCTGTCGACCGCCGCGACGCGCGGGGCGCGCGCCGCGAACATGCCGTCCTGGCCAATGAGGACGGCGCCCTCGGCGCCCAGCGTCAGGGCGACCACGCCCGCGCCCAAGCCCTCACCCAAGCCGCGCAACGCCCGCGCCGCCTCGAAGGGATCGCTGGCGCTCCCGAGCGCCGTCGCTTCCACGCGGTTGACCACGGCCAGATCGACCTGACCCCAGTCATACTCAGCGGCCTCGTAGGTCGGCGAGGGATTGAGCGCCGTCATCGCGCCCCTTTTTCTGGCCAGGGCCAGACAAGCGCGCGTGACGGCGGGGCTGAGTTTGCCCTGCATCAGCACCCAGTCGCCGGGCGCCACGTTCCCGGCGCGCGCGAGGTCCTCGACGGGATCAAACGCCCGCGCGGCCTCGATCAGGCTGACGATGGTGTTCTCTCCCTCGGCGTCGACGTAAATAATGCATCGGTCAGTCGGACCGTTCCAGACCCTCAGGCCTTCGACGACGCCCTCCGCCACCAGCGCGCGGCGGATGCGCTCGCCGGGCGGGTCGGCGCCCAGGGCGGCGAGCAACCGCACGGCCTGCCCGCAGCGCGCGATGACGATGGCTTGATTGGCGCCCTTGCCGCCAAGATCTTCGTCGGCGCCGCGGGCGACGACGGTCTCGCCCGGTTGGGGGAAACGGTCCAGCCGGATCAGCGTGTCGAGCGTAGCGTTGCCGACGACGTGGATCATCGCGCGCCGACGAGCCATTCCAGCGATTGGCGCCACAGCCGGGCGTAGCCGGCCCAGGCGGCGAATTCCGGCGGCAGCCAATGCGGACCAATATCGGAGGTCCACGCCAGCGTGCGGCCCTTGCCGTACCCGCCCGCCACCAGCAGCGGCTTTTCGCCATAATCGGCTGAAACGGTCGCGACGATGTCGGCACCCGCCTTCGGCTTCACCTCATTAAAGCCCAACAGGGGCGGCCATGCTCCGCGAAAGCCTTGCAGGATTGGATGCGCCTTCTGTTTGACGAGCGGCACGAAACCTTCAGGCGCCTCGACGCGGTCGTCGTAGGGCAGGATATCGACAGGCAGGACCTCCTCGACCGGCGTGCCATGATAGCGCGCGCCGCCGTTGATGCCCTGAAAACTGTAATAGCCGCCAACCATCAGCAGCCCGGCGCCGCCCTCGACATAGGCTTTGAGCGCGCGCAGTCGGTTGGGCGTGCGCTTGCTGTGAATCCAGGTGTCGGGGTGCAACAGCAGCGTGTTCGATCCGATGTCGGAGAGGATGACGGCGTCATAGGCGGCGAGCGCTTCCCGCGTCTGGGGAAAGTCCCGCTGCGCTTCGTGCGCGGGCATGTAGGTGAGATCGAAGGCGGAGCCCTTCAAGGCCTCGACCAGAGGTTCGGCGCCCAGATGGTAGGTCACCGAGGAGAACTGATCGAAACCCTTGATATGCGTCGCCGTCGAGACCCAGGATTCCCCGGCGAGCAAAATCGAATAGCGCTTATCTGACATGGACGTCCCCCTAGCGCGCGCGATGTTCGGCGCAGAACACCCGGCGCGGATTTTCCACGAGGATATGGTCGACGGTCGCCTGACTCATGCCGTGACGTTTCAGACGCGGCACGAAATGCTTGAGGATATAGCCGTAGCCGAAGCCCCCGTAGCGGGTCAGCATCATTTTCAGGAACACGTCCTGCGACATCAGGATCGCGTTGAGATGGCCGGCTTCGACCAATTTGCAGATCGCCAGCGCGTTTTCCTCGTCGCTGGGCGATTGCGCCTGCTGGTCGGCGTAGAAATAATCCATGCCGAGCATATCGTATTCCAGGAAAGCGCCGCGGTCCGCGAGGCTGCGCTGGTAGGGGACGTCATACAGGCTGGGATTCATGTGGCAGAGCACGGTATGCTTGAGATCGCCGCCCTCCTGCTCGATCACGTCGAGCACCCGATGCCCGTGCCGCTCCCACCCCGGCAGATGGACGCTAAGCGGCGCGCCGCTCATCTTCGAGGCGCGCGCCGCTCCTCGCAACGTCTTTTCCTCCGCGGGCGTGAAATCCTTGCTGATGCCGATTTCGCCGATGATCCCGGCGCAAACGTCGAATTCGTCCTCGCCGCATCCGCAATCGGCCGCGATGGCCTGCGCGATCGCCTCCACCGACATGTCCTTCAGGTATGGCGGATGGGACGCCTCCAGATAAAACCCTGCGCCCATGACGATATGAAGCCCCGTGCGGCGGCTGACGCGCTGAAGCGCGGAAGGATCGCGGCCGATGCCCAGATTGGTGGGATCGACCACGGTGCGCCCGCCGTATTCGACAAAAGCGCCCAGTTCCTCGATGGCGACGTTGACGTCGAGCAGCCCGCAATTGTCGCGATTGAGGAACGGATTCATCCTGAGATCGCCGATCATCGCGATGTCGAGCGGCCGCTCGGCGAAGCCGATCTCGCTTGCGCAGCACGGCCGCTTCCACCAGCTCGAAGTGTCCAGCAGGATATGCTCGTGCATCAGCGTCACGCCCATGTCCTCGACCGCAATCGGTCCGAGCACCGTGCGCACCGACCCCGAGTGAACGCCCGTCCTGGGTTTGGTCATACTCAGCCCCTACCTCGTCCGGAACGGAACAGCCGGAAGTTGATCCAGACGGCGACGAGAATGATGAGCCCCTCCACGATAGGCGTGAGAAAGGGCGACAGATGGCACAAAATGAGGCCGTTGCCGATGACCGCCACCGTCAGCGCCCCCAGCACGGTCCCCAGCAACGTGCCGCGCCCGCCGAACAGGCTGGTGCCGCCCAGCACCACGGCGGCGATCACGTCGAGCTCGAACCCCCCGCCTGCGTTCGACGAGCCGCTGCCCAGCCGCGCAGCGATGATGAGGCCCGCCAGCGCCGCCGCCAGTCCGCTGATGGCATAGACCGCCATCGTCACCCGCACGGTGTCGACGCCAGCGCGCCGCACGGCCTCCGTGTTGGCGCCGACGCCGGTGACATAGCGGCCGAACGTGGTCTCGTTGAACGCCAGGTAGCCCGCGATCAGAACGACGACGGCGATGATTGCGGGCATGGGCAGTCCGAACACCCATCCGCGTCCGATCTCGTTGAACGCGCTCTGCGGGTCGATGGGAATCGAATAGCCCTTGGTGAGCAGGAGGGCGAGACCACGAAGCGAACTCAGGCCCGCCAGCGTAACGATGAAGGCGGGGATGCCTTCGTGAGCGATGAAAAATCCCTGAAACAACCCGACCGTAGCGCCGACCCCCAGCATCAGCACGACGACCAAAGGCCACGGCACGCCCGCCTGCAATGCGATCGCCGCCAGCGCATTGACCAGCGCAAGCACCGACCCGACCGAGAGATCGATTCCAGCTGTCGTGATGACGAAGGTCATAGCGACGGCGACGATCATCAGCGGCGCGATCTGGCGCAGGATGTTGAGGATATTTCCCTGCGTCAGAAACGTGTCGGTGGCGAGCGAGAAGGTCGTCGCCATCACCGCGAAGAACACGGCGATGCTCGCCACGCCGCCGTTATCGTGGACCAGCAACCGCACGCGCGCCCGCAAATCGTCGCGGCTCATGCGGACGTTCCCGCCGAGACCGAGCGAAACTTCCGCCCCACGATCAGGTTGACGATGTCCTCGATCCCGGTTTCCCCAATCAGCCGCTCTGCGACGTTGCGCCCCTCGTACATCACCATGATGCGGTCGCACACGACGAACAGGTCTTGCAACCGGTGCGTGATGAGAATGACGCTTACGCCTCGCGCGCTCACGGTCCTGATAAGCTCCAGCACCGCGTCGACCTCCGCGACGGCGAGCGCGGCGGTCGGCTCGTCCATGATCAGCACCAGCGGATCGAACGACGCCGCGCGGCCGATGGCGATGCTTTGCCGCTGTCCGCCCGAAAGGTTCTCGACCTTGAGACGGGTCGAGGGAATGCTTATGCCCAGCCGCTTCAGCATCTCCGAGGCGTCGGCGTGCATCCGCCGCTTGTCCATGAACGGCACGCCCAGCACACGACGCGTCGGCTCGCGCCCCAGCAACAAATTGCCGGCGACGTCCACGGTGTCGCAAAGCGACAAGTCCTGGTAGACCATTTCGACGCGATGCCGACGGGCGTCGGCGGGCTTGGCGAAGCGCACTTCTTGGTCGTCGAGCAGGATTCGGCCGGAATCGGGAACCAGCGCGCCCGACAGCATCTTGCTAAGCGTCGATTTGCCGGCCCCGTTGTCGCCGACGAGGCCAAGGACCTCGCCGGCGCGCAAAGTCAGATTGACGCGATCGAGCGACTTGATCGCGCCGAACGATTTCGAGATGTCCTCCATTCGCACCCGGACGGGCGCGTCGCTCCGCAGGACCAAGCCCGCCCCCGGTCTATTTGAACAGGCTACGGAACTTGTCGACGTTCTCCTTCGTCACGATGGTCACTGGAATGTCGATGCTCGGGTTGACCTTCTCGCCCTTCTTGAGCTTGAGGATCGTCTCGACGCCCGCGACGCCTTCCTGAAACGGGTCCTGCTGGACGACGGCGACAATCCAGCCCTCGTCGATGCCCTTGATCGCCTGCGCAGTGAGGTCCCAGCCGAACACCTTGACCTTCTGCGTCATCTTCTGGCTCGACACGGCCGAGATCGCGCCGACCAGCGCGGGTTCGCCGGTCGCATAGAGCGTCGTCATGTCGGGATTGGCGGTCATCAGGTTTTCAGCCGCCGTCAACGCCACGTCCTGTATATTTTGGCCGTCCACGGTATCGAGGAATTTGACGCCGTCGCCCTGCGCCGCCGTCTTGAAGCCGTCAAGGCGCTGGTTCTGGATGAAGGAATTGAGCGCGGCGACCACGCCGACCTTCGCCGAACCGCCTTTGCTCTTTACATAGTCGGCGAAATATTTGCCGATTTGAGCGCCAGCGCCCTTGTTGTCCACGCCTATGAACGCCGCGCTGTCGCCGTCGGGGATGCGCGCGTCGATGGCGACGACCGGGATGCCCGCCTTCTTGGCGGCGGCGATGGCGGGCTTCACGCCGTTGACGTCGATGGCGACGAGCACGATGCCGTCCACCTTCTGGGTGATATAGTCCTCAATAGCGCTGTTCTGCGCCGCCGCCTGATTGTTGGCGTTGAAGATCACGAGCTTGGCGCCCGCCTTGTCCGCCGCCTGTTTGGCGCCGTCGTTTATCTGGTTGAAGAACAGAGCCTGCTGATTGATGGTGACCAGCGCCACCGTCTCGGCCTTGGCCGCGCCGCACGCCATCAAAGCCAAAATGGCGGTGGAAAGCCCCAAACGCGAAAACGTCGATGACATTTTTATGCTCCCCTCACAAGCGAACCGGAGACATCCTTGCCTCCACCCCGCGCCATACCGGCCTGCTCCAAGACGATACATTGTCATCACATCTTCGACAAGGCGAACGTTCGCCGGATCGGCGGTCGCGCCCTCTGGCGCGGTTACCCCGTCACGTGCGCGAAACATCGTTTCCATTTCAATAGATTACATTTTGTCCAATTCCTTTCCGGCGACGTTGCGCGCGGCGACGCGAGCGCAACGCCATAGAACGATTGCGCGGATCGGCGTCAGGAATTCAAGTTCTCCATCGCTTTCCCAGCGAGGCCCCCCGCAAAGGGCGAAGGAGTCCGACCCTCATATCCGGCCAGCACGCCCGATGCTGCGCGGCTCTTCACGCGCGCGGGCCCGCCTTGCCGCCAACGCAGGCGACCCTCGGTCCCCACGCAAATCAGGATCCGACGATTGACATACCGCCGGAGGCGACAACGGCGCCATTTCAGTCGGGGCCGCTCGCGCTAGCGATCTCCGTCGCCCGCGCAAGCACTCGCAGACATTCAACCGCTGAATAAAGATTTCCGCCGCCGCGTCCGCCAGCCTGAGAGCCGGTGGCGCGCCAGTCCACCCGCCATCGCGCCAACGGACGCGCTTCGCCGGGCTGCAAGCCATACATCCGAACGCACCAACCCGCAGCCCTCCCTGATTGGAGCCAGAAACTTAAGGCTGTGCAGGATAACAAGACGGCCGCGCGCATCATCGGCGTGCCTGCGTTGCGCGCAAAGCTCATCGCCTTCGCCGTCTCCTCGTTCATCATCGGCGTGCTCAGCCTCGCGCGGACGCTGGCCGACGAGCAGTTCTTTCCTCAGCAAAGCTATTGTGCCGACCCCTACGCCGCCGGCGGGTCGGGCTTCTTCGGCGGCCTCATCGACGATCTCAACCTCATCGACACGCATGACGGCGGCGTCTACGGCGTCAAGCCGACTTGGGCCGAGGGTGAGACGCAATATGAAGTCGAGCGCGGCGTGGACGTTTACGGACGCCTCAAGACCCATCTCGCCGTGGCGCCATGGAATCCGAGGTCCGTCGGCATCGCCTTTGCGATGATCGATAGCATCGCGCAGGACAAGACGCCGCTCATCACCATCAACCACGGCCGCGCTGATTTCACCGTCGGCCGCGTGTTCCCGCGTGTGTTCCCCCACCTGTGAAATTCGTATGGCGAGACCTCGGGCATCGTCATCTACCTCGCGAGCCCGCGTGGCGGGCCAGACACGCTCAAGGGCGAGAAGATCGTCGTGCTCTATCGCGGCTCGCCCTGTGGCGCGGAAGCGATCCGGATCTACGACCTGACTACCCAGATATGCCGGTTCGAAGAGCGGCGGATCGAGGCGCCTCATCCAGGCGTGGAGCCGCAGGCGCAATGGTTGACCATCCGGCGCGACAAGCCCGACTACGTGGCGTTGCGCGGCGGGGGCGTGATGAACCCGGTGGCGCTGAAGACAGCAACCAGGGTCGGCTTCCCGGTCGACCGCATCGTCGGCGCCGTCTGGTCCAATTCGGAAGAGGATGTGCTGCCCGCCGGCGAGGCCGCGATCGGCAACGCCGCCCTCGCCACGTAGCCGTTGAGCCAGAATTATCCGGTCATCCAGGAGATCGTGAAGGCGGACTATGGGGCCGGCAAGGGCAATCTTGAGGACAAGAACAGGATCGGCTCGGTCCATCCCAACCTTGGCGTGGCCAATGGCATCCTCAATGTCGAGGTGGTTCGTATCGCGCAGGAGAAAATCGGCAAGCGCACGCGGACCGGCGACGAAGTGCGCTGGGACTTAGAACGTGTGCCACCGGATCCCGCCAAGGTCGAGAATCTGGGCGCCGAGGGTCGGGCGATCCTTGTCGCTGAGCAGAATGCGTCGATCGCGCTTGCCTATGCGCTTCGCGTAGTGGCGCCGGAGCGCGCCGTCCCGGCGCATGAGGAGGACGCCGCGACTCTACGCGCGCGCGATGGGGTGAAAGCTTTTTGTCTCGACCGCACGCACGCGGATTCATCTTGCCAAGGGAGCCTCAAATGAACGAGACCGTCAAACAACGAAAACCCATGCCGCCGCCGCTGCGACCCGACCAGCCCGCCCAGGTCGTGACAAGCGCGGTGAAGGCCATCGAGATCGCCGAGAGGCTTGCCGCCGATTTCGCCGAACGCGTCGCGATCCGCGACGCCACGCGCGAGTGGCCGGTGCGCGAACTCGATCTTTATTCGCAGAGCGGGGTGTGGTCGCTCAACTTGCCGCAAGCATTCGGCGGCCCGGAACTGTTCTACGCGACCCTCGTCCGCGTCACCGAAATCATCCCGGCCGGCGACAACTCCCTCGGCCAAATTGCGCAAAGCCATATCGGCGTCTTCGCTGCGATCCGCACGGTGTCGGACGAGTCGCAGCGGAAGCTGCCGTTCGATCTGGAGTTGAAAAGCGTGCGCTTCGGCAACGCCTTCTCGGAGTTCGGCTTCCAGCGCGCGGCAGATTTCGAGACGAAGTTCGAGGATCGTGGCGACCGCGTCGTGGCGATCGGCACAAAGTTCCATTCCACCGGCGCCCAGCCCGCGCATCTCGCACCCATCGTCGCGCTCGACGATCAGGGGTGCGCCTGGTCCGACATCGCCGAGCGCGACGCTCACGGGCTGTCTGTGATTGACGATTGGTCGTGCTTGGGCCAGCGCACACCGCCTTCAGGCACGGTGACGCTCGATCCCGTCGGTCGAGGATTATGAGCGGCTGGGCTTTCGCGGCGACGTGCTGAACAAGGTGTTTTACGAGAACGCGGCGCGGATGCTAAAGGTCGGCTAGGCGCAACGAACTCTGAGCGAAGGCCTTGAGCCTGACACACAAACAGATCGGCTTCAACGCGTTCGAGATGAACTGCGTCGTCCATCAGGCGCCGGGGCTCTGGCGTCATCCGCGCGACCGTTCGCGCGATTATGCGCGGCTTGAGCCTTGGCTCGATCTCGCGCGCACGCTGGAGCGTGGCCTTTTCGAGGGGATCTTCCTCGCCGACGTGGTCGGTCTCTACGATGTCTATGGCGGAAACGCGGACGCCGCGTTGCGCAGCGCCGCGCAGGTTCCCGTCAACGATCCGCTGCTGCTCGTGCCGGCGATGGCGACGGTCACGCAGCGCCTCGGCTTCGGCGTGACCGTCAATCTTTCCTACGAGCCACCGTATATTTTCGCACGCCGCATGTCGACGCTCGATCATCTGACGCAGGGGCGCATCGGCTGGAACATCGTGACCGGCTACCTCGACAGCGCCGCCCGCGCCGCCGGGCGGGAGAAGCAGACGGCGCATGACGCGCGCTACGATCTGGCGGAAGATTATCTTTCGCTGCTCTACAAACTCTGGGAGGGGAGTTGGGACGACGACGCGGTGGTCGCCGACCGAGCGCGCGGCGTGTTCGCCGAACCCTCGCGCGTGCGCGCGGCGCGGCATGACAGCCCATTTTTCAAACTCGACGCGATCCACTTGAGCGAGCCCTCGCCGCAACGCACGCCGGTGCTTTATCAGGCGGGAACTTCCGCTGCGGGTCGCGCCTTCGCCGGGCGTCATGCCGAATGCGTGTTCGTCTCCGGCCCCAGCGCGGACGTGCTGAAGCCGCGCGTCGCCGCGCTGCGCGGCGCAGCCGTGGCGGCGGGCCGCGCGCGCGACGACGTCAGGGTTTACGCGCTCGCGACAATCATAACCGGGTCCAGCGCGGCGGCGGCGCGGGAAAAGCTCGCCGATTACCGCCAATACGCCGACGTGGAGGGCGCGCTGGCGCTGCTTTCGGGCTGGACTGGGGTGGATTTCTCGACGCTCGACCGCGAGGCCGTCGTCGCGCATGTCGAGAACGACGCGGGCCGCACGGCGCTCGAAAATATCACCCGCGCCGACCCTTCCCGCCGCTGGACGGTGAGGCAAGCCGCCGAGCACGTCGCGCTCGGCGGCGCCGGTCCCGTGTTCGTCGGCGACGCCGCCCAAGTCGCCGACCAACTGGAGGCCTTCGTCGAGGCGACCGACATCGACGGGTTCAACCTCGCCTTTGCGGTGCGGCCCGAGACCATGCAGGACGTGGTGGCGTTCGTCGTGCCGGAATTGCAGCGCCGGGGCCGCTATCGCCAAGCCTATCCGCCGGGAACCCTGCGCGAAAGACTGTTCGGGCGCGGCGCGCGCTTGACCTCCCCCCATCCGGGCGCGGCCTACGCGGCGGCTTCCGTCCGTTGACGGCGTCAACCGCCCCCGGACGCGGCCGCGTGGGTTGGTTCCTACGCGGCCGCCGGCGGATGGCTCCAGCCCTTCCGCAGGACGCCCAACGCCATCGGTAGGCATTCGCAGGCAAATCGGCTAATCGCGGACCGGGAGGACGCCGGGTTTGCACGCATGTTGACCGCGAAGGGGAAATACGGACTGAAGGCGATGGTCTTTCTAGCGGGTCTCAAAGCCGGGGAGATTGCGCCCGTCGCCGACATTGCGCAGTCCTGCTCGATTCCCAAGAAATTTCTCGACCAGATCCTGTCCGAGCTTCGCAACGCCGGGTTCGCCTTTTCCAAGAAGGGCAAGGGCGGCGGTTACATGCTCGCCAGGCCCGCCGGGGACATAAAGGTCGGCCACATCGTCCGCACGCTCGACGGCCCGCTGGCGCCGCTGGGATGCGCGAGCGTGACGGCCTATCGCCCCTGCGACGATTGCGGCAACGAGAAGCTCTGTTCCGTGCGTTTGATGATGATGCAAGCCCGCGAGGCGCTGTCGGGCGTGCTCGACAAAAGCACGCTGGCGCAGATGCGCGCGCTGCCCAAAACCCCCAAGACGTCAGGCAAACCTTACTTGTGAGACCGGGCGGCGAGATCAATCCAGAAACGCCGCGACAAACGGCGTGGCCGGCGCCCTGCGTATGTCCTCGGGCCGCCCGATCTGTTCGATCCGGCCGCCGTTGAGAATGGCGACGCGGTCGGCGATATCCATGGCCTCGGCCTGATCGTGGGTCACGAACACGGTCGTCAGGCCGGTCCGGTCATGGATGTCGCGCAGCCACTCGCGCAATTCCTTGCGCACTTTCGCGTCCAGCGCGCCAAACGGTTCGTCGAGCAGCAGGACGCGCGGCTCGATGGCGAGCGCGCGTGCGAAGGCCACGCGCTGACGTTGGCCGCCCGACAATTGCGAGGGATAGCGCTCGCCAAATCCGGTCAGTTGCATCATGTCGAGCAACCCGGCCACGCGCGCCGCGATGGCCTCTCGCGAGGGACGCAGCCGGCGTGTCCGCACCGTCAGGCCATAGGCGATGTTGTCGAACACGCTCATGTGCTTGAACAGCGCATAGGACTGGAACACGAAGCCGACGCGCCGCTCCTGCACGGTGAACCGGGAAGCGTCCTGGCCGTCGAACCTCACAGCGCCTTGGCTGGGCATGTCGAGACCCGCGATGAGCCGCAGCAGCGTCGTTTTGCCCGAGCCCGAGGGGCCAAGCAGCGCCAGCAATTCGCCGGGCTCGATCTCCAGATCGATCCCACGCAGAATCGAATTCGCGCCGAAGTTTCGCGAGACCTGCGAGATTGAGATCGCGCGCGGTTCGCCCAACGTCTCCGCCGCCCTGGCGGCCGGCGCCGAGACGGGGGCCAGAGCCAGATCAGACGGCATGTCGTCGGTCCTCGTCGCCCCGTTCAAGAAGGGCCCGGAGTCCGAGCGTGACCAAAGCGAGGAGGGCCAGGAGCGAGGCGAGCGAGAAAGCGGCGGCGATGCTGTATTCATTGTAGAGAATCTCGACTTGCAAGGGGACGGTGTTGGTGAGGCCGCGAATGTGGCCCGAGACGACGGAGACCGCGCCGAACTCGCCCATCGCGCGCGCATTGGCGAGCAACACGCCCGTCAGCAGCGCCCAACGGGCGTTCGGCAGCGTGACGGTGAGAAAGGTTTTGAGGCCGCTCGCGCCCAACGTCAGCGCAGCCTCCTTTTCCGCCACGCCCTGCGCCTGCAACGTCGGGATCAACTCGCGCGCGACAAAGGGAAACGTGACGAACAGCGTCGCCAGCACGATGCCCGGCACAGCGAAGAT
>JAYVYJ010000065.1:0-2459 GCA_043784465.1 Hyphomicrobiales bacterium
GTCGTCGCCTTGAACACGACGTCGAGCTTGCCGGGGCCATAGCCCGCCTCCGCGAGCAAAGCTTTGGCCTTGGCGAGGTCCTGCGGGCGGTTCTTCAGCGCGGAATTGTACGAGCTTGAGGTCGGATAGCTTGGCGAGGCCGTGGTGCGGCCCTCTCCCCACAGCGCGCCCTGCAACAGCGCCTCCTTGTCGATCAAAAGATCGATAGCCATGCGCACCCGCGGATCCTTGAACGGCGCATAATCGTGGTTCATGTTGACGAAGTCCCAATTGAGCGGGAACCACGTCAGCGTCTGAAGTTTCGGATCAGCCTTGACCTCTTTCATGCGGTCGGCGGGAATGTCGTTGATGAGATGCATCTCGCCGGTGCGCAGACCCGTCAGCCGCACGGTCGGCTCGGTCACCTCGCGCGAGATGATCTTGTCGAGATAGGCCGGGCCGTCCCAATAATCGTCGAAACGCGCCAACTCGACCTCATGGCCGAACTCGCGGCGGATGAACTTGAACGGACCCGCGCCGATCGGCAGCTTGCCCTGCGCGTCGCCGGAACCCGCCGGCATGATAGCGCCCGCGCCGTTTTCGGCGAGACGGCTCAAGAAAGGTGCGTTAATGCGCTTGAGCTTGACGATCAACGTCAGATCGTCGGGCGTGTCGATGGCCGCGACGTCATTGAACACCTCGAAACTTACTGCGCCTGTCTCTTTCGCCGCGCAGCGCTCGAACGAATATTTGACGTCGGCGGATGTCATCGCCTTGCCGTCGTGAAATTTGACGCCTGGACGCAGATGGAACGTGTAGGT
Source organism: Hyphomicrobiales bacterium (assembly GCA_043784465.1). Taxonomy (GTDB): domain Bacteria; phylum Pseudomonadota; class Alphaproteobacteria; order Rhizobiales; family Beijerinckiaceae; genus Roseiarcus. Next base: position 801 of record JAYVYJ010000065.1, read on the forward strand.
CAGGCCGTCCGCGCTCTGCTCGAAGCTCTTGGCCAGGCTCGGTATGACGGTCAGGTTCTTGTCGACGGTGACGATGGAATTATGCACGTTTTGCAACAGGCGCAGCGTCGAGGCGGTGCCGGTCTGATGAATGTCGAGGTTCTGGGTCGTCTCCGAATGGCCCCATATCAGCGTGCCGCCCTTTTTGGGCGCGTCGTCGGCGAAGGCGTTGGTGATTTCGAAGCCGCCGAAGGCGGCCCCGCCAAACAAAGTCGCCGTGGTTTTAAGAAAATCCCTACGCTTCATCGCTCGTCTCCCTCTCAGGCCGATAAATCCGGCCTCATATCCGTGACGCCCAGCGCGCGTTCGAGCGCCAGTCCGAAATTCAGCAACCGGCCCTCGTCGAACAGCCGGCCCCACAACGAAATCCCCTGCGGGACTTTGCGTTTTGGCCCCGTCTCCTCCGCCTCGCCCGTCGTCAGTTTTACGCCGCCGAGCAACGCAGGCCCGCGCGCGCCATGTTCGAGGAAGCCCGCGCGCAGATGCAGGCAGGGGTGGCCGGTGAAATTGCTCGCCACCAGCATAGGCCCCGTCGCGAACGGGCCGATGAGGAAATCGACCTCGCCGAACATCTTGTCGAGCGCGAGCATGGCGCGATAGCGCAGGCGGTCAAGCTGGACATGATCTACCGCAGAGAGAAAGCGCGCCTTGCGGAACGAGTTGGGCCACGCGCCGGCGTCCTGACGGCTCAGCGTATCGTCGAGATTGTCCAGCGTCAGGCCCTCGAAAGCGGCGGCGCCTTCGGCGTAGACGACATTGAGCAGCGAGAAATAAGGCAGGTTTTCGAGCGTGACCTCGACCACCTCGGCGCCGAGCCGCCGCGCCGCCTCCAGCGCCGCGTGATCGACCTCCGTAGCGCCTTCGCCGAACGCCTCGCCGAGATAGCCGATGCGCGCGCCCTCGATGGAAGCTTGCGCGTCGAAGGCGAAGGGCGCGGCGATGGAGGAGGGATCGTCAAAATCGGCGCCGGCGATGGCGGCGAGGACCAGCGCGGTGTCTTCGACAGTGCGGCAGATCGGGCCGATCTTGTCGAGCGACCAGCACAGCGCCATCCCGCCCGCGCGCGACACGCGCCCGAAGGTCGGGCGCAGGCCGGTCGCACCGCAGCGATGGCTCGGCGACGTGATCGAACCCAGCGTCTCCGTACCGATCGAGAACGCGCACAGTCCCGCCGCCGTCGCCGAGGCCGACCCTGCGCTCGACCCGCTCGACCCTTCTGCAACGTTCCACGGATTGCGCGTGCGGCCGCCGTACCAGCGGTCGTCGAAGGCGAGCGCGCCCACCGTTGTCTTGCCCAGCAGCACCGCACCGGCGGCGCGAAGTTTTGCAACGACGGCGGCGTCGCGGTCGGGAACCCGATCCCGATAGGGCTCGGCGCCCCACCCGGTCACGAGGCCCTTCGTGTCGAAGAGATCCTTTAACCCGTACGGCACGCCATGCAACGGACCCAGTCGCCCCCCCGAGCGTGCCAGCGCGTCGGCCGCGTCGGCCTCCGCGAGCGCCCGCTCGGGCGCCACCGTTGCGAAACATTCGAGCCTGGGCCCCAGCGCGGCGATGCGCGCGAGGTAAATTTCGGTTAGTCGGCGACTGGAGATCGCGCCGGCGTCGAGCCAATGCGAC
>JAYVYJ010000066.1:0-52602 GCA_043784465.1 Hyphomicrobiales bacterium
AGAGCGCCGCGCCGTTCAAGGGCGGGCGGGCGCTCGTGGTCGGGTTCGGCAATTCGGGCGCGGAGATCGCGCTCGACCTTGCAGAGCAGGGCGTGGACGTGACGCTGAGCCAGCGTTCGCCGATCCGCGTGCTGCCGCGCGATCTCGTGGGCGTGCCGATCCTCGATTTCGCGCTGTTGCAGCGATTTTTGCCGGCCAAGGTCGCGGATGCGCTCAATGCGCCGGTGATGCGGCTGGCGGTCGGTTCGCTGGAGAAGCTCGGGTTCAAGACCTCGCCCAAGGGCGCGATGCAGATGATCGAGGAAGACCAGCGCATCCCGGTGCTGGACATCGGCGCGCTCGCGGCGATCCGGCGCGGCGAGATCAAGGTGCGCGGCGCCATCGAGGCGTTCACCGGCGCGGGCGTGCGGTTTGCGGACGGGGCCGAGGAAGGTTTCGATACGGTCGTTCTGGCGACCGGCTACCGCCCCGACCTGCGTAAGCTGCTGCCCGACGCCGCCACGGTGCTGGACGCGCAGGGGCGCCCGCGCGTGAGCGACCGGGCGACCGCCGAGCCGGGATTGTATTTCGTCGGCGCGCTGGCCTCGCCGACGGGGCAGTTGCGCGAGATCCGGCTGGGGGCGACGCGCGTGGCCGAGAGCGCGCGGAAGTTTCTGGCGGACGAGCGCGGCTTCGCGACGCGGCCGGCGCTTACACGGGCGGAATGACGCGAGGCGGTCCGCGCCTTGCGGGGACGGGGCGCGGAGCCTATGTGCAGATCATAGCGGCGCTCCGTCGCTCAGACATTCGATGCCCCGCAAGCCTGTAAACTCTGATCCCCCCACTCGCGCGGACGTGCTGGCGTACCTCTCAGGCGAAGCCGCGCCCAATGGTAAGCGGGCGCCGGCGCGCGTGGGCAAGCGCGACCTGGCGCGCGCCTTCCGCGTCAAGGGCGAGGCGAAGGGCGAACTCAAGACCCTCATTCGCGATCTAGAATCGGACGGCGCCGTCAAGCGCGGGCGCAAGACCCTCAGCCGTCAGGGCGTGCTGCCCGCGATGCTGGTCGCCGATATTGTAGAGCGCACGCCGGAAGGCGCCTTTGTCGCGGCGCCCGCCGAAGACAATGTGAAGGCGCGCATCCTCATCCGACCCTCCCGCGTCAAGCGCGACCGCGCGCCGACGCCTTCAATGGGCGCCCGGGTTCTGCTGCGCGTGGCGCTTGACGAGACGAGCGGAGGCTATACGGGGCGCATCGTCAAGGTGCTGGACAAGGCGGCGGGGCGGCCGCTTGGCGTTTACAAGAAGCTGGAGACGGGCGGCGGACGCGTCCATCCCGTCGAAAAGCGCGCGGCGGGGCGCGACTGGTTCGTGCCGGAGGGGCTCGACGAAGGCGCGGAAAACGGCGAGCTTGTGGCGCTGGCGCCGTTAAGGGAGCGCGCGTTCGGCGTCCCTTCCGCGCGGGTGGTCGAGCGGCTGGGGCCGGTCGACACGGAGCGCGCCATCAGCCGTATCGCCATCGCCGTGCATGGGCTGCCGGACACGTTTTCGTCAGCCGCGCTGGCCGAGGCGGAGTACGCGAGCGCCGCCTCGATGGAGGCGCGCGAGGACTGGCGCGCCCTGCCCCTCGTCACCATCGATCCGCCCGACGCCAAGGATCATGACGACGCGGTTCATGCGGAAATCGTTAAGGGCGGCTTCGTCGTGACGGTCGCCATCGCCGACGTGTCCTATTACGTGCGAACGGGAACGGCGCTCGACCGCGAGGCCCTGGAGCGCGGCAATTCGGTTTATTTCCCGGACCGCGTCGTGCCGATGCTGCCCGAGCGCATTTCCAACGGCCTTTGCTCGCTGCGCCCGAACGAGGACCGGCCCGCTCTGGCGGTGAGGCTTTTCATCGACGCTGGTGGGCGCAAGACGCGGCATACGTTCCATCGCATCATGATGCGATCCGCCGCAAAGCTGTCCTACGAACAGGCGCAGCGCGCCATCGACGGGCAGCCCGACGAGACCACGGGGCCGCTGCTCGATGTCGTGCTGCGCCCGCTCTACGCGGCCTATGCGGCGGTCGGCAAGGAGCGCGACGAGCGCGAACCGCTCGATCTCAACCTGCCCGAGCGCAAGCTGGTGCTGGACGCGGAAGGCCGGCTGAAGGACGTGCGGTGGCCGGATCGGCTTGACGCGCACCGGCTGATCGAAGAGTTCATGATATCAGCCAACGTCGCCGCCGCCGAGACGCTGGAGGCCAAGGCCTCGCCACTGATCTATCGCGCGCACGACGGGCCGAGCCTCGAAAAGCTCACCAATCTCGGCGAGTTTCTCGGCACGCTCGGAATCAAACTCGCCAAGGCCGAACGGCTGAGGCCCGCGCATTTCAACAAGGCGCTCGCCGGCGTGAAGGGCTTAGCCCACGAGGCGCTGACCAACGAAGTCGTGTTGCGCGCGCAAAGCCAGGCCGAATACACGCATGAGAATTACGGCCATTTCGGCCTCAACCTGCGCCGCTACGCCCATTTCACCTCGCCGATCCGCCGCTACGCCGACCTCGTCGTCCATCGCGCCTTGATCCGCTCGCTGAAGCTCGGCCCTGGCGGGCTGACGGAGCTGGAAGGCGCAGGCCTCGCCGGCGTGGCCGAGCGCATCTCCGCCGCCGAGAGGCGTGCGATGGCGGCCGAGCGCGACACGGCGGACCGGCTGGTCGCAGCCTTTCTCTCCGAACGGATCGGCGCACGTTTTTTTGCGCGCATCGCGGGGGTCACCAAGGTTGGGTTGTTCGTCAAACTCGCCGACACCGGCGCGGACGGGTTCATTCCTGCGGGATCTCTGGGCGAAGATTACTTCCGCTTCGACGAGCCTTCGCGCTCGCTGGTGGGCGCGCGCACGGGCGAGACGTTCCGTCTCGGCGACAGAGTGGAAGTCAAATTGCTGGAGGCGGCGCCGTTTGCCGGCGCCCTGCGTTTTGAAATGCTGACGCGGGGCGCCCGCGCCTCGCGAACCGCCAAGAGGCGAAAATGACCGATTATCCGCTGACCGTCGTAACCGCCCGCCCGATGGGGCGTGCGCTCTGGCGCGGCTTCAGATGCCGCTGCCCGAATTGCGGCGAGGGCAAGCTGTACCGCACTTTTCTCAAGGTGGTAGACCGCTGCGCGGTTTGCGATACCGACCTGACCCCGCAGCGCGCCGACGACGCCCCCGCCTATATGACGATTTTCATCGTCGGCCATGTCATCGTCTCGGGCGTGATGGCGACCGAGTTCGTCGGGCCGGACCTGCCGTTCTGGATTCCCGCGCTCGTCTGGTCGGCGATCGCGGTGGGGCTCAGCCTGTTGTTGCTGCCGCGCGTCAAGGGCGCACTGGTCGGTTTGCAATGGGCCAACCGCATGCACGGTTTCGGCGGCGTTGCGGACTGACGCTTGGCGCGCAACCCTTATTACGACGGCCCGGCGTCGGACCATTTCGACGGCGAGCGCTTCTTCTTCCCCGGCGGCCCCGCCGACAAGACGCGGGGTGAGTTGCTGCGTCTTCTGCGCACGCCGCGCGCGAAATGGCCCAAGGCGGGGCCTGTTCTGCCCTGCCCGCGCCCGCCCGCGCGCGTCGAGGGGAAGTCGATCCGTGCGACCTTCATCGGGCACTCGACGTTTCTCGTGCAGACGGAAGGGCTCAATCTGTTGACCGATCCCGTTTGGAGCCGCACGGCCGGGCCGTTCGGCCTACTGGGGCCGACACGCGCGACGCCGCCCGCGCTCGCACTCGAAGATCTGCCCCCGCTCGACGCCATCTTGCTGAGCCACAATCATTACGATCACATGGATCTTCCGACGCTGTCGAAACTGGCGCGGCTGCGCCCCTGCCCCGTGTGGACGCCGCTCGGCAACGACGCGATCCTGAAGCGGCACGAGCGCCGCATCGACGCGCGCGCGCTCGACTGGGGCCAGTCGGCGCAGGTCGGTTCGCTGCGCGTGACGCTGGAGCCGGCGTTGCACTGGTCGGCGCGAGGGCTTGGCGACCGGCGCATGGCGCTGTGGGGTTCGTTCATGATCGCGGGTCCGGGCGGGCGGATATTCTTTGCGGGCGATACCGGGTTTGGCGACGGCTCGCTGTTTCCCGCCCTCGCCGTGCGCCCTGCGGGGCCGCTGCGTTTCGCGATGCTGCCCATCGGCGCGTATGAGCCCAGATGGTTCATGCGCGAGCAGCATTGCGACCCCGACGAGGCGGTCGCGATTTTTTCCGCGCTGGGGGTGGAGCGAGCCGTCGCCTGCCATTGGGGCACGTTTCAGCTCACGACGGAGCCTTACGACGAGCCGCCGCGCCGTCTTGCCGAGGCGCTCGCGCGGGCAGGGATAGCATCCGAACTTTTCGTCGCGCCGCTGCCCGGGGGCGTCGTCGAGATCGCCTGACCCTGTAGAGCGTTGAGCGCTTTCATCGCGTCCTGCGCACTGTCCCAGGGCACGAAGACATGATCGTGGAACGCCCCGGCGACAACGTTCGCCGCGATTCCCCGCACGGCGAGCGCGTGCGCGAAAGCCGCCGTGAAGCCGACGGCTTCGAGATCGGAATGGACGGTCATCGTGATCCAAGCGGCGCGGAAGACGATGCGAAGCCCTGCCGCCTCGGCGGCCTCCGCGTCCAGATAGACCGTCAGGCCCTCCGTCTCCCGGAAAGTCCCGATCGCATGAGCGCGCAAGACTTCGGGAACCTCGCCGTCCGCTATCGTCGCGACGGCGACGGGGGCGGGGTGGAGCGTTGGCGAGGCGTTGGCCAGCAGCGCGACGAGATCGCGCTCGCCAACGCTCACGAGAGCTTCCTGAGAAAAGCGGCGAGCTTCAGCAGCCCGTCCGGCCATGGGCCGTAGCCTGACTCGGCGTCCAGGCGCCCCGCCTCTCCAGCATCGATGAACTCGGCGCCCCAGGCTTGCGCCAGCGCCTCCGACTCCCCGTGCGACGCCCAGGGGTCCGTTCGGCTCGCCACCAGCACGCTGGCGAACGGCAGGCGCGCGCGGGGCGGCGCGGGCCAGAGGCCGCCGCCAAGCGTGGCGAGCGTGGCCGCGTCGGGAGGCGCGACGAAGAAGGCCCCCAGCACGTTCGCCGCGTCCAGAGCGGGCGCGGCCAGCGCCGCCGCAACGGCGCCGGTGGAATGGCCGATCAGCACGACCGGGCGAGCGGCGCCCTGCGCCTGCGCGACAATGCGGGAAACCGTGGCGGCAGGCTCGCCCACCTCCACGCGTTGCGCCGTGGACAGTCTTCCGCTCCAACGTTCGATCCAGTGGTCGGGCGAAAGGACGCCCGCTTCGGGCACGAACAGTAGATCGAGGTCAGCGACGCGCATGGGGGAACCCTAACCCATCCGCGCCGTCCGCGCAGCCTCAGGCGACCCAGTGGCCGCGCATCCATTGCCAGCGATTGCCTTCCCATGCCCAGTGGCCCCGCACCCAGAAGTGACGCAACGAGGGCGGGGGCGGCGGCGTTTCGATGATGAGTTCAGGCATCGCGGGCACTACGCGCTCGACCCAATGGCCGGGCGCCCAGACCCACTGGCCAATGCGCGGCCCCCAGCGCCAATGTCCCCGCACCCACGACCAGCCGGGATGCGGCGGCTGGGCGGGGATCACCTCAACCCGCATCGCGGGCATGGCGTGCTCGCGAATGATGATTTCCTCGGCGAAACCGGACGAGGAAACAGCGACCAGGGCGCCTCCGGCGAGGAAGGCGAAGAGATTGCGACGTGTGGCGTTCATGACGAGCCCCGTGCGTAATTCGCTGACCGCGCCACGGCTATTCCCCGCGACCTGAACGCCGCGTGAATCTTTCGTTAAGCGTGCATTTACTCAACGTAAGGCGGCGCAAACGCCCCGTGCTCTCCAACACCGCCATTGAGACCGCGCTCAAGCTTCAGCTCCGATTGCGCGCCGAGGTTCCTGTCGAACATCCGTCCGTAGCTTCCCACGAGATCGACGACCTTTTTTTGCCAGCCCTTTTCAAGGCCCAGCGCAGGCGCCTCCACCGGCATGGACGCCACCCCTCCACGCGTCCAATAGGTCTCGGGCGCGTCGGCCTGCTTGAGCGTCTCCACGGTCCAGGCGACGACTGCCGCGAATTCACCGTCCCGCACGACGGACGTCGCCAGGACCGGATACGCGGCGAGCGTCTCGGGGAGGAAGCGGCTCGGCTGGCCCGCCATGGCGGGCGCATGGGCGGTTTGCGCCAATGTCGTCGCCTCGCCGGCAAGGCCGTGGCAATAACGGACCTTGTAGGCGTCGTTCAGCTCGACATCCTCCTGAAAACCCATCGCCACGAATTTGAGGCCCTTCGCCGCGAACCAGCCTTGCAGATGATACTCGGCGTGCGGCCCCTGCGCGTAGCAGATCGGCTTGTCGGCGAGGTCCTCCAGATGGCGGTAGGGGGCCTCGTCCTGAACGATCACCGCGGTGGTTTCGACAAAAATCACAGGTCCGGGGATCACCTTCCCTGTCAGCCCGTGTTCGACGAGTTCCCGCCCGGTGAGGAACATGACGTCCTCATGGCCGGCGCGGGCCGCAGCAAACGCCTTCTCCGAGTCGTAACGCGTGAACTCCAGCCGCCCGTCAGGCCCCAACATGACCGAGGCCAGAGCCCGGCACAGGTCGAGTTCAAGCCCGTGCGCCTGCCCGCTCGCCTCGATCTCGACGAGGCCGGGTCGCGCGACGCCGCCGCAGCGCAACAGCTTTTCGGCGCGCACGCGGTCGAGCGTCGGGCCTGCGGTCGCTAGACACGAAGACTCGGCCAGAAGGAAAATCGACAAAACCAATGCGCGCATGAGGCCCCGGACGCTGCAAAATAGAAATCGGCCAAGCGCGCCGCGCCGGACCGGGTAAGGCGGAAAAGCCGCCGCGCAAGGCGCGGCGGGCATGCGTCAGTTGTAGGCCGGCAGGGTCGAGGGCAGCGTGTTGAAGCCGGCGGGAGGCGCGACGGGGGCGCTGGCGTCGGTCGGCGTCACGCCGATGGTTGAACAACCGTGGCCTGCGTAGTGGGGCAGCGTATAAAGATCAGAGTTGGGGATGATTGCATAAGATCCCGGAAGCGGCCCCGCCAAGCCCTTGAGACGCACCGGGCTGAAGCCCGACAGCAGGCTATCGCTATAAGGCTTGTTGGTGTCGCGCGGCCCCAGATGCTTCTGCTCGAAATTCGCAGGCCCGTAGGACTGAGCGAACTGGTTGAAGGCCGCTGAATTGCCGGCTCTGAGCGCCGCCGCCTCGTCGGGAAGCTGCGAAAGCGGAGTCAGCCCGAAGATCGCGTTGATTGTCTCGATCACGGCATTGTGGTCGCCCTCCGCATGGGCGACGGCCCCCGCGCGGGCGTAGGGCGAGATCAGGATCAGCGGGATGCGGACGCCGCGCGAAAGCGGCAGGCTGTCGGGACCATAGGACAGGATGCGCGGCGGCACGTGGTCGTAGAACCCGTCCGACTCGTCGTAGGTGATGACGATCGCGCTTTGCGCCCACAAGGCCGGGTCGCCGGCGATCGCGTTGATGGCGCGCGCGTTCATCGTCTCGCTGATCTGATGGTCCGAATAGGCGGGATGATCGTCGTCGCCGGATTTGGCGGCGTTGATCGTCGCAATCTCGGTCGGCGTTAGTCCCGCCGTATTGGGATAGTTCGAATTTTGAATGGGCGGCAGTTGGTTCTTGAGATTGTAAAAGCCGCCGCGCACGTAAAAGACGCCGCCGCTCTGCGGCAAAGCGTTGTTGGCGACGTCGAGGAAGAAGTCGTGTTCTCCCTTCATATTCCGCCATTCGTTCCAGTTGTTCGAGATGTATCCAAAATATTGCGCGCCGTTATGGTGCGAAACATAGTTGGTGTGGGCGCCCGGCGTGGCGAAGCTCGGCTCGTTGGGCTCGCGGTTGCTGTAGCCGTTTTCATACCAGCGCCAGCCGACCGCCGGGCCGCCGTTGGCGGCGAGGAAGTTGATGTCGTTCTGGATGTCGGCATGATCGACGGCGGGATTGTGGTCGCCCGACAAAATGGACTTCACCTGATTGCCCGCGAGCGTCAGCGGCACGCTGGCGAAGGTGAGGTTGACGTTGGTGTTCGTCGGCCCCCAGAACTCTTTCGGCCCCGTTGGCTGGCGATGGCCTGGGCTCATGTCGAAGGCCGAGCCCCAATAGGGCTGGGGATCGTTGACGACCGGGACGGCCGACGGCGTCGCCGAGCCGGAATAGGTCGTGCCGTTGATCGTGCCCGCGATCGGCGCGGCCGCGGCGGTCGAGCCGTGCTGGACCCATTGCGACTCGCCGCCCTGCCCGGCCAGCATCGCGATGGCGTTGGGCGTCGAGGGCGTGTCCTCGGTGGCGAAGATGTTGTCGAAGATCGTGAAATGGTTGGCGTATTGCCAGAAGAAGGGGATGGTGTCGCAGTCGATATGGCTCATGACGAGCTTGGAGAATTGTTTGCCCTTGGCCTGCGCGGCGGCGGAGGCCGCCGAGGTGCTGGCGTATTTGGAATATTCGTCCTGGGCGAAGCCGTCCATGCGCGGCGCGCCGTAGACGGTGTGCAGCTTGGCGGCGAGGCCAACGTGCGAATGGTCGACGCTGTCCATGAACGTCGCATTCTGCTGCGGGCCAAGGCGGAAGGGCTGGACGGCGTAACTGGCACCGTTCACGTCGGTGACCGACTGCGTGAAGCCGGGCGTGTTGGAAGGCGAGCGCAGGTTGAGGCCGTCGGAATAAAGGCCGTTGACGCCGGGAAACGTGCCGTATTCGTGATCGAACGACTCATTCTCGTTGAACAGCACGAACACATATTTGACCTTCTGACGAACCAGTTTGATCATCTCGTCGTTGGTCAAAGCGGGATCGGTCGAGGCCGGATCGAACGCGAACTGCGCGACGGTCGGGTTGAGGTTGGGCTGCGCCGTCACGGAGGGAATATGCTCGTCCGCCCAGGCCGGATGCACAAGACCCGCGACGGCGGCCAACGCCGTGCAACGCTTCAAAAGACTTCTCACTTGCCGATCCCTTCGCTGAGGTCAGGGCGCCGTAACGGTTCGTCCCGCCGACGGTTTTACGTTTCTGATGTGACAGCCTCTTGAATGTGGCGAAATCTTGCGCGCGCCGGGCGGGCCGCTTGCCCTTGAGGGCCGCGCGTAGCATCAGAGATGCTTCCGGGCCGACCTACGGAGACTGCAAGCCTTGTCAGACAAGTCCGTCGCCGATCTCAAATCCGACGCCCTGCACTACCATCGCGAGCCGCGCCCCGGCAAACTGGAGATCGCCGCCACAAAACCGCTCGCCAACCAGCGCGATCTCGCGCTCGCCTATTCGCCCGGCGTCGCCTTCGCCTGCGAGGCCATCGCCGCCGACCCGGATGAGGCCGCCTCGCTGACGGCGCGGCAAAATCTCGTCGCCGTGCTGACCAATGGCACGGCGGTGCTGGGCTTAGGCGCCATCGGCCCGCTCGCCTCGAAGCCGGTGATGGAGGGCAAGGCGGTGCTGTTCAAGAAATTCGCCGGCATAGACGTTTTCGACATCGAGGTTGCGGAAACCGACGTGGACAGGCTCGTGGACATAATTGTCGCGCTGGAGCCGACGTTCGGCGGCATCAACCTTGAAGACATCAAGGGGCCGGAGTGCTTCGAGGTCGAGGAAAAGGCCAAGGCCCGCATGGGCATTCCGGTGTTTCACGACGATCAACACGGCACGGCGATCATCGTCTCCGCCGCCGTCACCAACGCGCTGGCGCTGGCGGACAAGCAAATTGCGCACGTGAAAATCGTGGCGTCGGGCGCGGGCGCGGCGGCGCTCGCCTCGCTCAATCTGCTGGTGTCGCTGGGCGCCAGACGGGAAAACATCTTCGTCTGCGACATCGAGGGCGTGGTCTACAAAGGTCGCGAAAAGCTCATGGACCGCTGGAAGTCGGTCTATGCGCAGGACACGCCCGCGCGCACGCTGGCCGATGTGATCGAGGGAGCCGACATCTTCCTGGGCCTTTCGGCGGCGGGCGTCCTGAAGCCCGAACTGCTTGCGAAAATGGCGCGCGATCCGCTCATCATGGCGCTCGCCAATCCCATTCCGGAGATCATGCCGGAACTGGCGGTCGCCGCGCGGCCCGATGCGATGATCTGCACGGGGCGCTCCGACTATCCCAACCAGGTCAACAACGTCCTGTGCTTTCCCTATATTTTTCGTGGCGCGCTCGACGTCGGGGCGACCGCGATCAACGAGGATATGAAAAAGGCGGCCGTGTCGGCCATCGCCGCCCTGGCGCGCGAAGCGCCCTCCGAAGTGGTGGCGCGCGCCTATGGCGGCGAGGCCCAGCCGTTCGGGCGCACGTCGCTGATCCCCAGCCCCTTCGACCCCCGCCTGATGCTGCGCATCGCTCCGGCGGTGGCGCGCGCGGCGATGGAGAGCGGCGTGGCGCGTCGCGGCCTCAAGGATTTCGAGGCCTATGCCGACAAGCTCGCGCGCTTTGTGTTCCGCTCCGGCTTCATGATGAAGCCGATGTTCGCCAAGGCGCGCGAGGCCAAGAAGCGCGTGATCTATTCGGAGGGCGAGGACGAGCGTGTGCTGCGCGCGACGCAGGTGGTGCTGGAGGAGCGCATCGCCGTGCCGGTGCTGATCGGGCGCCCCGAGATCATCGAGGAGCGCATCCGCCGCTACGGCCTCGCGCTGAAACCCGGTCGCGATTTCGAGGTGATCGACCCCAACGACGATCCCCGCTACCGCGATTATGTCGCCGATTATCTGAAAGTGGCGGGCCGCCGGGGCGTGACGCCCGACGTCGCGCGCATCGTGGTGCGCTCCAGCCCGACCGTCATCGCGGCGCTGGCGCTGCATCGCGGCGACGTCGATGCGCTGCTGTGCGGACTGGAGGGGCGCTTCGAGTCGAGGCTCAAGCACATCAAGGAGATTGTCGGGTTGGCCCCGGGGCACAAGGATTTTGCGGCGCTGTCGCTGGTGATCGCCGCGACGGGCGCCTACTTTCTGGCCGATACGCATGTGCGCTACGACCCCAGCGCCGAGGAGATCGCCGAGACCGCGGTCGCTTGCGCGCATCATGTGCGCCGCTTCGGCGTTACGCCGAGAATCGCGCTGATTTCGCACTCCGACTTCGGCTCCGCCGACACGCCCTCGGCGCTGAAGATGCGCCGCGCCCTGGCGATCCTGCGCGAGCGCGCGCCCGATCTGGAAGTCGACGGCGAGATGCAGGCCGACACCGCGCTCTCGACGCTGGCGCGGGGACGGGTCGTCACCGATTGCCGGCTCGACGGCGAGGCCAATGTGCTAATCTTCCCCAACCTCGACGCCGGGAGCACGGCGTTGCAGCTGACGAGGGTCATCGCCAATGCGTTGCCGGTAGGGCCTATCCTGATGGGGCCGGCCAAGCCCGCCCATGTGCTGACGCCCTCGATAACCGCCCGGGGCATCGTCAACATGACCGCCATCGCCGCCGTCGAAGCGGCGGGAGGTTGAACTTTCGGTTGGTGCGTTCAGCCTCAATAAACCCAGAGGAAATTCCACCGGGCGGCGCCGGCGTTTCTTGCGTCGCAGATATGGTTTCTTAATTTCGCGCCTTCATCTTTTGCCCGTCCCTAGAGGGCGATTTGGGGCGGAGCCCGGCATGTACAGGCAGGCTGAAAAGTTGTGGGGCGACGAGCACGCGGCGGTCGCGATCGAATATACGCTGCTCGCTATGTTCCTCGCGCTTGTCATCGTGTCCGGCGTCTCCGGCATCGGAACGAAGCTTAGCGGATATTTTGGCCAAGTGAGCGGCGCGTTGAAGTGACCCCCCGGGAGCGCCGCGCTCCCGGCTTTCGATCTGGCCCTGACCCGCCGCCCGCCGCCCTGCGGCGGGCGTTTGCATTTACGGTTCAAGCAACTTCCCTCTTCATACTTCGTTCACAATCCAAATATCTTGTTCTTCGTCATTTCTTGTAAATCATGTCGAGCAAAGCCCTGTCCCGGACCAACGCTTTTACTTGATCCCGGTTTGCCTCTACGTCATGTTGGCGGCGTTGGGAAGCTGCGGCGGGCCAAATGAGCGAAGCACGCGGCGGCATGAAGTCCCTCACCACCACCTGGAGCAAACCTATGCTGCGCACCTTCAAGTCCTTCGTCGCCAACGAGTCCGGCGCGACCGCCATCGAATACGCCTTGATCGCCTCGCTGATCGCCGTTGCGCTGATCTCGATCCTCGGCGCGCTCGGCACCCGCCTTTCGGGCGAGTTCTCGCAGGTCTCCGCCGCCCTCAAGTAAGCCGGCCGCGCTCACGCGCGTTCGCAAGCGGTCAAACGACGCCCTTTCCGGCCACGGAAAGGGCGTTTTGCTTTTTCGATGCTGTGTAGAACTCGTCTCGCCGGCATGGCGGCGGCTCAAGCGACCTGCGGTTGGTAGAGCCGGCGAACGTCAAGTTCGCCGATCGTCCGCCGAGCTTGCCAAAGACTCCATTGCGTTTGCATATTCAGCCAATGCTCGGCCGTACTCCAACCCGTCAATTCGAGACGGAGCGCCATTTCAGGCGAGACGCCGCTATGGCCGTTAAGGAGATCGGACAGCGCCTTGCGCGAGACGCCGAGCGCTTCGGCGGCGCTCTTTACCGTCAGCCCCATAGGCTTGAGACAAGACTCACGCAAAACTTCCCCCGGATGAGCTGGATCATGCATCGGCATGGCGTCCTCCAATCCCCTGTCAGTGATAATCGACCAGATCGACGTTCGTGATATTCGTCCCCTCGAACTCGAACACCAGACGCCAATTGCCCGACACCGAAACCGCCCATTGTCCGTGGCGTTCGCCTTTTAGCGGATGTAGCCGGAAACCGGGGTTGTTCAGCATTGCGGGAGAGTTCGCCGCGTCCATCGCGGTGAGCAAGATACGAAGCCAAGACGCCTGCCTTGCGTCGATCCCGCGCTTGTCGCCGGTTTCGTAAAAGCGCTGCAACCCCTTGTGGCGGATGCGCACGATCGTTTGTAACGTGTAACTTACCGCTTATCAAACGGCAATGGCTCATCGCTTGCGGCCTGGCTTACCTGGAGGTCATGTTTCGTGAAGACCGGGCCTGTTATTCGAACATAGCGGAAAACGAGGACGAAACGACCGCCAAGACAGTTGGGGCCTGTTAGACAAAAAAAACCCGGGGCTTTCGCCCCGGGCTCTTCAAATTTTAGGTTTGAACCTATCAGAACGAGCGGGTCACTTCGAAGCGGGCGGCGAAGCCGTCCGACTTGGACTGCCAGGCGTTCGTCGTGGTCACGCCGTTGCCGACGATGTAACCGGTCGGCCGAGCCGTCGTGACACCTTCGTAGAGAAGCTCGACTTCGAAATCGAGGTTCTTGACGGGGTCGTAGTGCGCGACGCCGCCGACGATGAAGGCCTTCGAGTTGGAGAGCAGCGAGACGGCGTTCTGACCCGACCAGCGCAGTTCGCCATACGAACCTTCGAGGCCGAGGGTGACCGTCGGGCTGACCGTGAACTGAGCGTAGCCGGTGACCGACCAAGCCGTCGGAGTCGCCCAGGTGCCGGCGCCGTTGTAGAAGGCGTCGCCCAGAGCCATGCCCTGACCGTTGCCGCTGACCGCCTGACCCGCGTCGCCCCACATACCGTCGGGGATACCGGAGTACCACACGGCGTTCTTGGAGTAAGCGCCGGTCACGCCGACCGAAGCGCCCGCGAGGCTCGGGATGTTGAAGGACACGCCGGCGTCGATGCCGTAGCCCCACTTGTCGAGCCGGTTGCCGCCGCCGCCATCCGCACGGACGTTATGGCCGACGCCGGACACCTGAGCCGAACCCCAGGCCTGAGAAACCGACAACGCGCCCACGATGTCGGGGATGCGATGGCCGCCCTGGACGGCCGAGCCGAGGTAACCCTGCTCAGCGCCCTGCGAGCTTTCCATCGAGATCGTGGCCGCAAAGCCGCCGCCGAACGAAGCGGTGTAGGCCAGGACGTCAGGCTGGTTGAAGCCCTTACGGTCGGGCGAGAAGAAGTTCGCCCAAGCCAAACCGCCGCCCGTGAACGAGAAGAACGAGTTCGCCTTACCCGCCGTGATGCCGGCCCAGGTGACGTACGCGCGGTTGAGACCGCCGTCGGAACCGCCGATGCCGGTGTTCTCGAAGCCCACGCCGTGGTTGAACTGATACTCGCCGTGCGCGACCAACGGGCCGTAAGCCGTGTTGGAGACCGCGTCGAGGGTCAGGTTGAAGCGGGTGGTGTAACCGATCGAGTCGGTGCCGAACGTGCCGACGATCGCCTGCGTGCTGGCGTTCGCGCCGTTGGGGCCGAAAGCGCGGCGGTTGTTGCCGGAGATGTCGGTGTAGTAACCGGTCTTGAGGTTGCCGCCTTCGATCTGGCCGGTGATATAGCCGGAGATCTTGAAGCAGGTGTCGGAGCCGGGAAGCACGAAACCAACGACCGGGGTGCCGGCGACGGTGATCGAGCAAACGCGGACGTATTCGGCAGCCACCGGGCCCTTGCGGGTCGGCAGGTCAGCGGCGTGGGCGGCGGACACGGCGACGAGACCGGTGGCCGACCCCAGAAGCAGGCTCTTGAAGAGCGTCATTCTTGGACCTCCAATTTATATTCGGTGTGGGACCAGGTTTTCCTACCACCCCCCTTTTGGCTTCCGCCTGCAGGTGAGCGACCTTAACTCCCGATGAATTCGAACCTTGCCGCTTTCGAGGTCTCCCCCCCGAGGGTGGCGTCTCCGTCCGACTCGCGACCGGGTGTCCCCGTTCACAAGAAGGAAGATACCCAAAGCCCCCCGACCTAGAAATCGAAATCGTGGCGTACGCCTTGCCCCCGCCACCTTTCGTCAGGCCATGTTGCACGAATGTCACGAATTCGTGGGGGAAGGGGGAGATTAGCCGCACCGAGACGCGTTGGGCTTACGTTTGGGCGCTAAAATCACGGTTTACTGTCCGTAAATGGGCCAGAATCAGACGGCCGTCGCAAGCGACGGCCGTCTTTTTCGCCTCTTTTTCTTCAGACCGGCGCCTCGATTGCGCCGTCCGGCCGCTGCCGCGTCAGCCTTCCTCGCCTTCCGGCTCGGAGATTCGCTCCACCGACACGACCTTCTCATGGTCGGCGGTGTCGAACACGATGACGCCCTGCGCCCCGCGCCCGGAAATGCGGATGCCCGCGACCGGACAACGGATGAGTTGGCCGCCGTCTGTGACCAGCATCACCTCGTCGCTCTCCTCCACCGGGAAAGAGGCCACCAGCGCGCCGTTGCGCACGTTGACGTTCATCGCCACGATGCCTTTGCCGCCGCGCCCGGTCGTGCGGTACTCGAACGACGACGTGCGTTTGCCGTATCCGTTGGCCGAGATCGTCAGCACGAACTGCTCGTTGGCCGACATTTCCTCGTAACGAGTCTGCGGCAGCGCCCCGGCGACCACGCCTTCCTCGGCATCCGCCTCGCCCGCCGTCTCCCCCCGCATCGCGCGGCTCATCTTGAGATAGCCCGCGCGCTCCTCGGCGTTGGCGTCGAACTGGCGCAAGATCGCCAGGCTGATGACGCTGTCGCCCTTTTCCAGCGCGACGCCGCGCACGCCCATCGAATCGCGTCCCTTGAACACGCGCACCTCGTCGATGGCGAAGCGGATGCATTGCCCCTGCGCCGTCGTCAGCAAAAGATCGTCTTTCTCGGAACAAATGGCGACGTCGACGATGCCCTCGCCCTCGTCGAGCTTCATCGCGATCTTGCCGGCGCGGTTGACCTGCGCGAAGTCGCTGAGTTTGTTGCGCCTGACCGTCCCGCGCGTGGTGGCGAACATCACGTCGAGTTCACCCCAGGTCGCCTCGTCCTCGGGCAGCGGCATGATGTTGGTGATGCGCTCACCCGCCTCCAGCGGCAGCATGTTGACCAGCGCTTTGCCGCGCGCCTGCGGAGCGGCGAGCGGCAAACGCCAGACCTTCTCTTTGTAGACCTGGCCCTTGGACGAGAAGAACAGCACCGGCTGATGGGTCGAGGCCACGAACAGCCGCGCGACGAAGTCCTCCTCGCGCGTCGACATGCCGGAGCGGCCCTTGCCGCCGCGCCGCTGCGCCCGATAGGTCGAGAGCGGCACGCGCTTGATGTAGCCCGCGTGGCTGACCAGCACGACCATGTCCTCGCGCTGGATCAGATCCTCGTCGTCCATGTCGGATTCGGAATCGGTGATCTCGGTGCGGCGCTTATCGGCGAAGGCGGTCTTCACGGCCAGCATCTCGTCGCGCACGATCTGCTGCACCCGCGCGCGCGAACCCAGGATCTCCAGATATTCCGCGATCTCGACGGCGAGCTTATTCAGCGCGTCGGCGATTTCGTCGCGCCCGAGCGCGGTCAGACGGGCGAGGCGCAATTCGAGAATTGCGCGCGCCTGCGTCTCCGACAGGCGAATCGTGCCCTCGGGCGTCAGCTTGTGCCGGGGGTCGGCGATCAACGCCACGAGCGGGGCCATGTCGAGCGCCGGCCAGTCGCGGATCATCAGCGCCTCGCGCGCGGCCGTCTGGTCGGGCGAGGTGCGGATGAGGCGGATCACCTCGTCGATGTTGGCCACCGCAATGGCGAGGCCGACCTGCACATGCGCGGTGTCGCGCGCCTTGTTGAGCAGATATTTGGTGCGCCGGGTGACGGTGGTTTCACGAAACTCCACGAACGCCGTCAGCATGTCGTGCAGCGTCATCAGCTCGGGCCGGCCGCCGTTGAGCGCCACCATGTTCGCGCCGAAGCTGGTCTGCATGGCGGTGAAGCGCCAGAGCTGGTTCAGCACCACGTCCGACACGGCGTCGCGCTTGAGTTCGATGACCATGCGCATGCCGTCGCGGTCGCTCTCGTCGCGCAGGTCGGAGACGCCCTCGATCTTTTTTTCTTTCACGAGTTCGGCGATGCGCTCGATCAGCGTCGCCTTGTTCACCTGATAGGGCAGTTCGGTGACGATCAGCGCCTCGCGCTCCTTGCGCAGCGTTTCCGCATGCACCTTGGCGCGCATGATGATCGAGCCGCGCCCGGTGGCATAGGCCGAGCGGATTCCCGCGCGGCCTAATATCAACCCGCCGGTCGGGAAATCGGGGCCGGGCAGAACATCCATGAGTTCTTCGACGGTCATGTCGGGCTTGTCCATGATCGCCAGCGCGGCGTCGATGCTCTCGCCCAGATTATGCGGGGGAATGTTGGTCGCCATGCCGACCGCGATGCCGCCGGCGCCGTTGACCAGAAGGTTGGGGAAGCGGGAGGGGAGGACGGTCGGCTCCTGCTCCTTCTCGTCGTAATTGGGGCGGTAATCCACGGTGTCCTTGTCGAGATCGTCGAGCATGGACATGGTGATCTTTTCAAGCCGCGCCTCGGTGTAGCGCGAGGCCGCCGGGGGGTCGCCGTCGACCGAGCCGAAATTGCCCTGCCCGTCGATGAGCGGCGCGCGCATCGAGAAGTCCTGCGCCATGCGCACCATCGCGTCATAGACCGCGATGTCGCCGTGGGGATGAAAGCGCCCGGTGGTGTCGCCGGTGGTGCGGGCGCATTTGTTGTAAGGGCGGTCGGGCGTGAAATTCTGCTCGTACATCGAGAACAGGATGCGCCGATGCACGGGCTTGAGGCCATCCCGCACGTCAGGCAGCGCGCGGCTTACGATGACGCTCATCGCATAGGCGAGATAGCTGGTCTTCATCTCGTCCATGATCGACACCGGGCGGATGTCGGACGGGTCGTTGGGCTTTTCGGGCTGGTCGATCAAGAGGAGGCTCGGAGGGAGGAATCGCTGGCGCACCCTATAGCGGAGACGGCCCCCCGGCGCCACTTGCCGCGAGCGCCGACCTGGAAGGCAAAGGCAAGCGTCTTCAAAGGATTATATTTTACTCCACAGGGACGCCAGGCGCTCCAAGCTTTGCACGTCGCATCGATCCCGCATAAAGGGAGGCGCGGGTCGGGGGCGCACGAGTTGAGCACACGCGAGGTTTCGACCCTGACTGAGCGGATGCCCGCCGAGCCGACGCAGGCGCGCCGCTTCCATCAGGCGCGCGCCGCGCGCTCCGCCACGCTGGCGGAAGATTATGTCGAACTGATCGCCGACCTGCTCGCCGCCCACGGCGAGGCGCGGGCGACCGAGATCGCCAAGCGGCTTGGCGTCGCGCATCCCACCGCCCTCAAGGGCCTCGCCCGGCTCAAGCGCGAGGGTTATGTGACGTCGCGGCCCTATCGCGGGGTGTTTCTCACCGACGCGGGCGCGGCGCTGGCGGAAAAGGTTCGCGCGCGGCACCGGCTGATCGTAGAGACTTTATGCGCCATCGGCGTGCCGCGCGAGGCCGCCGAGGCCGACGCGGAGGGCATGGAGCATCACGCTTCCGAGGCGACTCTGAAGGCCTTCGCACGCTTCCTCGACCGGCGTTAGGGGCGTTGCGGCGGCTTCTCTTCGCGTGGCTCGCCCTGTTCGCCCTCGCCTCCTGCGCGCGCGAACTGGAGACCGATCAGGCTCGGCTCTGCCGCATGGCGCTCCCTGCGCTCAGCCCTCCCGACGCCGCGCTCGACATCGGCGCCCAGAGCGAGGACGACGACGGGCGCGGCGTGAGGATCTCCTACCGCGGTTCCCTGCCCCACGAGGCGCATTGCCGCTTCAAACGCGCCGGGCGCCCGTCGCACTCGACCGAGTTGGTCGCCCTCACCCTCGATGGGCGCGCCCTCAACGAGCCCGACCTGTTCTTTCTCATCCGCTTTTGGCTCGCCACGCCCGAAGGCCGCGCGGCGGACCCTGCGCCG
Source organism: Hyphomicrobiales bacterium (assembly GCA_043784465.1). Classification (GTDB taxonomy): domain Bacteria; phylum Pseudomonadota; class Alphaproteobacteria; order Rhizobiales; family Beijerinckiaceae; genus Roseiarcus. The sequence goes on from JAYVYJ010000066.1 coordinate 18,678, forward strand.
CTTGGGCCCGTCGCCGATCTGCCTTCCCTGCCGCCGCGCGTCGCCTATGGGCTGCAACAGGCGCTCGACGCCCTGCCCGCGACCGCGATCTACGCGCTGCTCGCGGCGTCCTACGCGTTGATCTACGGCCTGGTTAGGCGCATCCATCTGGCGTTCGGCGCGCTGGCGGCGGCGGGCGGCTATGGCGCGGCTTTCGGGGCGGCGCTGTTTCGCGGCGGGCCGCCGGGGCTCGTGCTCGCCAGCGCGGGCGGCGTCGGAGTCGCGGTGGCGCTGGGTTGGGGAACGGCGGCGGGCGCCGCTGCGCTCGCGCCGCTTCGCCGCGCGTCCGGCCAGCGCTACCTCATCGCCACAGTGGGGTTGTCGATTTTTCTGACCGAGCTGTTGCGTCTCACGCAAGGCGCGCGGCCGAACTGGGTTTCCCCGGTGCTCAACGCGCCGTTCGGCGTAGCGCGCGCGGGGGATTTTGTGGTGACGACCTCCGCCGACGCGTTGTTCGCGGCCGCCATTGGCGCGGGCGCCGGCGCGGCGCTGGCGTTGGCGATGCGGTGGAGCGGGTTCGGCCGAGACTGGCGCGCCCATGCCGACGATCCCCTCGCCGCTGCGCTCTTTGGCGTCGATCCGCACGCCGTGCTGTTGAAAACCTGCGCGCTGGCCAGCGCCTTCGCCGGCCTCGCGGGCTTCGTCATGACCATGTTCTACGGCGCGGTCGGCTTCGACGCAGCGGCGGCGCTAGGCCTCAAGGCGCTGGTCGCCGCGATTCTGGGCGGCGTCGGCTCCGTGCCGGGCGCATTGCTGGGCGGCCTCCTTCTTGGCGGCTTTGAAACGTTGTGGACCGCCTGTTTCGCCGCCGACTACCGCGACGCGGCGGTGTTCGCGCTGCTGGCGGCGGTTTTGACGTGGCGCCCGGCGGGCTTGTTCGGCGCGGCGGAAAATTCAGGGCGGCGCTGGGCTTGACCGGCTCCGGGCGCGGGCCACATGATCGTCTGGAGGTATCCTGAAAATGTCCGACGCTTTCTCCTACGCCCTGCCGGCCCGCGCCGCGCTGGAAGGGGTCCGCACCCGGCGGTTGATGGCGCTGGGCGTAGATTTCCTCGTCGTCAGCGTGATCGCCTCGACTCTGTTCGTCGTGCTGTTCGTGATGACGCTCGGACTTTCGCTGTTCTTCCTGCCGCATCTGTGGCCGCTGGTGGCGTTCTTCTACAGCGGCCTGTCGCTGTCGGGGCGGGGCCACGGCACTCTCGGCATGAGGCTCATGGGGCTTCAGGTGCGCATGTCGCACGGGGCGCCCGTGCCGTTCCTCAACGCCGCCGCGCATGGCGTGATGTTCTATCTGAGTTGGCTGATGCCGCCGGTGTTCCTGGTGACGCTGGTCGATGGCGAAAAGCGCTTTCTTCACGACATCCTGTCGGGCGTCGTCGTGACGCGACGGCATTAATATCGACCTTGGCGGAGTCGCGAAATATCACAAAAATATTTCACTTCGGTCCTTGGTGCCGCGCCGGGTTGGCGTTAGCTTGGGCGGATTGGGCAACCCGGAGCCGCCCGTGACTCGCGAACTGCGGGACGCGCCGCAATTTTACCTCACCGCGCCGTCCCCCTGCCCCTATCTGCCGGGCCGGGTGGAGCGGAAGGTGTTCACCCATCTGGTTGGCAAACGCGCCGCTGCGCTTAACGACATGCTGACGCAGACCGGCTTCCGCCGCTCCCAGACTATCGCCTATCGACCCGCATGCGAGAATTGCCGGGGCTGCGTGTCGGTGCGCGTGCTGGTCGACGATTTCGTGCCCAACGACACGCAGCGCCGGCTCTGGCGCAAGAACGCCGACCTTATCGGCGCGCCCGCGCCGCCCAAGCCGACGCCGGAGCAATATGCGCTGTTTCGCGATTATCTGGACTCGCGACATCCCGATGGCGGCATGGCCGACATGTCCGTTCTCGATTTTTCGATGATGGTGGAGGACAGCCACATCGACACTTTCGTCACGGAATATCGGCAGCGCGGCCCGGATTCGTCGATCAACGGGCGCGGGGAAGGGCCTCTGATCGCCGCTTGCCTGACTGACAAGCTCGCCGACGGTCTGTCGCTGGTGTATTCGTTCTACGACGCCGCCTCGGCTCATCGCTCGCTCGGCGCCTACGTCATCCTCGATCATATCGAGAAGGCGCGGGCGATGGGGCTGCCGCATGTCTATCTGGGCTATTGGGTCGATGGTTCCCGCAAAATGGCGTACAAGGGCTCTTATCTGCCGCAGGAGCGCCTCGGACTCAACGGCTGGACGCGCGTGGACCGGACCCCATGAATTTTGTCACGACGGATTGGCTCGACGCCCATCTGGGCGACGCAGATCTGCGCGTCATCGACGCCTCGTGGCACATGCCCGCGACCGGGCGGCGCGGCGATCTCGAATTCCTCGAAGGGCATATTCCTGGCGCGGTGTGCTTCAATATCGACGTGATCGCCGACGTGTCGTCGAACCTGCCGCATATGCTGCCCAAGTCCGAGGCGTTCGCCCGCGCGATGGGGGAACTGGGGCTGGGCGACGGAATGCGTTTCGTCGTCTACGATTCGCTGGGGTTGTTTTCCTCCGCTCGGGTCTGGTGGACGCTTCGGGCTTATGGCGCGCGCGAAGTTCATATTCTGGCTGGCGGGCTGCCGAAGTGGAAGACCGAGGGCCGTGCGCTCGTCGCGGGGGAGGCTAGGATCGTACCCGCCGTATTCACGCCGCGCCTGGCGCCGGGAGCCGCGCTCGCCGTGGACCAGGTGAAGGCGGCGCTGGCGGCGGGCGGACAGGTTGTGGACGCCCGCCCCGCCGACCGTTTCGAGGGCCGCGCGCCGGAACCCCGGCCCGGCCTCAAGAGCGGGCATATGCCGGGAGCGCTTAATTTGCCGTTCGGCGAATTGGTCGCGCACGGCTGTCTGAAGCCGAAGGCGGACCTGATCGCGGCGATCACGGCGCATGGCGTCGATCTGACCCGCCCGGCGATCACCACCTGCGGCTCCGGCGTCACGGCGGCGATCATTGGGCTGGCGATCGAGGAGGCGGGGGGAACATTTGCGGGCCTCTATGACGGCTCGTGGGCGGAATGGGGCGCGCGCGGCGATTGCGCGGTCGCGACCGGACCCGACAAGGGATAGATCGTCCGGCCATGGGAACGACACGCGGGAGAATCCCTCCCCTCGATGGGGATGAGTTCGGGTGAGGGTGAAAACGCAGCGCGTTCATGAGGGGGCGTCTCCCACCCCGACCCTCCCCCGCCAGGGGGAAGGGAACCTGCCGTTGCTCCTGCCAAGCGCCGGATGCCGGTGTCCTTTTCGATGCGGCCGGGCGCCGAAGGCCCCTTAGCCGCCCCATTATTGGCCAAAGCATTCGGCTATTGGCCAAAGCATTCGGCGCCGTGCAGATTGACTACGGCGTAGCCGTACCTGTCGAACAGCTGGTCCTGCTTGAAACAGGAGCTGAACGCGCGGGCGGGCTCAATGAAGCGGCGGCGTTCGTGCTGCGGAGGAACCCGCGTCCATTGATTGTCGCCGCCGACCACACCCACCGCCGAGTAGCCGCTCGAACGACCGCCGTCGCCGCCCCCGGCCCCGCCGCCCGACGATCCGCCCCCGGACGCGCCTCCCGCAGCGCCTCCGGCGGCGCCCTTGGCGAAGACCGTCGAACTTTCGACGACCGAAACCGAAACCAGAGCCGCGAGAACGGCCAAGCGAAGAGCGCGCATGGGAACCACCTTTGTCTGTCTGAGCGCCGGCCAATCCGTCGCTCGCAAAGGTTGGTGTTTCGGCGCCCGCATAAAGTTCAATGGGCCACGCGCTTATTTGCGCTCTATTCCGGTCTCACGATTCGCGTGAGGCCGCCCATGTAGGGCCGCAACGCCTCGGGCACCTCGATGGCGCCGTCGGGCGTCTGATAATTCTCGATCACCGCGATGAGCGCGCGGCCGACCGCGACGCCGGAGCCATTGAGCGTGTGAACGAAGCGCGTCGCTTTGGCGTCGGGCGCCCGGCAGCGCGCGTTCATGCGCCGCGCCTGGAAATCGCCGCATACGGAGCAGGACGAAATTTCGCGATAGCGGCCCTGCCCCGGCAGCCATACCTCGATGTCGAAAGTCTTGCGCGACGAGAAGCCCATGTCGCCGGTGCAAAGCAGGACGGTGCGGAACGGCAGACCGAGGCGCTTGAGCACCTCCTCGGCGCATCGCGTCATGCGTTCGTGTTCGTCCGCCGATTGCTCGGGCGTTGTCACCGAGACGAGTTCGACCTTCTCGAACTGGTGCTGGCGGATCATGCCGCGCGTGTCGCGCCCCGCCGCGCCCGCCTCGGCGCGGAAGCACAGCGTGCCCGCCGTGTAGCGAAGGGGGAGCTTGCGTTCGTCGAGGATTTGCTCGCGCACGAGATTTGTCATGGGAACTTCGGCGGTGGGGATGAGCCAATAGCCGTCCCCGGCGGCGAACTGATCTTCCCTGAACTTCGGCAATTGCGCGGTGCCGAACATCGCGTCGTCCCGCACCAGCGCGGGCGGGTTGATCTCTGTGTAACCATGCTCGTCCGTATGCAGGTCCAGCATGAACTGCATCAACGCGCGCGACAGCCGCGCCAGCCCGCCCTTCAACACCACGAACCGCGCGCCGGACAATTTTGCGGCCGTCTCGAAATCCATCAGGCCCAGGGCCTCGCCAATCTCGAAATGCTCCTTCGGCTTAAAACCCTCGGCAAACGCGGGCGGCGTACCGTGGCGGCGCACCTCCACATTGTCGTTCTCGTCGCGTCCGTCTGGCGCTTCCGGCCCTGGCAAATTCGGGATCGCGGCAAGTTCCTGATCGAGCCGCGCCTGCGCGGCCTTCTCGGCGGCCTCCCATTCCGGCATGCGCGCCTTGATTCCGGCGACCTCGCTTTTCAGCGCCTCCGCCGTCGCCGCATCCTTGCGCGCGGCGGCCTGCCCTATCTCTTTGGACGCCGCGTTGCGGCGCTCCTGCGCCTTCTGCAATTCGCCGATGGCGGCGCGGCGGCGGTCATCGAGCGCGATCAGTTCGGCGGCGCGCGCGGGCAGACCTCGACGCGACAGGCCAAAGTCAAACCCTGCCGCGTCGTCGCGTATCGCCTTGATGTCGTGCATGGGCTTTTTGTCCGCTCGGGCTTTGGCGCGGCTTAACAGATCGGCGCGCCCGTCAAAAGTCGTGCGCGCTCGCAAAAATTCGGACCCAGACGGCCCCGTCGCGCGTTGTTACCGGCTTTCTTCTGCAAGCCATCGTGAGGGTTTATCATGGCCAATTTCGCAAAACTCGATGTCGGCCCCGGCGGCGAGACGCATCAGCATGGCGCCAAGACGCTGACCACCAACACCGGCATGCCGATCTCCGACAACCAGAACAGCCTCAAGGCCGCGCCGCGCGGTCCCGTCCTGCTCGAAGATTTCGTGCTGCGCGAAAAAATCTTTCACTTCGACCACGAGCGCATTCCCGAACGCATCGTACACGCGCGCGGTTCGGGCGCGCATGGCGTCTTCGAGGTCACCGATTCGCTGTCCGATCTCAGCAAGGCGGACCTGTTCCAGAAAGTCGGCCAGAGGACGCCGCTGTTCGTGCGCTTCTCCACGGTGGCGGGCGGCGCCGGCTCGGTCGATACGCCGCGCGACGTGCGCGGTTTCGCCGTCAAATTCTACACTCAGCAGGGCAACTGGGATCTGGTGGGCAACAACATCCCGGTGTTTTTCATTCAAGACGCCATCAAATTTCCCGATCTCATCCACGCGGTGAAGATGGAATCGGACCGCGGCTATCCACAGGCGGGCAGCGCGCATGACACGTTCTGGGACTTTGTGTCGCTGATGCCCGAATCCACCCACATGCTGATGTGGGCGATGTCCGACCGCACCCTGCCACGCTCGCTGCGCACGATGGAAGGCTTCGGCGTCCATACGTTCAAGCTGGTCGACGCCAAGGGCAAGCCGACGTTCGTCAAGTTCCACTGGAAACCGGTGGCGGGCCTGCAATCGACGGTGTGGGACGAGGCGCTGGCGCTGCAATCGGCCGACAACGATTTTCACCGCCGCGACCTGCACGAGGCCATCGCCAAGGGCGATTTCCCTCAATGGGAGTTGTTCGTTCAGGCGTTCGATGCGGCGACGGCGGAGGGCTTCGGCTTCGACCCGCTCGACGCGACCAAGCTGATCCCCGAGGAGATGGTGGCGTTACGAAAGGTCGGCGTGATGACGCTTGACCGCAACCCGGACAATTTCTTCGCCGAGACCGAACAGGTCGCGTTCCTGCCGACCAACATCGTTCCGGGCATCGACTTCACCGACGATCCGCTGTTGCAGGGGCGTTTGTTCTCCTATCTCGACACGCAGAAGTCGCGGCTGGGCACGACCAACTTCAACCAGATTCCGATCAATGCGCCCAAATGTCCGTTTCACAACCAGTTGCGCGACGGCATGATGCAGACGCTAGTGCCCAAAGGCCGCGCCAATTACGAGCCCAACACGCTGGCTGAGTATGGCGAGGAAGGCGGCGCGCGTGAAGTGAAAGACGGGTTCCGCTCCGAGCCGACGTACGACGACGACGGAGCGGGCAAGTTGCGGGTGCGCGCGGAATTGTTCGCCGATCACTTCAGTCAGGCGACGCTATTCTGGAAATCGCAGACCGACAACGAACGCGCCCACATCGCCTCGTCCTTCGTCTTCGAACTCTCGAAGGTCGATCTCAAGCACGTGCCGCTGCGCGTGATCGCCAACCTGCGCAATGTCGACGAGGAACTCGCCAAGCGCGTGGCGGACGGCCTCAATGTCGAGCTTCCGCCCGCCGCCAAGCCAGCGCGCGCAAAAATCGAGATGAAGCCTTCGCCCGCGCTGTCGATCCAGCGCAACGCCAAGCCCATCCTGAAAGGCCGCAAGGTCGGCGTGCTGATAGCGGAAGGCACGGACGCGAAGGCGCTGGCGGCGCTGCGCGCGGCAATCGAGAAGGAAGGCGCGACCCTGTTCGTCGTCGCGCCCAAGGTGCACGTCAAGCTCTCGGACGGCGAGACGCTGAAGGCCGACGGCCAACTGGCGGGGTCGCCCTCGGCCCTGTTCGACGCCGCGGCGCTGCTCCTCGACGCCAAGGCCGCCAAGATGCTTTCCCATGAAGGCGCGGCGGTTAAATGGACGATGGACGCGTTCGGGCATCTCAAAGCCATCGGCGCTAATGACGGCGCGAAGGCGCTGTTGGAGCGTGCGGGCGTGGAGAAGGACGAGGGCGTGACGGGGCTGGGCGCCGACTTTCTCGCCGCCGCAAAGACCCGGCAATGGAAGCGCGAGCCCAAGTTGCGCTTGCTGGCGTAAGGCTCAGGCGGGGCGGCGTCGCAGCGCGCCGCCCAGCCGCGCGCCGAAAATAGTGAGGGCGAGACCAGTCATTACGATGGCCCCGCCCAGCCATTCGCGAAGGCTGGCGACTTCGCCGAACCAGACCGCCGCCGCCGCCATGCCGACGACCGGCACCAGCAGAGCGAACGGCGCGACCGTGGAGGCCGGATAGCGCGCCAGCAGCCGCGCCCACAGGCTGTAACTGAAAAGAGTGCCGCCATAGGCGAGGAACAGAACGCTCCCGATCAGGGCGAGGCTCGGCGGGCTCAGCGCCGCGAGCGTGGCGTGCGGTTCGATCGCGAGGGAGAGCGCGATCATCGGCAGCGGGGGGACGAGGCTCGACCAGCCCATGAGCGCGAGGGCATCGACGCGCCCCATATACTTGCCCACGATATTGCCCGCGGCCCAGCAGACCGCGGCCCCGAGCGTCAGCAGGAACGGCCCAAGACTGGCGTGCTGAAGCCGCGAGGAGCCGATTAGGGTCATGCCCAGAAGGGAAACCGCGGCTCCGGCGAGTTGCGCAGGGGTTGGCCGCTCGCCGAACGCCAACGCGGCGAAGCCTAGCGTGAAGAACACCTGCGTCTGCATGACAAGCGACGCGAGCCCCGCCGGCATGCCCTGACGGACCGCCAGAAACAAAAGGCCGAATTGCGCGAAGCCGATGAGAGCGCCATAGGCCAGCACCAGCCGCGCGGGTGCTGCGGGCGGCTTCAAGAAAAAGACCAACGGTATGGCGGCGGCGGCGAAGCGTAGCGCGGTCATCAGGAACGGCGGCGCCTGCTGCACGCCCAGCTTGATGGCGATGAAGGTCAACCCCCACACGAAGGCGGCCGTTATCGCCGCCCCAATATCCAGCGGCTTCACGGAAGTTTGTTCTTCTCGGCCGCGCGACGACGCTCAATCAACTTAACGGCGATCACCGCGCCCTCGTAGAGCAGCAGCATCGGCAGCGCGAGCGAGCACATGCTGATAAGGTCGGGAGGCGTCAGGATCGCCGCCAGCCCGAATACTCCGACGATGGCGTAGCGGCGCATCGTCGACAGCCACTTAGAATCGATAATTCCGATCTGGCCGAGCAGCGTCAACACCACCGGCAACTGAAACGCGGCCCCAAAAGCTAACACCAGCGTCGTGATGAGCGATAGATATTCGCTGACCTTGGGCAAAAGCTCTATGGTCGCCTCGCCCGGCTGGCCGACCTGCTGCAACGACACCGAAAAGCGGATCAGCAGCGGCATCACGCCAAAATAGACCAAAAGACCGCCCGCCGCGAAAAACACCGGCGTCGCGATCAGATAGGGCACAAACGCCGACCGTTCATTGCGGTAAAGCCCCGGCGCGACGAATTTGTAGATCTGCGTCGCGATGACGGGGAACGCAATCACCAGCGCCCCGAACATGCTGAGCCGGATGTTGGTGTAGAATTGTTCGAGAAAATGCGTGGCGATCAGTTTGGCCTGCTCGGCCCCGACGACATGGACATAGGGCCAGGTCAGCACGTTGTAGATCTGGCGCGAGAAATAGAAACACACCAGAAACGCCGCCATGAAAGCCCATAGCGAACGCACGAGGCGCTGGCGAAGTTCAATCAGGTGGTCGATCAGCGGCGCGCGAGAGGCTTCGACTTCGTCTTCACTCATGTCGGGCCGACGGCGATCTTTTCCGGTTCGTGCGCGGGAGCAACATGCGCGGCGACGTCGTGCGCAAGTACGTCATGCGCGGAGACGTCATGCGCAGAGATGTCGTGCGCAGAGATGTCGTGCGCAGAGACGTCGTGCGCAGAGACGTCGTGCGCCGGGGTATCATGAACGGGACTTTCGGGCGCGGGAGAAGGATCGGCAAGCGTCGGCTGCGGCGCCTCGACCTTGACGGTCTCGTAGGGGCTCGCCGCTTCGATCTTGGGAGCCTTGTCGCGCATCAAATCCGCCGGGTCGAAGCTCGTATGCGCCTTGGCGGTTTTGTTGATGTCGTCGATCTCCTTGCGCACGCTGTCGAGATCCGCCTCTTTCAAGGCTTGCGTGAACTGGCCTTGAAAATCGGCGCCCATACGGCGGATCTGGCCGATATATTTCCCGACGGTGCGCAGCACGCGCGGGAGATCCTTCGGCGGGATCACCGCGAGCGCGACGATGCCGAAGACCAGCATTTTACCGGGGTCAAGATCGAACATTTGCACACGTCAAGGCGCCCGCCGACGCGGGCGTCACGAGAAACGGGGCGATCAGCCGACCTTCTGGTTTTCGCGCGACTCGGATACGGCCGGCGTACGGACCTCGACCGCGCGCGGGGCGGGCTCGACGGCCGTCGTCTCGTCGTCGTTCATGCCCTTCTTGAACGATTTGATGCCCTTGGCGACATCGCCCATGATGTCCGAAATTTTGCCCTTGCCCCCGAACAGGAGCAGCGCCACGGCGCCAAACAGCATCCAGTGCATAAAGCTCATGCTACCCATGGCGACCATCCCTTCGCGCCGCAGGGGGCGCGTCAATTACGTTCCCGGGAACCTAGGCGCGAAAAGCGGCAAATACAAGCCAGCGGCGCCGCTTCGTTTGCAATTGGGTCGGCGCGGGGCCTCTTCAAAAGGGCCGCGACGGTCATGCCCAAGTCGGATGCCGTTCCCCTTTTCGCTCATGATGTGGAAGTGCGCAGTTTTTGCGCTCAGACGGCGTTTGACGACACGCACGACCGGAGGAAAGCCAAGCGCGTTCGCTGGCTTTCTCTGAAGCCGGGTCGGCGTCGGATTTCGCGGCGGTTGCCCTGAGCCTTCTGGAACGGATCAAGATCGCAGCGCACAAGCGCGACTTACCGTATCGATCGCTCATCAAAATCTGGCTTGCGGAGACGCTCGAAATTCCGGAGTGATGGCCCACCCACAAACCCGGAAAGCCCGCCCATGTCCGTCGCCGACCGTCTCGCCGCCCTTGGCATCGTTCTTCCCAAACCTGCCGCCCCGGTCGCCAATTATGTCGGCGCGGTGCGGACGGGCAGCCTGCTCGTCGTCTCCGGCCAATTGCCGTTCGGGCCGGACGGCAAGATTTCGCCCTCGCATGTCGGCAAGCTCAAGCCCGGCGTCGCCATCGGCGCCGCGCGCGACGCGGCGCGACTTTGCGCGATCAACGTGCTGTCGCAGGTGCAGGCGCTGGTCGGCGACCTCGAAAACGTCACGAGGGTCGTGCGGCTAGGCGGATTCTTCGCCGTCAACGGCGGTCATGATTCGCTGCCCGCCGCCATGAACGGCGCCTCCGACCTCGTGGCGGAGATCTTCGGCGAGCGGGGCCGGCACACGCGCACCACCGTCGGCGTCGCCCATCTGCCGCTCGACGCGACTTGCGAAGTCGAAGGCCTGTTCGAGATCGCCCCTTGAGCTTTGACTGGCTCGTCGCCCGCCCCATCGCGCATCGGGGCTGGCACGGGCCGGGTCGGCCGGAGAATTCGCTGAGCGCGGCGGAAGCGGCGGCGCAGGCGGGTTTCGCCATCGAGTGCGACGTCGTGCTGAGCGCCGACGGCGAGGCGATGGTGTTTCACGATTCCACGCTCGACCGGCTGACGGAAGCGTCGGGGCCTGTGGCCCAGCGCGACGCCGCCACGCTGGGCGAACTGCGCTTGCAAGGGACACGCGAGCGGATACCCACGCTCGCCGCCCTGCTGAGGGAAATCGCGGGCCGCACGCCGCTCGTCTGCGAGATCAAGAGCGCCTTCGACGGCGATACCCGGCTCGCCGCCCGGGCCTCTCAGGTGGCGGGGGCCTATGCGGGGCCGCTGGCGTTCAAGAGCTTCGATCCGCAAGTGATCGCCAATTTGCGCGCCGCAGGATGCGCACGCCCGCTCGGCCTCGTGGCGCAATCGAGTTACGAGGATTCCTATTTCGCCGCGCTGTCTGCCGAGCAGAAGCGCGATTGCACGGCTTTCACCCATATCGCACGCACGCGGCCGGATTTCCTTTCCTGGGCGGTCGACGACCTGCCGCACGCCGCACCCTCGCTGATGCGCGCGCTCGGGGCGAGGCCCGTCATGGCGTGGACGGTGCGGCGACCCGAGCAATGGGCGCGCGCGCGGGCGTTCGCCGATCAAGCCGTGTTCGAGGGCGCGGCGGCGGCGAATTGACGCTACGGGACGGCGCCGGGGTACGGGAAACTAGAGCCCGCAACAACTCACTTTTGTGCTAGCCTTCCCAGTTGATTGCCATGAACCTCTGCGCGTCGCGGCGCCGCCGCGAGCGAAAGCTAGGGGAGTTGTTGAAATGACGCAATATTCGAAGGCTACTTTGATTTTGGCGGCGGCGTTTGCCGTCGGCTTTGGCGTGGGGCCTGCGCAAGCCATCAGAATGGACCTTCGCAACGCAAAGCAAGGTTGTGCGAACCTGGTCACGCAAGCTCATCCCGCGTTGACCGAGAAGAAAAGGGATGAGGAAATCCGAAAATGCAAGGTCGACCCGGGCGCCTACGGCAAAGCGGCGGGCTTTTGAGAGTTCCGCGTTCCCCTCGGTAGAGCCGGAGCCCCCTAAGCCACCACCGGCTTTGTCGTCCGCGCCATCATTCGCCAGACGAGCAGACCAAGTGCGGCCACCGGCACACCGATCAGCGCGGTCGAGGCGAAGAACTGCGGATAGCCCATCGCCGCGACCATGAAGCCCGAGAGACCGCCGATGAACTTGCCGGGCAACGCGTAAAGCGACGACAGCAGGGCATATTGGGTCGCAGCGTAAGCGGGCGAAACCAGCGACGACATGAACGCGATCAACGCGGCCCCCGCAAACCCGCCCGCGAAATTCTCGATAGAGACCGCCAGCGTCAGCAGATCGAGCCGCCCGGGATGGCCCGCCAGAAACGCCAGCGCCAGATGCGAGGACGACGCCGCCAAGCCGCCGATAAGCAGCGTCGGCATGAGACCCAGTTTCATGGCGAGCCAGCCCCCGGCGAACGCGCCCGCGATGCCGACCCACACGCCATAGAGTTTCGAGACCGTCGCGATGTCGGATTTGGTGAAGCCGAGATCGATGTAAAGCGGATTGGCCATAACGCCGGAGACGAAATCGGGCAGACGGTAGAAAGCGACCAGCAGCAGGATGGGCGCGATGGCCGGGCCGTAGCGGCGGATGAGGTCGGCGATGGGGGCGACGAACGAGGTCTGGAACGTCGGCTTTTCCACGCTGGCGGCCCGGTCGAGCCGGGGCGACAGCAGGCAGGCGATCATGCCCACGACCGTCAGCGCCGACATGACGAGATAGGCCGTGCGCCAGCCCCCGTAATCGGCGAGGTAGAGCGCGCCCGCTCCCGCCGAGATCATCGCGATCCGGTAGCCCAGCGAATAGACCGCCACCATCACGCCCTGCCGCTCGGGCGGCGCGGCGTCGATGCGCCAACCGTCGATGGCGACGTCCTGGGTGGCCGCGGCGAAAGCAGTCATCGCCGCGAAAACCACGCTCCATGCGAGCGATTGCCGCGGCTGGGCGAAGGCGAGGCCCGCGAGCCCCGCTGCGACGCCGAATTGCGCCACCAGCATCCAGCCGCGCCGCCGTCCGAGCCAGCGCGCCAACACGGGCATGTCGAAGCGGTCCACCAATGGCGCCCAAACGAATTTGAACGAGAAGGCAAGCGCGCAATAGCTCATCAGCCCGATCCGCTCCATCGGCACGCCGGATTCGCGCAGCCACGCCGATTGCGTCGAGAAGATCAGCAGGAACGGCAGGCCGGAGGAAAAGCCGAGCGCGAGCATCAGCGCGAGCAGCGGATCGACGGCGGCCTGGCGCAAGAGTCGGAGCGGTTTCATGGCGCGGACTATGCCCGCTTCGTGCGATTCGCAGTAGAGGCATGGGGCCACACAAAATTCGTGGGCGCCGAACGCTTGCGCGTGACGCCCGGCCCGGGGAACTTGCACACCCATCGTTCGGATTCGAGAGCCCCCATGAAAACCCGCGCCGCCGTCTGCCGCGCCTTCGGTCAGCCGCTCAGCCTTGAGGAGATCGAACTCGCCGATCCCGCGCAGGGCGAAATCCGCGTCGCGATCAAGGCGGTGGCGATCTGCCACAGCGATATTTTCTTCTGGGAAGGCGCCTGGGGCGGGCAGCTGCCCGCCGTTTATGGCCACGAGGCGGCGGGAATCGTCGAGGCCGTCGGCCCCGGCGTGACGCGGGTGAAGCCCGGCGATCATGTGGTGGCGACGCTGATTCGTTCGTGCGGGGGTTGCGCCTCCTGCTCGGGCGGCGCGCCGGTTTTCTGCGAAGAGGTGTTCCCGCTCGACGAGACCAGCCCGCTGAAGAGCGCCAGCGGCGAAGCCATCGTCCACGGCATGCGGATCGGCGCCTTCGCCCAGCATGTCGTCGTCCACCAGAGCCAGGTGGAGGCCGTTCCCGCCGACCTGCCCTTCGACGTCGCGTCGCTGATCGCTTGCGGCGTGCTGACCGGGTTCGGCGCGGTGGTCAACACGGCGGGCGTCGAGCCCGGCAAAAGTGTCGTCGTGGTGGGATGCGGGGGCGTCGGGCTCAACGCCGTGCAGGGCGCGCGCGTCGCCGGGGCGTCCCCCATCATTGCGCTCGACGTGGCCGAAACCAAGCTGGAGGCGGCGAGAGCCTTTGGCGCCACCCATGCCCTCAACGCCCGCGCGCCCGACGTCGCCGAACAGGTCAAGGCGATCACGGGGGGCAAACTCGCCGATTACGTGTTCGTCACGGTCGGCGTGGCGGGCGCGGCGGAGCAGGCGATTTCGCTGATGCGCCGCAACGGCGCGGTCGTGCTGGTCGGCATGCCGCCCGCGGGCGTGCGCACCAGCTTCGATCCCGGCTGGCTCGCCGCCGACGGCCAGCGCATTCTGGGCTCCAAGATGGGCTCGGCGCGGCTGCCGGTGGACGTGCCCCGGATCGTCGATCTCTACAGGCAGGGGCGGCTGAAGCTCGACGAGCTCGTGACGGCCCGCTTCCCCTTCGAAGCAATCAACGAGGCCCTCGCCGCTTCGCGCGGCGGAGCGGCGTTGCGCAACGTGCTGGTGTTTTGAGCGCGCATTCAGGCGCTGCGCTTGGCGCGGAACGGCGCGCGCACTAAGTAGGGACTCCCTTCGTGCGCCTCGCGAGTGAGATTGCGTGCCTCTCGATGACTGACCGATCCAACGAACCGGCCGCCGATGCGCCCGCGCGCATCCTGCTCGTCGAGGACGACCGCCTCATTCAGGACATGCTCGCCGAGGCGTTGCGCGGGGCCGGGTTCGAGGTCGCGCTGGCGGGATCCGGCCCGCAGATGGACGCGGCGATAAGGCGAAGCCACCCCGACCTCGTTCTGCTCGACGTCATGCTGCCCGGCGAAGACGGCCGCGCGATCTGCGGGCGGCTGCGCGAGACCTGGCCGGGCCTGCCCATCATTTTGGTCACAGCGCTCGGCGAGGACGTCGACCGCATCGTGGGGCTGGAGATCGGCGCCGACGATTACGTGACAAAGCCGTTCAACACGCGTGAACTGATCGCGCGCATCCGCGCGCTCCTGCGCCGTGCGCGCACGGCCAGCGGCGCGGTGCGCGGACGGTCGGGGCCGCTGAAGTTCGCTGGTTGGCTGGCCCATCCCATCGAGCGCCGGCTCGTCAATCCGCAGGGCGCCCTCGTCACGACAACCAGCGCCGAATTCGATCTGCTGCTCGCCTTTTGCACGCATCCCGGCGAGGTGTTGTCGCGCGAGCAATTGCTGGAGCTGACGCATGGCGGCGCGGCGGGGCCGGTGGAGCGCAGCGTCGACGTGCATGTCAGCCGCATCCGCCAGAAGATCGAAGCCAACCCCGGCGAGCCGATCTTCATCAAAACCATTCGGCTCGGCGGCTACATCTTCACGCCCGACGTGACGACGACGTGAAGGTCGACCGGCGCCGGTTTCTGCCGCGCACCCTCGCGGGCCAGTTGATCGCCGTCCTGGTGGCCGCGGTGCTGTTCGGCGTCTCCCTGGTCTCGGCGGTGATGTTCTATCTGATCTATTCCGGCGACCTCGGCCCCTCGCGCGAGACGCTGGCGCAAGTCCGCGCGGCGCGCATCGCGGCGGTCGTCAACGGGGTCCGCGAGGCGAACACCCCGGCTGAGGCCGTCGCGCTGACCAAACGTGCGAATGGTGATCCCGTGCGCGTGCGTTGGGGACTGCCCCCGCACGGCGCCGCAGAGGCCCCGACGGGGCTGGTCGAAGACGTCGAGGACGAGTTGCGCAGAAGCTGGCGGGTGGAGGCGGCCCCGCACGCGCGCTTCGGCGCGGAGGCCGACAATATTTATGTGCTGCTCGACGACGGCCGTTCGTTGCGCTTCACGGTCGGGCGCTTCGGCGGGATAGGCAGCCTCGTCGTCGGGCAAACCTTGTTCACGCTGGGCGTCATCACATCGATTGTCTTGGCCGTTTCCGCCTACGCAGTGCGTTGGGTCACCGCGCCGCTGTCGTCCATCGCCTCGGCCGCGCGCGCCTTCGGGCGCCCCGGCGGCGACGGCGACGGCGTCGATCTCGACGAGCGCGGACCTGTCGAGATCGTCCAGGCCGCCCGCGCACTTAACGACATGCGCGCCCGGGTGCGCTCGCTGGTGGATGAACGCACGCGGATGTTCGCCGCCGTCAGCCACGATCTGCGCACGCCTCTAACCCGTCTGCGACTACGGATCGACCGCCTTCCCGAAGCGCCCGCCAAGGTCGAGATGCTGCGCGAGATCGCCGCCATTGACGAGATGCTGGCCGAAACGCTCGCTTATCTGCGCGAACTCGGCCAGGGCGAACCGGCCTCGCCGACCGACCTACCGTCGCTCGTGCAGACAATTTGCGCGCAATTCGCCGACATGGGCCACGACGTCGCCTATCACGGACCCGATCGACTGGTGCTTGTCTGCCGTCCGCATGCGCTGACGCGGGCGGTGACCAATCTGGTCGACAACGCGGTCAAATTCGGCGCACATGTCGAGGTCGCCGTGACGCCGGGCGAGGGACAGGTGAGCGTCGAAGTGATCGACGACGGCCCGGGCGTCGCGCCCGACATTATGGGGCGGGTGTTCGAGCCGTTTTTCAAAGGCGACGAGTCGCGGGGACAGGATCGCGGCGGCGGCTTCGGGCTGGGTCTGTCCATCGTGCGCGAAATCGCCGAGCGCCACGGCGGCGCGGTTGACCTGACCAGTGCGCAACCTCACGGATTGCGAGCGCGGCTAACGCTGCCGAACTAGAGCGCGACCCGGTCCTCGCCATCATCGGATAGGACGGTCGCGCTCGCGCAGGCTGCAATCAGGTCAGGGCAGCGCGAACGGGAAGACGCCCGTCCAGGTGAGCGTCATGTTGTAACTGGTTCCCGCGGTAGGGGCTGAGGCGTCCGCGCTGCGCATGAACGCATACCTCGTGGACGTCGCCGCCACGCTGCCGATGAAGGCGCCGGTCGTAAACGAGTGCGAGCCCAGCAGCACAATGTTTTCCGGCGCGCCGCCCGCGCTGTTGGCCAGAAACATCGTGACACGCACCGCCGCTGTGTTTTGCGCCTCGACCGCGCCAGTGCTGGCCCGGCGCTCAATCTCATAATGGCCGGCGGGAGTGGCTCCGCGCGCGACCGTTCCGGTCTCGATCTGCCAGGTTCCGGCTGCGTCCGTCACATTGGCGAGGTTGGTGCGCGTAAGCGTCAGAAGCACGCTTGCCGCGAACGCCGGGGCGATAGACGCGGCGACAAGCGCGGTCGTGACGACCACGCCCTGAATGAGTCGGTTCATCGTTTCCTCCTGATTGTTAACGGTTCTGACGGGAACAGGTCGTACTATAGCCGCCGTGGCGACGTCGAGGCCCCGGGTGGGCGCAACGACGGTCGGGGGCGCGCCATGGGTGGCGGGTGCGGCATGGCACCGACAGAAAATTAGTTCTTGGGATCAGGTCCTTAGCCTTCTGAGCGGCGCAGCATACAGGCGCGGTCGTCGCCGCAATGGAGCGCGCTTATGCGGCGATAGGCGCCAAGTTTAACGGTACCTTCCGACGAGTCTAAGCCTCACGGCGCGCGAAAGCTTTTTTTTCGGACTCCACACGGAATCATGAGCGTCGCGGCGACGTTTCGCGAGGCCGGAGTTGCGCCACGTTTGCGCGGCTCTCGGGAACGGGTTTGCCGAGGCGGCGTTATCTCCCTCACAAACGCCGCCCCGGAGCCTGATATGTCCGCCGCCCCTCCCGATCAGTTCGACGTCGCCGACAAAGCGGCGCAGGCCCTTGCAGGTGCGCACGCGCAGCTGACGGCCAACGACGATACGCGCAAGCAGCTGCGGCGCGAGGTGGCGGGCGCGGAGTTCCGGCTCGCGCTGAGAAATTTGCGTGAGGGCTTGCGAGGCATGATTCGCGTTTCCCCTTTGCTATCGATAGCGACGGCGGCTCTTCTGGGCGCAGCCTGGTCCCGACGCGGCCGTCGGCGTCCAATTCGGCGCTGACATTCAGGCTTCGCGTGGGGCGGTCTTGAAGACGGCGTGCTCGCGCAAATCCGTGCGCGCGTCGCCGTTCAGCAGCCGCTCGTAATGATCGAACAAGGTGTCGCGCCCTGTCTGCGGGGTCGCATCGGCGTCGTAGCGGCCTGCCATCTGGTCCCAAACCAACATCGATTCCGTTCCGTAGTAGCGTCCAATCCGCGCAAATTCCGCATTGGCCGCACATTTCGTGGACGCTCTGGCGAGGACGCCGAGAGCGGTTATCGCTAGGTTCATCACGACGACCGGAGCGTGACGAATTTTCACCTCACGTCGCAACAGATGCGACAGCACTTGCGCCTGATCCAGCGGCGTGATGGCGGGACCCGGCCCGCCGATCGGAGAAATGCGATTGCGCCGGTCGGGGTCGCTCAGGCAGGTTATAAGATAGGCGGCGAGATCTTCGTCTGAAATCGGTTTGGTCGATGTTATCCGCCCGTCGCCAAAGACCAGAAAGGGGCGCCCCGCTTTCACCCGCTCCACCTGCCCGGAGAGGGATTTGAAATAGGCCGTCGGCCGGACGATCGCATAATCGAGGCGGGAGGCGGCCAGTTCGCGCTCGAACGCGCCTTTGGCGAATTGGAAGGCGAGGAGCGGTTTCTGGACGCAAATCGCCGACAAAAGGACGAACATCTGCGCTTCCGCCACCCGCGCCGCCGCCAGCGCGCGCAGGTTGGCGCCGTGGTCGACCACCCAGGCGTCGGCGGGGGCGCCGGTGCGGGAGGCAAGGCAGGAGATGAGAGCGTCGAAACGGGGTAGAGCCGGCCAGTCTCTCGTCACGTCTCCCGTTATATGTTCCACCCCCTTGAGGTGCGGCGCGTTGCGGCCGAACGTCAGGACCTCGTAGCCCGTTGCGAGCAACGCCCGCGCGGTGGCGAAACCAATGGTTCCGGTGGAGCCTAGCAGCAGAACGCGACGCATGGACCCAGCATGCGACGCGGTTCCGCTCCTCGCAAGTGGCGCCCGCGCGGTAGTGCCTCTATAGATGCGTCATGAGCGATCCAATCGTCGAACTGGTGGATTTCTCCGGCGTCGCGCCGCAGGCCGGCGTACCGTGGCTCGGGCCGCGCCACGACTATATCGCGCCGGACCTGACCGACCCCAATCTGATGCGCTTCTTTCCCAGTCTGGCGGAAGGCGACGTAGCGGACCTGCAATGGCCGTATCTGCGTAAGAACGCGCCCCACATCTGGCGGCGTGACCTTCGCGGGGTCCGCAACCCTTACATTGGCGTGCTGTCGATTGACGAGGCGTCGCTGCTCCACAACAGCGCCCTGCCCTTCAAGGGCTTTCGCGGGCTGGAGGTCGGCTGTCATTACGCGTGGTCGACCGCGCATCTGGTGGCGGCGGGCCTCGATCTGGATGTGATCGACCCGGCGCTGGGCCATGACGACCAGATGCGCGCGGTTACCGATTCGTTATCGCATGTCCGCGCGGCGCGGCTGTGGGCGGGGTTTTCGCCCAGCGTCGTCCCTGCCGTTCATGCCTATCTGGCGCAACCCTGGTCATTCGCGTTCATCGACGGCTATCACGAAGGTCACGCGCCGCGAAATGACGCGCGCTCCGTTCTGCCTTTGATGGCCGACGACGCGCTGGTGATGTTCCACGATCTCGTGTCGCCGCATGTGGCGGCGGGGCTGGAGGTGTTCGCGGACGCGGGTTGGAGCGTCGGGCTTTACAACACGATGCAGGTGATGGGGGTGGCGTGGCGGGGCGCTACGAGGCCGGTGACGCATGTCGCCGATCCGCAGATGCCGGAAGCGGAAGGCGCGCATCTTGCGCGTTTCCCGACGCTGTCGCGCTAGCCCAACGGTAGCTTTCGCGGCGCTGCGAAAAGTGCTTTAAACCCAAAAGTCAATCCAGAGGGTCGCGCCATGGCGGCGAACGCCATTCCCCATTTCCACAATGACGTCGGCGCGCCTGTCATCCGGGTCGCGGCGCGGGAATTCATGTGCATGGGCGCGACGCCGCCGTTCGACCATCCCCACATCTTCATCGACATGAGCCACGACGGCGAAGCCATCTGCTCCTATTGCTCGACGCGGTTCGTCTATGACGCGAACCTGCCCGGCGCTTCCGATCCCGCCGATTGCGAATGGAGCCCCGTCGTCTGACGCGAGCGCTGATCGCAGGCGCTGGCGTCGCCGGCCTCACGCTAGCGCTGGCGCTGGCGAAGGCAGGCGTCGAATCGGTCGTGTTCGAGCGCGCCGCCAGTCGGGAGCCGTTCGGCGCCGGACTGCAACTTTCCCCCAATGCGACGCGCGCGCTGGCGCGGATCGGCCTGCTCGAAGCTATCTCGGCCCGAGCGACGGCGCCCGCCCGCGTGCGAGTGCTGCGAGGGCGCGACGACGCAGAGCTGTCCTCCCTCGACCTGACGGTCGCGCAAGAACGCTGGGGTGCGCCCTATCTGACGATTCATCGCGCGGATCTGGCGGCGGCGCTCGCCGAGGCGGGGTCGGCCGAACCGCTGATCGACATGCGCCCCGGCCACGAGCTTGTCGGCTACGGCGCCGATTCCCGCAAAGTTCGCGTCGCCGTCAGACGCGGGCTGGTGTCGCTCAGCGAGGAGGGCGATATGCTGATCGGCGCGGACGGGTTGCGCTCGAAAGTGCGTGAAAAGCTGGTCGCCGCCCCCGGCGACGCCCCCGCTTTCGCCGGCCGCATCGCCTTCCGCGCGACTTTGCCCGCGCCGGCCTTAAGCGCCAACGAGGGCGCGCCCGTCGTGACGCTCCGGCTGGGAAAGCGCGCGCATCTCGTGCAATACGCGCTGCGGGGGGGCGCGACCGTCAATCTGGTGGCGGTGATCGAAGCGGGCTGGCGCGGCGCCCCGCCCGCCAACCCCTGGGACGGCGAAGCCGACCGGTCGGCGCTGGAGCTTGCTTTCGCGGGTTGGTCGCACACGGCGCGCGCGCTGATCGCGGCCCCGCCGGTGTGGCGCGCGTGGCCGTTGTACGTGCGCCCGCCGCTGCCGACCTACGCTTCGGGCCGGGTGGCGCTGGCGGGCGATGCGGCGCATCCGATGGCGCCGTTTCTGGCGCAGGGCGCAGCGCAGGCGATCGAGGACGCCGAGACGATGGGCGCGGCTTTCGCCCGCGAGCCCGACGTCGCTAAGGCGCTCGCGGCCTATAGCGCGGCGCGGGCGGCGCGGGCGAACCGGGTGCAGCGCGAGGCGTTGGCTCAGGCGCGCGTCTATCATATGAGCGGGCCGCTGGCCTTCGCGCGCGATATCGGGATGCGCGCGCTCGGGTCGGAAGGGCTGATGCGAAGGTACGACTGGCTTTACGGAGCGTGAGATGGACGACGAGAAGCTGACGACCCTGCGCGCCCGCTATGGTCAGGCGCTGGGGGGCGAGATGTACGATCCCCATTTCAACGCCGTGGCCAAAGCTGTGTTCACCGGCGGCGACCGGCGCAAATGGCCGTTCGCCGACGTCGCGACATTTCTGGCGGCGCCCTACCGGCAGATGGCTCCCGACGCGCTCGACTTCTCGGGACTGGACTTCGCGCTCGTCGGCGTGCCCATGGATCTGGGCGTGACCAACCGCGCAGGCTCGCGCTTCGGGCCCCGCGCGGTGCGTGGCGTCGAGCGCGTCGGGCCATACGAACACGTGCTCAAGCGCGCGCCGCTTAGCCTCGCGAAATTCGCCGACGTCGGCGACATCTGGATGCGCTCGCGCTTCTCGCTGGAAAGCTGCCATGAGGACATCGAGGCCTATTTCCATCGGCTCGTCGGAGCGGGCGTCGTGCCGCTCAGCGTGGGCGGCGATCATTCGATCACGTTGCCCATCCTGAAGGCGATTGGCGCCAAGCGTCCCGTCGGGATGCTGCATATCGACGCCCATTGCGACACCGGTGGCCCCTACGAAGGCTCGAAGTTCCATCACGGCGGGCCATTCCGGCAGGCCGTGCTCGACGGTGTGCTGGATCCCGAGCGCACCGTGCAGATCGGCATACGCGGCGCTTCGGAATATCTGTGGGAGTTCTCCTACGAATCCGGCATGACCGTCCTCCACGCCGAGGAGATCGACCGTCAGGGCCTACCCGCGATCATCGAACAAGCGCGCAAGGTATTGGGCGAGGGGCCCGTCTATGTGAGCTTCGACATCGACAGCGTCGACCCCGGCTATGCGCCGGGCACCGGCACGCCGGAAGTGGGCGGATTGTCGCCGCGCGAAGTGCTGACGATCCTGCGCGGCTGCGACGGGATCGACGTGATCGGCGCCGACGTGGTGGAGGTCGCGCCATCCTACGACGCCACCTCCGCGACCGCGCACACCGCCGCGCAGGTGCTGTTCACGCTGTCGGCTTTGGCGGTCGAGGCCAAACGCCGGCGCGGTTGACGCCGAGGATGAGGCCCCCGGCCAGCAGGCCCCAAAAGGCGCCGCCGACTCCATAGAAACTGGCCCCCGATGCGGCGACCACGAACGTGACGACCGCCGCCTCGCGCTCCTGCGGCTCAGCCAGCGCGCTGACGAGGCTTCCGCCCAGTGCGCCCAGCAGCGCGAGGCCCGCGACGGCCTCGATGAGGATCGGCGCGGTCGCCGCCAGCCGCGTCGCCGCGCCCGCCGTGGCCCCCAGCCCGACATAGACCACGCCGCAGGTCGCCGAGGCGATCCAGCGTCGGTTCGGGTCCGGGTCCGCATCGGGCGACGCGCACAGGGCCGCCGTGATTGCGCTGAGGTTGATCGCGTGGCAGCCGAAAGGCGCAGCCGCCGTGCCGAACATGCCGGTCACGCCGATCAACGTCGAGGGTGCGGGCGTATAGCCATAGGTTTTCAAAACCGCGATTCCGGGCAGGTTCTGCGAGGCCATCGTGACGATGAACAGCGGCAGCGACAGCCCCACGAACGCCGCGAGCGAGACATGGGGCCAAACCCAGACGGGGGCCGGCGCAATGCTCGCTATCTCGAAGGCCGGTGCGTGGAGCGCGACGATGACGGCGGCGGCGAGCGCGGCGGCGGGCGTGGCGTAAAGCCGCCGCCAGCGCGCGGCGACCAGCCAGACGACGACCACGGCGGCCGTCTCGGCAGGCGCCACGGAAAACGCCCGCACGGGGGCTAGGCACAGGCCAAACAGCACGCCCGCCAGCATGGCGTTGGCCAGCGTCGCCGGGATGCGTCCCACCGCGCGGCCGAAGGGTTTTATCAGCGCGGCCAGGATCAACAGCGCGGAGGCCAGAACGAACGCGCCGACGGCGCCCGGCCATCCGCCCGCCACCGGTCCCGTCGCAGCCATCAACGCCGCGCCCGGCGTCGACCATGCGGCGGACACCGGCTGGCGCAGCCCGAGGCTCAGCACGATCCCGGCGAGGCCCATGGCGATGGCGGCGGCCATGAGGCCGGACGCCGCTTGCGCCTCGCTGGCGCCAACTGCCGACAGACCGCGCAACACCACGGCGAAGGAACTCGAAAATCCAACCAGCGCCGTTACAATACCCATCAGGACGGGCTGCATGATAGAACGTGTCAGCATCGCGAATCCCTTAAAACAATGGGGATTTACGATGCCACGTTCGAGGCGCTTGGGCTATTTCACGTTGGGAAAGCGTCCGGCGATGGCGTTCAGCCGCTCGGCCAGCTTGATATCGGTGTCCGTAATCTTGTGGCCGACGTCGTGCGTGCAGAACGAGAAAGCGATGACGTTGTAGGAATTATGAAACTCGGGATGATGGTTCATCATCTCGGCTTCGATCCCCAACAGCACGATATAGGCGACGGCGTCGCGGAAGGTCTCGAAGGCGAAGGTCTTTTCGATGTTCTTGCCGTTGCGCTTCCAGCCCGGCGCGCCTTTCAGCGCGGCTTCAACTTCGGAATCGTTGAGGATTTTATGTGTCATGTCGCACTCCCTAGAGATAGGTCTGCAATTCTTTGGCGTTTTCCGCCGCGCTCCGTTCAAGGTTGAACGCTTCCACGAAGCGCCCGTTCCGGTCCATCAGATAAAGCACGGAGGAATGGTCCATCGCGTAATCGCCATCTTTGCCCGGCGCCTTGCGCGCGTAAACCCGATAGGCTTTCTCCGCCTGCTCGACGGCTTGAGGCGAACCTGACAGGCCGACGATGCGCGGATCGAAGCTCGATACATAATCGCCCATCAGCCTGGGGGGATCGCGTTCGGGATCGACGGTGATGAAATATACCTTCACCGGTTGCCCAGGAAGCTTCGCGAGCGCGTCGGAAATCTGTGCAAGCGTCGTCGGGCAGATGTCGGGGCAATGGGTGTAGCCGAAATAGACCAGCGAGGGGTGGCCCAGCAGGTCCTGCTCGGTCACCGTCGTGCCGTCGCCGGTCTGCAATGCGAACGGCCCGCCGATCAGCGCCTGCCCAGTCCGCGCGGGCGCGAGGTAGGCCACGAGGACCGCCATGGCGACCAGCGCGACCACGGCCCAAGAGACCCAGCGGAATATCAACACATTCGCCATGAGTTTTCCCGTGCTGCGCGTAGATAGGCGCGAGCGCCTTCCCGCGCCAGCGTGGACTTCAACGTCGCCGCCGCTAGAGTGCGTCCATGCTGATCCGGCAATTCGAATATCTCGTGGCGCTCGCGCGCGAACAGCATTTTGGCCGCGCGGCGGAGGCCTGCCATGTCACGCAGCCGACGCTCTCGGCCGCGATCCGCCAGTTCGAGGAGGAACTCGGCGCGCCGGTCATCGAGCGCGGCCACCGCTACCTTGGCCTCACCGCTCAGGGCAAGCTCGCCGTCGAGCACGCCCATCGCGTGCTGGCGGAACTCGAAGACCTCAAGCGCGAGGTCGAGGCGCTCGACAAGGGAGTTTCGGGTCGGCTGCGGCTGGGCGCGATCCCCACCGCGCTGCCGGTGGTGTCGCATCTGACGGCGCCGTTTTTCGCCCGTTTTCCCCGCGTCACCGTCGCCGTGCTGTCGCGCACCAGCGACGAGATCCAGCGCGGCATCGAGGATTTCGAGCTGGACGCCGGCGTCACCTATCTCGACAATGAACCGCTGGAGCGGGTGCGCGCACGGCCGCTCTATATGGAGGAATATGCGTTCCTCACGCCCGTCTCCGGCCCCTACGCCGACAGGACCGTCATCACCTGGGCGGAAGCGGCGCAAGCCCCCTTGTGCCTGCTGACGCCCGACATGCAGAACCGGCGCATTCTCGACGGCATTTTCCGTTCCGTCGGCGCGACGCCGCGCCCCTCCGTGGAGACCAATTCGATCTTCAATCTGGTCAGTCACACCGCCTCCGGCCATTGGTCGGCCATCGTGCCGCGCCAGTTGCTGCAATTCTTCGGCATCCCCGAGACGACGCGGGCCATCGAACTCGTCGAGCCGACCGCGCGCCGCACCGTGGGCCTCATCATCGCCGACCGTGAACCCGTGGGGCCGCTGGCGCGCAACCTGATGGCGATGCCGCTTCCGGACGACATCGTCGCCGGCATCGTTCCGCCCAAAAAGCCGGCTCGATAGAAAAAACCTATCGATACTTGCCGAGGTTCAATTTGAATAGGCCCTGAAAAAAATTATGAGGGATGCAGGCTGCGCAGGGGCGATATGCGCCCGTAGCCTGGAGAGGCGACGCAATGGCGGCCTACACGTCATGGGATCGTGAGACTGGACGCAAGCTGATCGCCGCGAAGCGGCATGTCAACGGGGCGATGCTGCCCATACTCCACGATCTTCAGGAACATTTCGGCTTCATCCACGAGGACGCCATTCCTCTGATCGCCGAGGCGCTCAACGTCACGAAAGCCGAGACGGTCGGCGCGATGTCTTTCTACCATGATTTCCGCCGCGCGCCGGTCGGCAAGCCGGTGTTGAAGCTTTGCCGGGCGGAATCCTGCCAAGCCGCGGGTTGCGAGGCGTTGGTCGACCATCTGGCGACGCGCCACGGCCTCGTTGCGGATTCTCCCGGGGGAGGCGCTGTGGCGGTCGAGACCATCTATTGCCTCGGCCATTGCGCCGCCTCCCCCGCCGCGATGCTCGACGGCGAACCGCTCGCGGCGCTGACGCCGGCACGGCTGGATCAACTTCTTGAGGGCTTGGCGTGACGCTGCGCATTTTCGTACCCCGGGATTCCACTGCGCTGGCGCTGGGCGCCGAGGCGGTTACACGCGCTTTCGTCGACGCGGTCGCCGCACGTGGCATGGCCGTCGAGATCGTACGGACGAGCGCGCGGGGCATGTTCTGGCTGGAACCGCTCGTCGAGATCGACGCCGGCGCGGGTCGCATCGGTTATGGACCGCTGACGCCCGAGGACGCGGGAAGCGTGCTCGACGCGGCGGGTGGGCCGCATCCCAAGGCGTTGGGCCGCGTCGAGGACATGGATTTTCTCAAGCGCCAGCAGCGCCTGATCTTTGCGCGCGCGGGCGTGACCGATCCGCTGTCGCTCGCCGACTACGAGGCTCATGGCGGCCTGCGCGGGCTGCGGCGCGCGCTGGAAATCGGGCCGGAGGCGACGGTCAAGACGGTGCTCGATTCCGGCCTGCGCGGTCGAGGCGGCGCGGGCTTCCCGACGGGAATCAAATGGCGCACGGTCGCGGGCGCGGCGGCGGACCAGAAGTATATTGTCTGCAACGCCGACGAGGGCGACAGCGGCACCTATGCCGACCGCATGACGATGGAGGGCGACCCGTACCTGTTGATCGAAGGCATGACCATCGCGGCCGTGTGCACCGGCGCTACTCAGGGCTATGTCTACATCCGCTCCGAATATCCGCACGCCTTCGCGACCTTCAAGGAGGCTCTTGCGAGGGCGCGCACGGCGGGATGGCTGGGGCCGAACGTGCTGGGGTCGGGCCGTGCCTTCGAGCTGGAGGCGCGGCTCGGCGCGGGCGCTTACATCTGCGGCGAGGAGACCTCGCTGCTCGAAAGTCTGGAGGGCAAGCGCGGCCTCGTGCGCGCCAAGCCCCCGATTCCGGCGCTTCAAGGATTGTTCGGCAAGCCCACCGTCATCAACAACGTGCTGAGCTTCGCCTCGACGCCTTGGATTCTGGAACATGGCGCGGCGGCCTATGCGGCTTATGGCGTCGGACGTTCGATGGGGACGCAGCCGTTTCAACTGGCGGGCGACGTCAAGCGCGGCGGGCTGGTCGAACTCGCCTTCGGCGCGACCATCCGCGAATTGATCGAGGACTTCGGCGGCGGGACGCGCTCGGGCAGGCCCATCCGCGCGGTGCAGGTCGGCGGGCCGCTCGGGGCGTATTTCCCGGTGAACAAGCTCGACACAAAGCTAGATTACGAATCGATGGCCGCCGCCAAAGGGATGTTAGGTCACGGCGGCATCGTCGTATTCAACGACAGCGTGGACATGGCGAAGCAGGCCCGGTTCGCCATGCAGTTCTGCGCGGTCGAGTCCTGCGGCAAGTGTACGCCCTGCCGCATCGGCTCGACGCGCGGCGTCGAGACCATCGACAAGATCATAGCGGACCGGAAGCGCCCGGAGAACGTCGCGCTGCTGCGTGACCTTTGCGACACGATGACGGACGGTTCGCTCTGCGCGCTGGGGGGCCTGACGCCTTTCCCCGTGTTGAGCGCGCTCGACAATTTCCCTGAAGATTTCCGGCGCCCGGCTCTGCCGCTGGCCGCGGAATAGGAGGCTCACATGGCTTTCCGCACCGATATGGACACGGGCACGCCGATACGCGTCGCCGACGAGCAGGTGACGCTGACCATCGACGGCCGCAAGATCAGCGTGTCGAAGGGCACATCCGTCATGGCGGCGGCGGCGTTGTTGCAGGCGCCGATCCCCAAACTCTGCGCGACCGACAGCCTGGAATCTTTCGGCTCCTGCCGCCTGTGTCTGGTCGAGATCGAGGGGCGCAAAGGCACGCCCGCCTCCTGCACCACGCCCGCCGAAAGCGGCATGATCGTGCATACGCAGAACGAGAAGCTGGCGAAGCTGCGTCGCGGCGTGATGGAGCTTTACATCTCCGACCATCCGCTCGATTGCCTGACGTGCTCGGCCAACGGCGATTGCGAATTGCAGACGCAAGCCGGCGTCGTCGGCCTGCGCGACGTGCGCTACGGCTACGACGGCGCCAACCACAATCACGCGCCCAAGGACGAGAGCAACCCCTATTTCACGTTCGAAGCCTCCAAGTGCATTGTCTGCTCACGCTGCGTGCGCGCCTGCGAGGAGGTGCAGGGCACGTTCGCGCTGACGGTTCTGGGGCGCGGGTTCAACTCGAAGATTTCGCCCGGCGGCATGGATTTCATGTCGTCGGAATGTGTGTCCTGCGGCGCTTGCGTGCAGGCCTGCCCGACCGCGACGCTCAACGAGAAAAGCATCATACAGCACGGCAAAGCGGAGCGTGAGGTCAAGACCACCTGCGCGTATTGCGGCGTCGGTTGCTCGTTCAAGGCCGAAGTCAAGGGCGAGACGGTCGTGCGCATGATTCCCGATAAGCAGGGGCAGGCCAACGACGGCCATAGCTGCGTCAAGGGCCGCTTCGCCTATGGCTACGCCACCCACAAGGACCGCATCACGAAGCCGATGATCCGGGCGAAGATCGAAGATCCGTGGCGCGAAGTTTCGTGGGATGAGGCGTATTCGTACGCGGCGTCCGAGTTCAGGCGCATTCAGGCCAGATACGGGCGCGACAGCATTGGCGCGATCACGTCCTCGCGCTGCACCAACGAAGAGGTTTATCTGATCCAGAAGCTGGTGCGCGCCGGGTTTGGCAACAACAACGTCGACACCTGCGCCCGCGTCTGCCATTCGCCGACCGGCTACGGGTTGAGCCAAACCTACGGCACTTCGGCGGGCACGCAGGATTTCAAGTCAGTCGACAAAGCCGACGTCATCCTCATCATCGGCGCCAACCCGACGGACGCACACCCCGTTTTCGCCAGCCGTATGAAGAAGCGTCTGCGCGAGGGGGCGAAACTGATCGTCGCCGACCCGCGCCGCATCGACATCGTGAGGATGCCGCATGTCGAGGCGGCTTATCACCTGCCGCTCAAACCCGGCACGAACGTCGCCATCGTCAACGCGCTCGCCCATGTCGTCGTCACCAACGGCTGGGTCGACGAGGCGTTCGTGCGCAACCGCTGCGATTGGGGGAATTTCGAAGCGTGGGCTCGCTTCATCGCGGATGAGAAACATTCGCCTGAGGCGGTGTTTGCTATGACGGGCGTCGAGCCTGCGCTCGTGCGCGGCGCGGCGGAGCTTTACGCCAGAGGCGGCGAGGCTGCGATCTACTATGGCCTCGGCGTCACCGAGCACTCCCAAGGTTCAACCACCGTCATGGCCATCGCCAATCTCGCGATGGCGACGGGCAACATCGGGCGCGAGGGCGTCGGCGTCAACCCGCTGCGCGGCCAGAACAACGTGCAGGGCTCATGCGACATGGGCTCGTTCCCGCACGAGTTCTCAGGGTACCGCCATGTTTCGGACGACGCTACGCGCGAGTTGTTCGAAAAGCTCTGGGGCGTCGAACTCAGCGCCGCGCCGGGCCTGCGCATCCCCAACATGATGGACGAGGCGATGGACGGCGCCTTCATGGGCCTCTACGTCCACGGCGAGGACATCGCCCAGTCCGATCCCGACACCAAGCACATCACCGGCGGCCTCAAGGCGATGGAATGCGTGATCGTGCAGGACCTGTTCCTGAACGAGACCGCGCGTTACGCCCATGTGTTCCTGCCCGGCGCTTCGTTTCTGGAAAAGGACGGCACGTTCACCAACGCGGAGCGCCGCATCAACCGCGTGCGCCGGGCGATTTCGCCGCTGGCGGGCAAGGCCGACTGGGAGGTCACGCAGGAGCTTTCGCGCGCGCTGGGCCTTGCGAGCGACTACAAGCATCCCTCCGAGATCATGGACGAGATCGCCGCCGTGACGCCGACCTTCGCGGGCGTGTCCTACGGCAAGCTGGATGAACTCGGCTCCGTGCAATGGCCGTGCAACGACGCGGCGCCGACGGGCACGCCGACCATGCACGTCGATCGTTTCGTGCGCGGCAAGGGCCAGTTCATGCTGACCGAATATGTGCCTACGCTTGAGCGCAGCGGGCCGCTGTTCCCGCTGCTGCTGACGACCGGGCGCATCCTCTCGCAATACAACGTCGGCGCGCAGACAAGGCGCACCGAGAACAGCCGCTGGCACGAGGAAGACGTACTGGAGATTCACCCCTTCGACGCGGAGCAGCGCGGCGTGTGCGACGGCGATCTGGTGTCGCTGCAAAGCCGCGTCGGCGAGGTTTCGCTCCATGCCGTCGTCAGCGAAAAGATGCAGCCTGGCGTGGTGTTCACGACGTTTCATCACCCCAATTCAGGGGCCAACGTCATCACGACCGACAATTCCGACTGGGCGACCAATTGCCCGGAATACAAGGTGACGGCGGTGCAGGTGCGGCGCACCAACCATTATTCCGACTGGCAGGAGAAAGACCGCGAGGAAGGCTTCTCGCTGCGCCGGATCGCCGGGTTGGCGGCGGAGTGACGGGATTGGGCGGAACGCGCAAGAGCGCCGCGGCCTGCGGCCCCTTCCTCCCAGAGGTCGTCGCAAGACGCTCGTCCAGGGACGGGCTATGCGCGGGAGGGTCGATGTGGGAGGGCGCCGCACTTGTCGCCCTTGCCCGGCGCCGCCGTGCGCGCTGAGAGGCCCCCCCTCCCCCCGCCCTCCCCCGCAAGGGGGGAGGGAGCCCGCTCCGTGGTCCTTCGCTCGCACGCGGTCCGCTACGACACGGGGCCGTCGCACGAAAATACGCCGCGCGCCGTCGCGGTCGAGGTCCCCATTGAAATCGCCTATGGCGGCCAGCCCTTTGCGGTGATGATGGGGACCCCTGCGGACCTTGAGGATTTTGGGGTCGGCTTCTCGCTGACGGAGGGCGTGGTCGAGCGCTTCGCCGAAATCCGCGACGTGGAGGCGCGCGCGGACGACGATTCCGCGCGCATCGACGTCACGCTGACGGGCGAGCGCTTGCACGCGCACTTCGCCCGCCGCCGCGCCATCGCCGGCCGTACGGGCTGCGGGATTTGCGGGATCGAAGACCTCGACCATCTGCCAAAACCCCGGCTCGGCGGCGTCGCGCGCCCCCCGGCGCCCGCCTCGGTCGGCCGGGCCGTCGAAACGCTGGAGGCGCTTCAGCCGCTTAACGCGCTGACACGCGCGGTCCACGCCGCCGCCTGGGTGACGCAGGACGGCGCCATCGCGCTCGTGCGCGAAGACGTCGGCCGCCACAACGCGCTCGACAAATGCGTGGGGGCGCTGCTGCGCGCCGATGTCTCGCCCGAGGGCGGCTTCTTTCTCGTCACCAGTCGCTGCTCCTACGAGATGGTGACCAAGGCCGCCGCGTTCGGGGCTTCGGCGCTCGTCAGCGTCTCAGCCCCCACCTCGCTGGCGCTACGCGCGGCGGAGACGGCGGGGGTTTATCTGCTCGCCGTCGCTCGGCGCGACGGCGCCCTGCATTTCGAGGGACCATGAGCCACGCAAAGATCGAAAAATACGCCCGGATGGCCAACCAGATCGGCGACTATTTCGCGGCCGGACCTGCCGAGGAAGGCGCGGCCGGCGTTGCGCAGCACATCGCGAAATTCTGGACGCCCAAGATGATCGCCGAGATGCTCGCGGGAATAGATGCCGGAAAAGTCTCGCTGAATGAGACAACCGCTCACGGCTTTGTTATTCTGGCCGGGCAATTGGCGACCGCAGGCTGACCGGCTCAAGCGCGCTCGCCCCAGGGAGGGATTATGACTGTGACGACCGCCCCCGCTCATGCGGGGCCGGGCTGGCTCGACAAGGAGTCGACGATCGCCAGACCCGGCTTCAACCGCTGGCTCGTGCCCCCCGCGGCGCTCGCCATTCACCTCTGCATCGGCATGTCCTATGGCCTCAGCGTATTCTGGCTGCCGCTCACCCATGCCGTCACCGGCCTCATTCCGACCGAGTGCGCCAACACCACGCTCGGATCCGCGATCGTCACGACGGCCTGCAACTGGCGCGTCAGCGACCTGCTCTACACCTTCACCATCGGCATCGTGGTGCTGGGACTTTCGGCGGCGTTGTTCGGAGGTTGGCTCGAACAGGCGGGGCCGCGCAAGGCGGGGCTGATCGCGGCGTTTTGCTGGGGCGGCGGGTTCATGGGCGCCGCGCTCGGCGTCTACCTCCACCAGCTCTGGATGATCTGGTTGTTTCTGGGTCTGCTGGGCGGCGTCGGTTTGGGGCTTGGCTACATTTCGCCGGTCTCGACCCTGGTGCGCTGGTTCCCCGACCGGCGCGGCATGGCGACCGGCATGGCGATCATGGGCTTTGGCGGCGGCGCGATGATTGGCGGGCCGCTCGCCAACCTGTTGATGACCCAGTTCCGCACGCCGACGGAGGCGGGCGTCTGGCAGACCATGGCGATCATGGGCCTCATCTATCTGGTGTGCATGTGCGCGGGCGCTTTAGGCTATCGCGTGGCGCCCGAAGGTTGGCGCCCCGCAGGCTGGACGCCGCCCGCCACGGCCGCCAACGCGATGATCTCTCGCCAGTCGGTCGCGCTGTCGGACGCGCACAAGACCCCGCAATTCTGGATGATTTGGGGCGTGCTGGGACTTAACGTTTCGGCGGGCATCGGCGTGCTGGCGATGGCCTCGCCGATGTTGCAGGAAATCTTCGCCGGCAGCCTGATCGGCCAGCCCGAGACCGGGTTCAAGGCGCTGAGCCCTGAGCAACTGGGACAGGTGGCCAAGATCGCGGCGGGCTTCGTCGGCTTGTTGTCTTTGTTCAATATCGCGGGCCGTTTCTTCTGGGCCTCGACGTCCGACAAGCTCGGCCGCAAGAACACCTATTTCGTGTTCTTCACGCTGGGGATCGTGCTTTACGCGCTGTCGCCCTCGCTCGCTCATGCGGGTCAGAAGGGGCTGTTCGTCGCCGCGTTCTGCGTGATCCTGTCGATGTACGGCGGCGGCTTCGCCACCGTGCCGGCCTATCTGGCGGACATATTCGGCACGAAATACGTGGGGGCCATCCATGGGCGGTTGTTGACGGCGTGGTCGACGGCGGGCGTCGTGGGGCCGCTGCTGGTCGGCTACATCCGCGATGCGCAGATCGCGGCGGGCGTCGAGCGCGCACTCGTCTACGACCGCACGATGTATATTCTCGCGAGCTTTCTGGTCGTGGGCTTTTTGTGCAACGCGCTGGTGCGCCCGGTCGCGTCGAAATGGCAGATGCAGGGCGACGATGCAGCGCTCACTACGGCGCCGGTGACGGCCGCGTCCGGAGTGGGAATGGGCGGCGGGTTCACGCCGGGGCTGGCGTTCGCCTGGGCGCTGGTGCTGGTTCCTATCGCCTGGGGCGTCTGGCAGACGCTGCAAAGCGCGGTGCGCATCTTCCAGTAATTGCGGGGGGCCGGCGACGACGCCGGCCTTTTCCATTTACGGCCAGAAGCCCTCGTCCCGCGCGGTCTCGAAGCTCCACGGGCACGTGGAAACGAAGGCTTCTTCGACCATCCCCATCTCGGCGGCGGCTTTGTGGCGAGCGTAACGATAGGCTGTCGCAAGTGCGCCGTCGAGTTGCGCCTTCAGGCTTGGGTTTTCGTCCAAGTGGTCGAGGATTTCGTCGTGCGAATTGGCTATCGAAAGGCGCCAGGAGTTTCCCTGAAGCGCCGGTTGAAGAGCGCATTTCAACAAATGAAGCAGGAGAACGGTCAAGCGGCGGACAAGCTCGCGCTTTTCCGTCTTGCCCATGCTTTCGATCTCATCGGCGATGTTGGAGATGTCCGCTTCGTCCAGCCGTCCGGCGCGCAGCAGGCTGGCCTGTTCGACCGCCCATGCTTAAAAATCAGCTTCGTGCAGCGCCCTGACATCTAACATGGGGCAGAATACGACGGACGCGGGCGACTGGCGAACGACACACGAGACGTCAGCCCGCCAGCACGCCCCTGGGCAGCCGCGCCAGCAGGTCGCGCCCCGCCTCCGCGCCCAGCCGCGCGGCGTCGCTGGAGTCGCCCGCCGCCGTCACCTCGAACGCCTCCGTCCCGTCTGCGCGATAGACAGCGCCCCGGAAGCGCAAGCCCCCGCCGTCGAGCCGCGCATAACCCGCGATCGGCGTCTTGCAAGAGCCGTCCAGCACCGTGAGAAAGGCGCGCTCGCAGGCAAGCGCCTGGCGCGTCGCTTCGTCCAGAATAAGCGCCAGCGCCGCGAGAGCGGCCGCATCGTCGGGCCGGGCGGTGAAGCCGATGGCGCCCTGCCCCACGGCGGGCAGGAAATCGTCGATATC
>JAYVYJ010000067.1:0-18198 GCA_043784465.1 Hyphomicrobiales bacterium
ATCTTTAAACCTACTTCGCTCTGCACTCAGAATTTGCAACAGTCAATATTATGAGAAATACAAGCATATAAGGAGGTCCGGAAACAAAAATGGATAACAATACGATATTTCTATTGCTGGAATAACAAAAGTTCAAAACAAATTCTGCCGCTCATTGTCTCCCATATCTACCTACAGTGCAAATCCAGACGTCAATTTGGATTATGTTGCAGGTACACATTCCGGTTTCATGACTAACGAGGAGCGGTTGGGATCTAAAGATTAGGCACCTCTTGAAATAGATCGGGATTCAGAAAAATATCTAGAAATGGATAAGGCTGTCGAACACGCTATTAAGACGATCAAGTCCGACAATGGATTTGCAATAAAATTTCCTCAAGAACGGGCAGGAATTTTAGCGAGCTTAAAAAATGGAATCGACGCAATTAGAAATTGCATACTCCAAGTAAATCTCATTTACTATCTGGTGTAATTTCTCCGCTAACATGGGTGATTAAAGGACTTGGGGATGGAATAATAGTAGCAGCTGCGAAGGAAACGGCAACCAATTTATTAGATTGGCTAATGACAAGCAACATTTAATTCTTTGCTAATATTGACAAACAGTTTTACCGCCCGACTGCGCTCTTGCCAAACTCCAGCAGCCGCTTGCCCTCCTCCGCCCGAGCGCCCTCCGACTTCAGCCCATTCATCACCAGAGTCAGCCTGTGGCCGCCGAACACGCCGGAGCCGACGAGGCCGAAGCCGCTCAACGCGAGGTGCCCGGTCTTGAGGCCGTCGGCGCCTTCGGCGAGCAGCGGGTTGCGGTTCTGCTGGGCGACGCCGCGCCAGGTGAACGATGGCAGGCCGAAATATTTGTAATATTGGGGATACGTCGCGATCACATGAGCCGCGAGCTTCGCCATGTCGCGGCAGGTCACGCGGTTGCCGGCGTGGCCCCACGGGTTGGTGAAATGGGAATGGCTCATGCCGATGGCGCGGGCGTGGGCGTTCATGAGCCCCGCAAACCCCGCCTCGCTCTTGGCCACGCCTTCGGCCAGCGTGATCGCCGCATCATTGCCGGAATCGACCAGAAGACCCTGCAACAATTCGTCGATCTTGATACGCTCGCCCGCCGTGCTCAACATGCTGGAGCCGCCTGATTCGGCGTTGCCCTCGGTCGCGGCATGGGCGGAGACGGGGAAACTCTGATCGAGCGACAATTTGCCTGAGGCAAGAAGGCTGAAAATCACCTCCGCCGTCAGGATTTTTGTGGTCGAGGCCGGTGCCATCGGTTTGTCGGCGTTCTTCTCGAACAAGACCTTGCCGGTGGAGGAATCGACCAGCAGCGCGTAGGGCGCGGAGGTCTCGAAAGCGGAGGCGACAGACGCGAAAAGCGCGAAGACGAGGCTGAGAAGGATACGCATGGCGCGACGAATAAGCCGCGCAAGGCGGCGCATCAAGCCGCGCGCCTTTCCGAATCGAGGTCCAGCGCTTAGATCCCCCTCATGCCCGGAGAAACGCCCCTCCCCGAAGACGAAGAATTCGAACTCGACCTCGACGACGCGCCCGCCGATGCGGGGCCGCTCGCGCGCGGGGCCGAGGTCATCAAGGCGTTCTGGAAACATGCGCCGATGGGGCCGGGCGTTTACCGGATGCTCAACGAAAGCGGCGAGGTGCTCTATGTCGGCAAGGCGCGCTCGATCAAGAAGCGCATCCTGTCCTACGCCGCCCCGCAGCGCCAGTCGAACCGCATCGCGCGCATGGTGTCGGAAACGGTCTCAATGGTGTTCGTCACCGTAGAGACCGAGCCCGAGGCGCTGCTCTTAGAAGCCAACCTCATCAAGCAGTTGAAGCCACGCTACAATGTGCTTCTGCGCGACGACAAGAGCTTCCCCTATATCCTCGTCACCGGCGATCACGAGGCGCCCCGTCTGGTCAAGCATCGCGGCGGGCGCGAGCAAAAGGGCAATTATTACGGCCCGTTCGCCAGCGTCTGGGCGGTGACGCGCACGCTCTCGGCGTTGCAGCGCGCGTTCCTCCTGCGCACGTGCGCCGACAGCTACTACGCCAACCGCACGCGGCCTTGCTTGCTCCATCAGATCAAGCGTTGCTCTGCGCCCTGCACGGGCGAAATCTCGCTGCCCGACTACGCCGAACTGGTTGAGGAGGCGCGCGCGTTCCTCTCGGGCCGCAGCCGCGCCATGCGGCAGCGGCTCGCGCGCGAGATGGGGGACGCCGCCGAGGCGCAGGAGTTCGAGCGCGCCGCTCGGCTGCGCGACCGCATCGCGGCGCTATCTGCGGTTCAGGGCGAGCAGAGCGTCAATCCGCGCAGCGTTCCGGAAGCCGATGTGTTTGCGATCCATGAGGAAGGCGGGCAGTTCGGCATCGAGGCGGTGTTTTTCCGCACCTATCAGAACTGGGGCAACCGGGCTTACTTTCCCAAGGCCGACAGGTCGTTGGGGCCGGCGGAGGTGCTGGACGCGTTCCTCGCGCAATTCTATCTCGACCGGCCCGCCCCGCGTCTGGTGCTGCTGAGCCATGAGGTGCCGAGCCAGGCGACGCTCGCCGAGATTTTTTCTGCGCGCGCGGGCAAGCGCGTCGCGGTCGGCGCCCCGAAGCGCGGCGAGAAAAAGGAACTGGTCGACAACGCCCTGCGCAACGCGCGCGAGGCTTTGTCGCGCAAAATGTCGGAGACGGCGACGCAGCAGAAACTGATGGTCGCGCTCGGCCAGACGTTTGGGTTGCCGCAATCGCCGCGCCGCGTCGAGGTCTACGACAACTCGCACATCATGGGGACGAACGCGATCGGCGCGATGGTGGTTGCGGGGCCGGAAGGGTTCGTGAAAAACCAGTACCGCACGTTCAACATCAAGAGCGAGGGCCTCACCCCCGGCGACGATTACGCGATGATGAAGGAGGTGCTGACGCGCCGCTTCGCGCGGCTCAAGCGAGATGGCGAAACGGGCGGGGAATTTCCCGACGCGCCCGATCTCGTGCTGATCGACGGCGGGCGCGGGCAATTCGAGGCCGCGCGCGAAGTTTTTCGCACGCTCGGCGTCGAAGGCGTGAGGATCGCGGGCGTCGCCAAGGGGCCGGATCGCGACGCCGGGCGCGAGACGTTCTTCGTCGAGGGCGGCGAACCGTTCAAGCTGCCGCAACGCGACCCGACGCTGTTCTTCATCCAGCGATTACGCGACGAGGCGCATCGCTTCGCCATCGGCACGCATCGCGCCAAGCGCAAGAAGGAATTCACCAAGAGCCCACTCGACGAAATCCCCGGCATTGGCCCTGCGCGCAAGCGTGCGCTGTTGCAGGCGTTCGGCACGGCGAAGGCCATCGCGCGGGCGGGGCTGGCGGATCTGGAGAAGACGCCGGGGCTCAATGCGGCGACGGCGAAGCTGATCTACAATTTCTTCCACGACAACGGCTGAGGACTTGCGCACCGCGCCCGGTTCGGGCGAAACTCGGCTTATGTTGACCGTGCATCATCTCAATCGCTCGCAATCCGAGCGCATCGTGTGGCTCTGCGAGGAACTGGACCTGCAATACAAGCTGGTCGTCCACGCGCGCGACCCCGTCACCCACCTGGCGCCGCCCGAGGTGAAGGCGCTGCATCCCATCGGTTCGGCGCCGATCGTCATGGACGGCGCGGTGACGCTGGCGGAATCGGGGGCCATCGTCGATTATATCCTGGGGCGCTACGGTCACGGTCGTCTTTCCTTCGGCCCGCAGACGCCGCAATACGCCGATTATCTCTACTGGCTACATTTCTCCAACGGCACGCTGCAACCGACCGTGGGCCGCGTGTTCATGCTAGGGCGGCTCAAGGTCGGGACGGACGACGCCTTTGCGGCGGGCGTTCATGCGCGGCTCGGGCGCTGCCTGAAGCTGGTCGAGGAAAGGCTGGCGTCTGTCCCCCATCTCGCGGGCGCGGAATTCACGGCGGCCGACATAATGTCGATGTTCTCGCTGACGACGATGCGCCTGTTCGCGCCGCTCGACCTCAAGCCGTATCCTGCGATTCTGGCCTGGTTGAAGCGGCTCGCCGGAAGACCCGCCTACAAGCGCGCGATGGAGAAAGGCGATCTCGGCTTCGCGCCGATGATTACGTGAGGGCCAGCCCCCTCCCCCCTTGCGGGGAAGGGCTACGCCGGGGAGCGTCTCATCCTGAAATTGCGGTGATTTCACCCCCACCCCGACCCTCCCCATCGAGAGTAAGGGCGGGGGCAAACCTTAACCCCGCAGCACCGCGATGTTAGCGGCGTAGCGGGCGGGGTCGCCCTTGAACACCGCCGAACCCGCGACCATCGCGGTGACGCCGGCTTCAATCAAGGCCGGCGCCGTCTCCACCGTCACGCCGCCGTCAACTTCGATCTCGATTGGCCGTTCGCCGATCATCTGTTTGGCCCGCCGCACCTTCTCGACCATCGCGGGGATGAAGGCCTGTCCGCCGAAGCCGGGGTTGACCGTCATCACCAGCACCAGATCGAGCCTTTCGAGCACGTATGCGATGGCGTCGAGCGGCGTCGCCGGGTTGAGCGCGACGCCCGCTTTTTTGCCGAGACCCCGGATCGCCTGAAGCGTGCGGTCGAGGTGTCTGGTCGCCTCGGCGTGGACCGTGATGAGGTCCGCGCCCGCCTTGGCGAAAGCGTCCAGATACGCATCGCACGGCTCGATCATCAGGTGGCAGTCGAACAGCTTCTTCGAATGCCGGCGCAGGGCGGCGATGACCGGGGGGCCGAAGGTGATGTTGGGCACGAAATGCCCGTCCATCACGTCGAGATGAATCCAGTCGGCCCCGGCTTCGTCTATGGCGCGCACTTCCTCGCCGAGTTTGGAGAAATCGGCGGAAAGGATCGAAGGAGCTATTCTCACGCTCATTTAGCGATCAAGCCGTTCGCCGCCGCGACGACCGCTTCCGGCGTGATGCCGAACTCCTTGTAAACCGCAGCGCCGGGCGCGCTTGCGCCGAATCCGTGCATGCCGACGAACACGCCGCGCTCGCCGATGTAACGTTCCCAGCCCCAGCCAATCGCCGCTTCGATTCCGATGCGCGGCGCCGTGCCCAGCACAGAAGCGCGATAGCCTGCGTCCTGCGCGTCGAACAATTCCGTGCAGGGCATGGAGACCACGGCTATCCTTTTGCCCGCCTCGCGCAGGATCTTGGCCGCCGTCATGGCGAGCGAGACTTCCGAGCCGGTGGCGATCAACGTGACATCGCGCGCTCCGTCGGCCTCGCTCAGCACATAAGCGCCGCGCGCCGACAGATTGACGTCCGAGGAATTGCGCAGCGTCGGGAGGTTCTGGCGCGACAAAGCCAGCGCGCTCGGCCCCGTCGTCGTCGTCAACGCCAGTTCCCACGCCTCGGCGCATTCCACCGAGTCGGCAGGGCGGAAGACGTGCAGGTTGGGGACCGCGCGCAGCGAGGCGATCTGCTCGACGGGCTGATGCGTCGGGCCGTCCTCGCCGACGCCGATGCTGTCATGGGTCAGCACATAGACCACGCGCACGCCCATCAGACACGAAAGGCGAATGGCGCCGCGCGCGTAGTCGGAAAAGATGAGGAACGTGCCGCCATAGGGCACGAAGCCGCCATGCAGCGCGATGCCGTTCATCGCCGCCGACATACCGAACTCGCGGATGCCGTAGCGAATGTAAGTGCCGCCGAACTCCTGAGGCGCCAGCGAGACCTGGCCCTTCGTCAACGTCAGATTGGAATGAGTTAGATCGGCCGAACCGCCCATCATCGCGGGGATCGCGTTGTTGACGATCCCCAACGCCATCTCCGACGACTTGCGCGTCGCGACGTTAGGCTTGTCGGCGACCAGACCCCGCTTGTAATCGGCCATCTTGGTCATGAAATCGGCCGGCAGCGTCCCGGCCACTTCGGCGGAGAATTGCGCGTATTTGGCGTGACCCTTCGCGCGCGTCTCCCAGTCCGCCCGCACCTGGCGCGAGCGCGTCCCCGCCGCGCGCCAAACGCCGAGAATGGCCTCCGGAATTTCGAACGCCGGATAAGGCCAGTTGAGCGCTTTGCGCGCGCCCTCCAGCTCCTCCTTGCCGAGCGGCGAACCGTGCGTTGATTCCTTGCCCGCCTTCGTCGGCGCGCCGAAGCCGATGGTGGTGCGGCAGGCGATCAGAGTCGGGCGGTCGGACTTCTGCGCGGCCGCGATGGCCGCCTCGATGGCCTGGGGGTCGTGGCCGTCGACTTCGCTGGCGCGCCAGCCCGCCGCCTCGAACCGCTTCAACTGATCCATGCTCGTGGACAGCGAGGTGGACCCGTCGATGCTGATGCGGTTGTCGTCCCAGAACACGATCAGCTTGCGGAGTCTCAGATGCCCGGCGAGGTCGATGGCTTCGTGGCTCACGCCCTCCATAAGGCAACCGTCGCCCGCGACCACATAGGTGTGGTGATCGACGAGATCGGCTCCGTAGCGGGCGGCGAGCGCAGCTTCGGCGATCGCCATGCCCACCGACATGGCGAGGCCCTGCCCCAGCGGCCCGGTCGTCGCCTCGACGCCGAGCGTGTGTCCGTATTCGGGGTGGCCAGGAGTCCTGGAATGAAGTTGCCGGAAATTCTTGATCTGGTCGATGGTCATGTCGGCATAGCCGAGCAGGTAGTGCACAGCGTATTGCAACATCGAGCCGTGGCCGGCCGACAGTACGAAGCGGTCGCGGTCCGGCCATTTCGGCTCGGTGGGGTCGATCTTCAAGAATTTCGTAAACAGCACAGTCGCCACGTCCGCCATGCCCATCGGCATGCCCGGATGGCCGGAATTCGCTTTTTCGACCGCGTCGGCGGCTAGAAATCGGATCGCGTTCGCCAGCTGGTCGTGCGAAACAGGGTCGGGCATCGGCGCCTCTCTTGGAAGGTTTCGTTTTTTCGCGCTGGCGGGGCGAGACGGTCTTAAACCATCGCCGTCAGCCGTCAATCGGGTCGCAAGGGCGCGGTCAGTCGACCCCGATCATCCCCGCCACCCGGCCGATCAGCGCATGGCCGTCTATGGGCTTGCGCAGCAACGGAAAATCGTCGCCGCCAACGGCATCGGCGGCGTCGCTGGCGTAGCCCGTCAACACCAGCACGGGCAAGTGAGGACGGCGCAGGCGCGCCGCCCGCGCAAGGTCCACTCCGTTCATCGCAGGCATGGAAAAATCGGTGAGCAGGAGATCGGGCGTCAATCCTGCGTCCAGCCCCGCGAGCGCCGTCGCGCCATCGCAGAATGCGGCGACTTGATAGCCGGCGAAGCGCAATTGCTCGCCAATGAGTTCCCGCACCAGCGGATCGTCGTCGACCACCATCAGCAGCCCGCTGCGGTTGCCGAATCGCGGAGAGGGCGTCTCGCAAAGCGCGGCGGCGACCGGCAGCCAGAGCGCGATCGCTGCGCCCTCGCCCGGCTTGCTCTCGATGCGCAGCGCCCCGCCCGAATGGTCGGCGAAGCCGCGCGCCATCGACAGGCCAAGCCCGACGCCCTGTCCGCGCGGCTTGGTTGAGAAAAACGGCTCGGCGGCGCGGGCGCGCACGTCCGGCGGC
The DNA here is from genome assembly GCA_043784465.1 of Hyphomicrobiales bacterium. Taxonomy (GTDB): domain Bacteria; phylum Pseudomonadota; class Alphaproteobacteria; order Rhizobiales; family Beijerinckiaceae; genus Roseiarcus. The sequence goes on from JAYVYJ010000067.1 coordinate 7,514, forward strand.
ATGCCGCGCCCGGTGTCGATCACCTCGACCCTCACATAGTCGCCGGAGGCGAGTTGCGCGGCAAAACCGGATTCGCGCGCCGAACGGGCGCTGTCCGCACGCGCGCGCAGGCTCAGCACGCCGTGATCCTCCATAGCGTCGCGCGCATTTGCGGCGAGGTTCAACAGCGCCGTCTCCAACTGGCGGCGGTCGGCGAAGGCCCACGGCAGATCGGCGGGGACATCGACGGCGACCGAGAGGCTTGCGGGCGCCATGCGCCGCAGCGTCGCCGCGACCTCCTCCAGCGACCGGGCGACCGAAACGCGTTCGGGCTCCAGATCCGACCGGCGCGACAACGAACTCAAGCGTCGCGAAATCGCAGATCCGCGCTTGGTGGCCTCCCGCGCCATGCGCAGGTAGCGCGGCAGGTTCGCCGGGTCGGGCCGGCGTTCGATCAGGTCGGCGGCGGCCTCGATGGCCTGCAACACGTTGTTGAAGTCATGCGCGATGCCTCCCGCCAATTGAGCGAGCGCCTCCATGCGCTGCGACTGGGCGAGGCGGGTCTGGGTGTCGGCGAGTTCGCGCGTGCGCGCCTCCACCAGCCCTTCGAGTTCGGCGCGGTCGCGCTCGATGAGCGCAGCCGCCTCGCGCAACGTGGTCACATCGACCGTGACGCCCATCATGCGCACCGCGCGGCCGCTTTCAAACAACGTCCGCCCTCGCGCGGAGACGCCGCGGATGCGGCCGTCGCGCGCGTTGATCACGCGATATTCGACCTCGTAGCCGCCGTCGCCGCCCGCGTCGTGCGAACGCGCGATGGTCTGCGTCAGGCTTTCACGGTCGTCGGGATGCACACCGCCGTAGAACGTCTCGACGCTCACCGGGGCGTCGGGCGCGAGGCCCCAGATTTCGCGGGTGCGCGCGTCCCATGTCAACGTGTTCCTGACGAGATTCCAGTCGAATGTGCCGACCTGGCCCAATTCCAGCGAGAGCCGCAGCCGCTCCTCGCCCACCCGGAGCGCCTCTTCGGCGGCACGCGCGTCCGTAACGTCACGTTGCAAACCGACGCAGGCGACCGGGCGGCCCTCGCCGTCACGCCGGAGTTCGCGCCGCTCCGCGATGCGCCGCTCGGCCCCGTCGCGTGGCCGGATCGCCCGATATTCGACGCCGAGCGTCGCATCGGAGTCGAGCAGTTCCTCGACGTAAGCCGCGACCCGCCCCCGATCTTCCGGATGGACGCGGGCGTAAAGCGCATCGAACGGCTCACGCCGCGCCTCGGGCGGCAAGCCCAGCAAATCGACGAGTTCGTCCGACATCAGGGTGACGCGTTCGCCGAAATGGCGTTCGAACGATCCCGCCTCGCCGACCCGCAGCGCCTGGCGCAAAATGGTCTCGCTGCGGCTGAGCGCATCGAGCGTCGTGCGCTCGGCCGACACGTCCACCGCCATGCAGACGTTCACCGACAGCCCGTTATCGTCGCGACCTATGGAATAGGCCTTGAAGCGCCACGCGCGGTAAGAACCGTCGGCGACGCGCACGCGATATTCGCCCGCCAGCGGCAGGCAGCCGACGACGCCGTCATAACCGACGCGATGGGCCTCAAGAATGCGCTCGATCATTTCGGCGTCGCCGTAGGCGAGTTCCAGCCAGGCCCGGAATGTAGGAATCTGCTCGCGGCGATAGCCGGTGAGATCCAGAAGCGTCTCGCTAATATAGCGGACACGGCCGGTCTCATCGTGCGCGAGCAAGGGAACAGGTACGTTCCACAAGGCCAGGCGCAGTTGACGCTCGTTGAGGTCGAGGGTCATTTCGCGGCGACTTCGTCCCTGTATTATGCTGATGTCTCTTCGCTTTGCCGCAAAGGGTCGCCCAGTGCAACGCGCGACGCCATCGATTTTCTTCAATCTTTCGCGACACTGTCGTCTACCCGACTTTGCCACCAAACGCGCTTTCGCGCTAAGGGGGACGATGACACCATCCGCCCGCATTCAAGCCGCCGTCGACGTCCTCGCGGAGATCGAAACCCGTCGGCGTCCTGCAACGGACGCCCTCAAGGACTGGGGCCTCGCCCATCGATTCGCAGGCTCGGGAGACCGGGCGAATATGGCGAGCCTTGTCTTTGACGCGCTGCGCCGCAAACGCTCCTCGGCATTTGCGCTCGGCGAGGACAGCCCGCGCGCTCATGTTCTGGGCGCGCTGGCGGGCGCGCGGGGCCTCAGCCTCGACGAGATTGCGGGCCTGTTCGACGGCGGCGCGCATGGGCCGGCGCCGCTGAACGACGGGGAGCGCGCCCGGCTCGCCGCGCCCGCGCCCGAGGGCGCCCCCGACGCGGTGCGCGGCGATTATCCCGACTGGCTTGGCCCCGCCTTCGCCGAGAGTTTCGGCGACCGGGCGGCGGCGGCGGGCGCGGCGCTGGCGGCGCGCGCGCCGGTGGACCTGCGCGTCAATTCGTTGCGTTGGACGCGCGAGAAGGCGCTGGTCTCGCTAGCCCATCTCCGGCCCGAACCGACGCCGCTTTCGCCGCTGGGGCTGCGCCTGCCGCTGAAGGCCGACGGCCGCGGCCCGGCGCTGACCGCCGAGGCGGCCTATGTCAAAGGTCAGGTGGAGGTGCAGGACGAAGCCTCGCAACTGGCGGCGTTGCTGAGCGGCGCCGCGCCGGGGTCGCAGGTGCTGGACCTCTGCGCGGGCGCCGGCGGCAAGACGCTGGCGCTGGCGGCGATGCTCGCCAACAAGGGCCAGGTTTACGCCACCGACGACGACGGCCGCCGCCTCGCGCCGCTCTACGCGCGGCTGGAGCGCTCGGACGCGCGAAATGTGCAGGTGCGCCATCCCAAGGGCGCCGCCGATCCCGTGGCCTCGCTGGAGGGCCGCTGCGACCTCGTGTTCGTGGACGCGCCTTGCACGGGTTCGGGCGCGTGGCGGCGCAATCCGGACGCCAAATGGCGCATCCGGCCCGGCGCGCTGGAGGAGCGCATCAAAGACCAGACGGCGGTGCTCGTGCGGGCGGCGCGTTACGTGAAGCCTGGCGGGCGCATCGTCTATGTGACCTGCTCGGTTTTCAAGGCGGAGAACGAGGACAGGGTGCAGGCGTTTCTGGAGGCGCACGCGGACTATCTGCCGCTGGATGCAGGCGCGATGGCGCGCGCGGCGGGACTGCCGAAGCTGGAGGCGTTCGCTTCGACTTTGGGGCCGGGGCTGCGGCTCGATCCGCTCAGCTCGGGGACGGACGGGTTCTTCATTGCAGGACTGGTGCGGGCAGGTTGAGTTGAATGGGGCTTGGGCGCATATTTGCGTCCGGAGGCGTCGTTATGTCCGCTATGCCAAAGCCGCTTTCCGTGGCCGCCTTCCTTGATTGGGAGGAGCGGCAGGAATGGCGCTACGAGTTCGAGGGCGTCGTCGCCGAGGCGATGACCGGCGGGACGCAGGCGCATGCGCGGATTTAGGCGAACGTGATGGGTAGGCTGCACGCGCGACTGCGCGGCGGTCCCTGCTTCGTACTGGGGAGCGAGCTGAAAATCCGCACCGAGACGACCATTCGCTATCCCGACGCAATGGTGGTCTGCTCTCCCGCCGACAATACAGCGACGTCGATGAGCGAACCTGCCGTTTTGTTCGAGGTGTTGAGCCCCCGCAGCGCCCACAAAGATCTCGGCGCGAAAAACGCGGAATACCAGACGCTGGCGACCCTGAGACGATATGCGGTGCTGCATCAGGACGTTATGGCGGCGGAAGTGTTCTTACGCGACGGCGAGGGCGAATAGGCGACTGAGTTCGTCGCCACCCACGGGGCGTTGCGGATGCCGGAGATCGGCTTCGAAATGCTGCTTAATTTGTGCTACAAAAGCGTGGCAGACTGGTGGGGCGGGTAAGGGCTTTTCTTTGGGGTCCACCGGGTGACGGAAATTCTCAAACAAGCCTTCGCCGTCGCCTCCAAGCTGCCGGACAACCAGCAGGACGAAATTACTAGAGTTCGCCAGCTGCGAAGGATCTGTCATCGTCCTGACACAGGAAGAACTCGCCGACCTCCATGAAGAGGACGCAGAGGTCGCGCGGGGCGAGACGAATTCACTTGAAGAAGCCGAGGCGATTTGCGCGAAGCACGGACTTTGTGGGTCAACTTTTCGAAAGTGTTCATCGCACTGACCGACGCTTCACTGCTTTGTGTGCCCCTCATCTCGTAGCCCGCAGGCGCATCGGCCCATTTCCGGTCCGAATTGCCGTCGATCTGTAGGCGGATATATCCAGTTCCCGAAGGAGCACAGCGCATGTTGGACACCCGCGTTAAGACATATGATCTCTATCTGGCCGCCTGGTCGCCGATCCCGGACGTCGACCGCGAACACAGGCTCAGGCAAAGCTTGACCGAGGACATCCTGTTCGAGAACCCGATGAAAACGCGCCGCGGACTGGCCGAAGTGGCGGAACATTTGCGGGGCTTCCAAGTACGGATACCGGGGGGCTCGTTTCGGATGAATAACATGATTGGCTGGGTCGCGGGCGCGCTCGCCGAATGGCAGTTGGTCGATGGCCTGGGCAACCTGGGATTCTCTGGTTACGACGTCCTGAGATTCGACGAGCGGGGGCTGATCTCGCACATCCTTCTGTTCTCGAATGTCGAGGCGCAGAAGCTTTCGTGGCGGCGGCGGGATGCGGTGTCGCTGGAGGTGACGGGCTAACCATTCGCGTCTCAATCGCCGCTGGGCGCCGCGCGCATAGGAGACAGAGTGCGGAAAATTTTTCGATTGCCGCTCGAACGTCTTCGACTTGGCCAGAAGTTGGATTGCCGACGGCGTAACGACAAAGGCGACCCTTTGTCATCCCTTTCCGACCGAGCACCACATTCTTAACCTCGTGAAGCGTAGCGAGAGCAGGCTCGGCGCCCTGCGGAACTGACGCGCCCCCTTTCCCTGCCCGCCCCGCGCCATGATATACACTGCGCCATGACCCGCGTTCTCAACATCCTCGACTCCGACCCGCGCCCGCGCCATCCCGAGAAGGCGCATCGGCCCGACAATCCCAAGCCGGCCCGACCGGACTGGATTCGCGCCAAGGCCCCCGGCTCGGCCGGATACGGCGCGACCCGCGACCTCGTGCGCGCGCACAAGCTCACCACCGTCTGCGAAGAAGCGCGATGCCCCAACATCGGGGAATGCTGGGAGAAGAAGCACGCCACCTTTATGATCATGGGCGAAATCTGCACGCGCGCCTGCGCGTTCTGCAATGTCGCGACCGGCCTGCCCGGCCCACTTGACGCCGACGAACCCGCGCGCGTCGGCGACGCGACCGCCAAGCTCGGCCTTGCCCACGTCGTCGTCACCTCGGTCGACCGCGACGACCTCGCCGACGGCGGCGCGGCCCACTTCGCCGCCGTGATTTCGGCGATCCGAAGCGCCGCCCCCCAGACGACGATTGAAGTGCTTACCCCGGATTTTCTGCGCAAGCCCGGCGCGATGGAGGTCGTCGTCGCAGCGCGCCCGGACGTGTTCAACCATAATCTGGAGACCGTGCCGGGCAAGTATCTGACCGTGCGCCCCGGAGCCCGATATTTCCACTCGCTGCGCCTCTTGCAGAGCGTCAAGGAACTCGACCCGACGATCTTCACCAAATCGGGAATCATGGTGGGCCTGGGCGAGCTCCGCAACGAAGTGTTGCAGGTAATGGACGACTTGCGCTCGGCCGATGTCGATTTCCTCACCATCGGCCAATATCTGCAACCCACGCCGAAGCACCATGCCGTTGCGCGCTATGTGACGCCCGAGGAGTTTTTGGGATTTGCGGAGGTCGGGGCGGCCAAGGGGTTCGGGCTTGTCTCTTCCTCGCCGCTGACGCGTTCTTCCCATCATGCGGGAGACGATTTTGCGCGGCTGAAGGCGGCGCGGCTGGCGGCGCTGGGCGTTTAAAACCGGCTCTTTTTTTGCCCTGCCCGGTCTGCTAACGCGGATCGACGATTTGGACTTTGGCCCCAGGATTTTCATGCGCGTTACGCTGCTCGGTCTGTTCGCGGTTCTGGCCCTCGTGGTGGGCGGGTATCAAAAGGATGGCATGATATTGGGGCTGGGCGTGGCCTCGGGGCTGGGCGCGGCGGCCTCCTGGCCTTCGATCCGTCTGCCGACCTTCCTCAAGATCATGGCGGAACTGTTCGCGGTGGAGACGGCGGCCTTTGGGGCCGTGACGCTCGCCGGGGCGCTGGGAATGTGGCCCGACTCGCTTGGCCTCTATGCGCCGCCGCGCTACCTGCCCATCGCCACCGCCTTGTTCGTCGTCGCGCTGACGCTGGTTTCCTACGTTCCCTTCGTGCAGCGGATGATGCGGATCGCCGATCCGTTCTTCGAGGCGCGGACGCCCATCGCGTTCCGCCCGCTGGGCCTTGGCCGCATCCTGATGCGCCAGTCCATTTACGGCCGGATCTGTATCGTCTTCTTGATCCTTATCAACCAGTTCCAGGTAGCACTGAGCGTCCGGCTCAACTTCTTCCAGAACGCGTTCGGCGAGGCGATCCGCGTCGCCGACGAGGAGCATCGCGTCGCGTTCTGGTATCAGCTTGGCTACGTATTTTTACCCCTCGCCGCGGTGCTGATCGTCTCGCTGATGATCGAATATTATATCGCCGCGAATTTTGTGCTGCAATGGCGGCGCTGGATGACCGCGTCCTACACGGCGCGCTGGCTGATGAACTCCATGCACTACAAGCTTGCGCTGGGCGGCCACACGGCGGACAACCCCGACCAGCGCATCAGTCAGGACGTCGGCGCCTTCATCAACGGCGCGGGCACCGGCTCAAATTCCGGCAACGCGGGCATCTACAATTACTCCATCCAGGTGATCTCGGCGGCGACCAACCTCGTCGCCTTCTCCATCATCCTGTGGACTCTCTCGGCCAACATGAACGCTCCGATCTTCGGCGTGGAGATCCCCGGCCTGTTGTTCTGGGTCGCCACGCTTTACGCGGTGATCGCCACGGGGATCACGCAGATCATCGGACGCAAGCTTTCGAAACTTTACTTCAGGCAGCAGGCGGTGGAGGCCAACTTCCGCTTCGACCTCGCGCGCATCCGCGAATACGGCGAGCAGATCGCGTTGCTGAAAGGCGAGGCGCGCGAGATCAACCGCGCGGGCGAAGTGTTTCAGGACGTGTTCGACACCGTGCAGGCCATCATTCGACTGCGCGTGAGGCTGCTGGCGTTCCTGCGGTTTTACGGCAACATTTCGGGGCTGATGCCCTACATCATCATCGCGCCGTTCTACTACGCCAAAAAAGTATCGTTCGGCGTATTCAATCAGGCGGCGGATGCGTTCAGCAACGTCAACGGCCAGATGAATTTCTTCGTCGACAATTACATCGGCCTCGCAGATTTCAGCGCCACCATCGCCCGCCTCACCTCGTTCGACGAGGCCTTCGCGCGAACTCAGGCCGCGTGGTCGGCCATCCCCCGCGTTGACGCGCGGGCCGGCCCGGCGGAGGCGCTGGCGATCCCCGACCTCGAACTCAATCTTCCCGACGGGCGCAAGCTGGCGCGTATCGGCAATCTCGTGCTCGCCCCGCAGGAGCCTACCCTCGTGATGGGGCCTAGCGGTTCGGGCAAGTCGACGCTGTTTCGCGCCATCGCCGGCCTGTGGCCCTACGGCAAGGGTGAAATCTTGCAGCCCGCGCACGCAAAACTGATGCTGCTGCCGCAACGGCCCTACATCCCCATCGGCCCGCTCAAGAACGCCCTCGCCTATCCGTTCGAACCGGACGTCTATGCGCCTGGCGCGCTCAAACAGGCCATGTTCGACGTCGGCCTGCCCGCGCTCGCCGATCAGTTGGAGGAGAACGACAATTGGCAGATGCGGCTTTCGGGCGGCGAGCAACAGCGCCTAGCGATCGCGCGCGCGCTGCTCGCCAAGCCCGACTGGCTGTTCCTGGACGAGGCGACCGCCTCGCTCGACGAGGCCAGCGAGAATGCGATCTATCGCGTGCTGGCGAGCGCGCTGCCCCATTCGACGCTGGTCTCCATAGGCCATCGGTCGACGCTCAAAGCGTTTCACAAGCGGCAGATCGAATTGGCGACTCACCCGGATGGGCCTGCGACAATCTCGGGCTGAGCGGGAACTCTCAAGCCCGCCACAGAGTTGTCGCAGGAATGGCCGATGTTGGGCGCGACGCGTCTTCCGGCCCCGCGGGGGAGCCATGCCGAAACGAAACGCTGTCGCGGGGGATAATTTTCCCCCCATCGCGCTGCCGCCGCCCCGGCTGGAGGCGCTGGGATCGTTGCGCGACGCGTTTCATCTTCGTCGTTCCCAGCACCAGTTTTCGTCGCGCCCGCTGACCCCGCAAACGATGTCCGATCTCTTGTGGGCCGCGAGCGGCGTGAACCACGGCGTCAAGCACCCGTCCGGCGCGGCGCCGGCGCCGGTCGTCGCCGACGCCACCGCTAGCCACGCGCAGGAGATCGACGTCTACGTCACGCTGGAACAGGGAACCTATCTCTACGAGCCGCACAACGCCTGGCTGGCGCCTATCGTCTCGGAAGACCTGCGACCAATCGTCCCGGCGCAGGGCCTGCCGCGCAGCGGCGATCTGGCGCCGGTGCGGCTCGTCTATGTCGCGGACGCGGATCGGTTGGCCCAGGTTTCCCCCGAGACCGCCATCGGCGACGACGAGACGCGCAAGGCGTATTATCTTGTGGATTGTGGGATCGTGGCGGCCAATGTCTATTTGTTCGCCGCCGGAGCCGGTCTTGCGGCATGGTTTCACGACAGCGACCGCCCTTCGCTCGCCAAAAAGCTGCCGTTGAGGGCAGGTAGGCGGGTGCTGTTCGCGCATACCATCGGATATCCCGCCTGAGTCTTGCCTCCGCACAGGAAAGGCGGCACATAACCGCGACCTCGGGCAAGGAACCGCCGTCCATGAAACTTTGCGTTGTCCTGCTGATGCTCGCCTTTGGCGCTAATTCCGCTTTGGCCGCTCCGACGCCTGAAGGCGCTGCGGACATGACGCAGGTGCTAAAGTCGGGCCCTTTGCCGGAGCTAAGTTCCGGTCCCGCCGACGCCGCCGTGACGATCGTGGAATACGCCTCCGTAACCTGCCCGCATTGCGCGGCCTTCGACAAGAACATCTTGCCCAAGTTCAAGGCGGCTTACGTCGACACCGGCAAGGTTCGCTATCTGATGCGCGAATTCTCGCGCAATCCGCTCGACGTCGCCGCTTTCACGCTGGCGCGCTGCGTGGGCGACGACAAGGCCATGGCCACCATCGAACTGTTGTTCGCCACGCAGGACAAATGGGCTTTCGTCGATAATCCGCTGGAGCCGCTACTGACGTCATTGCGCCCGACTGGCCTGGCGCGCGAGAAGGCGATGGCCTGCCTCAAGGACAATGATCTGATCGCCAAGGTGCGCGCGATCACGGAGACGGCCAACAAGGTCGTCAAGGTGCAGGGTACGCCGACTTTCGTCATTGACGGCAAGACCTATGGCGGCGAATTGACGATGGAGGATTTCGACGCGCTGCTAAAGCCGCTGATTAAGTAGGCCCATCAACCCGCCAGCTTTTCGCGTATCGCCTTTAGTTCCTGGCGCCGTTGCGCGTTGGGCTTGGGCGCCTCCAGGTTCAGGCTTTCGAACGCGTCGAACAGGATGCCGCCGACATAAAGCCGTGCGTTTTTCTTGTCGTCGCCCGGCACCACATGCCACGGCGCCTGTTTGACGCTGGTGCCCGACAGCGCCTGTTCGTAAGCGTGCTGGTAATCTTTCCAATAGCCGCGCTCCTCGACGTCCGCCATCGAGGCTTTCCAATTTTTCTCCGTGTCGTCGAGCCGCTCCAGCAGGCGCTTCTTTTGTTCTGCTTTGGAGATGTGCAGGAAGATTTTGACCACCGCCGTCCCGTTCTCGACCAGATGGCGCTCGAACTCGCGGATCGCGCGAAACCGCGTGTCGAAGAACGCGTCGAGGTCCTTTGGGCGTGGTTCGCCCTCGGCGGCCAGCAGCCTCGGATGCACGCGCTCGATCAGCACGGCCTCGTAATGGGAGCGGTTGAAAACGGAGATCGCGCCGCGTTCGGGCAGAAACGGCTGCACGCGCCACAGGAAATCATGGGCCTTTTCCAACGGCGTAGGTTGCTTGAAGGAAGCGACCCGGCAGCCCTGCGGATTGACGGCGCTCATCACATGCTTGATGGCGCCGTCCTTGCCGGACGTGTCCATGCCCTGAAAGACGATCAGCAGACCGTTGCGCCCGGCGGCGAAGAGCCGTTCGTGACCGCGCGCGATGCGCCCGGAATGGTCGGCGAGCGCCTTTTCGTAGTCTTCCTTCGATTCGTAGAGCGGCGCGACCTCGGTCGGACGGTTTACGAGGCGCAATTTTTCGTCCTTGTCGACAATCAGAGCGCGCGCGTCGATCTTCATAACCGCCCCTTGCCATCGTCCCGCCGCGCGATCTTCGCGAATTTCTTCTCGACCCGGTCGCGCTTTAGCTTCGACAGATAGTCGATGAAAAGGACGCCATTGAGATGATCGATCTCGTGCTGCACGACGGTCGCAAACAGTCCCTCGGCCAGCCGCTCCTGCGGCTTGCCCTCGCGGTCCATGAACGTCAGGCGCACGCTCGCGGGCCGCTCGACCTCCTCGTAATAATCGGGAATCGACAGGCAGCCCTCCTCGTAGACGTTGCGCGCGTCGGACGACCAGACGATCTGGGGATTGATGAGCGCGATCGGCTCGCGCGGG